>CAZEYT010000003.1:0-71561 GCA_964516295.1 uncultured Chthoniobacterales bacterium | reverse complement strand
ATTCCAAACAGGGCAAGGAAGTCTTCGCGGACATGTTCTCAACGGGCAAACGCGCCCCGGTGATCGTCGAAGAAAAGGGTCTCAAGCAGGAAAGTGACACCGGCGCCATTGAAGCACTGGCGGATCAGGTGATTGCCGCCAATCCCGGTCCGGTCGCCGATTACAAAGCCGGCAAGGTCGCCGCGGTGAATTTTCTCAAGGGCCAGGTGATGAAGCTCTCCAAAGGGAAAGCCAACCCGGCCCTAGCGGGAGAAATCCTTGAAAAGAAGCTCCAATCATGAATCCCGTCGCGCTCATCACCGGCGCGTCCCGCGGTATCGGCCGCGGCATCGCCCTCACGCTGGCCAAGGCCGGCACGCATGATCTCGTCATCAACTACGCTGGCAACGAAGCCGCCGCCCGCGAATGTCAGGTGCTCTGCGCGGAGGCCGGACAGGGGCGGATTCGGGTGGAGATCTGCCAAGGGGATATTTCGCTCGCGGCGGATCGTGAGCGCCTCGTTGGCTTTGTGCGGGAGGCGTTCGGCCGGCTGGATGTGCTGGTCAACAACGCGGGCGTCGCCCCGAATGTGCGGGCCGATCTTTTGGACGCGGGCGAGGAAAGTTTTGACCGACTGATCGCCATCAACCTCAAAGGCCCGTATTTCCTCAGTCAACTCGCCGCCCGTTGGATGTGTGAGCTGCCGGCGCACGAGCGGTTTCCAAAGGCGATCATCAACATCACCAGCATTTCCGTCTATACCGCATCGGTGAACCGCGGCGACTATTGTGTGGCGAAGGCGGGGTTGGCGATGATGACGAAGCTCTTCGCGGCGCGTTTGGCCGAGTTCCGCATCGCGGTCTTCGAGGTTCGGCCCGGCGTCATCGAGACCGACATGACCGGGCCGGTGAAGGAAAAATACGACAAGCTTTTTGCAGAGGGTCTGACGCCGATCAATCGTTGGGGGAAACCCGACGACATCGGCCGCGCCGTCACTTCAATCGCCTCGGGAGCGTTCCCTTACAGCACCGGGGAGGTTTTCAATGTCGATGGCGGATTTCATCTGAGAACGCTCTGAAATGCTCGAGACCTGGACCGCGTGGATGGAGCAGTCGATGCTCTGGATCGAGCAAAGCGGCTGGGTCGGCTGGCTTTGGTTCATCCTTCTCTACACGCTGTCCTGCGTGCTTTTCCTTCCGGGTTCGGTGTTGAGTTTCGGCGCGGGGGCGGTTTACGGGTTTTGGCCGGCGACGATCCTCGTTTCGCTGGGTTCGGTCGCCGGGGCTTGGGCGAATTTCTTTTCGGCCCGTTATCTTCTCCGGGGCTTCGTTTCGCGGAAGTGGGGACACGGCCGGAAGTTTCGCGCGCTGGACCGGGCGGTGGAGCGGGATGGGTGGAAACTCATCATCCTTACACGCATTTCGCCTGTGCTGCCGCACAGTCTGGTCAGTTGCGCGGTCGGGCTCTCTCGGATTTCGGTTTGGAAATACTTGGCGGCTTCGTGGATTGGGTTTCTTCCGATCAGTGCGGCGTATGCTTATGCGGGGTCGGTGATTGGCAAAGCGGCGAAGGGCGGGCTTCACCAAGGCCCCTGGGCGTGGTCGGCCTATGCGGTGGAATTGCTTATCACGATCCTTGTCACGGTGTGGATCACGCGCATTGCCCACAAAGCCCTGATGAATGCGGCTCCCGAGGTGGCGGATTCGACGCCGGAGGTGACTCCGGAGAAAACGGACGGGCTCACGATGCCCGGGAAACCGAGTTGTGAATAAGTTGGGAAAAACGACCGCCGTCCCCGGTTTCTTATTCACAGGCCGGTTGTGAATCACCGGGAAATTTCCCTCGCAAACGCATGACTCTCAGCGAAATCCAGCAGACGCTCGCCGCCCTCGAAACCGCACCCACGCGAAGCCTCGGGCAGAATTTTCTGCATGATCAGAATCTCGCCCGATGGATCGTGGCGCAACTCGATCTCCAGCCCGGGGACCATGTTGTTGAGATCGGCCCCGGGCTTGGGGCGCTGACGGAGTACCTTGCCGCCTCCGGGGTCACTCTCACGCTGATCGAAAAAGACGCCCGTCTCATCGATCACCTTCGCGCCCGCTACGAGTGTGGAACAAATCGAGTGTTCCACATCGACGCGCTGGATTTTGATCTTCGCGAGCTTTGGGGGCGCGGTCCGGTGAAGCTGGTTGGAAATCTCCCGTATTACATCTCGACTCCGCTCATCGCAAAATTCACCTCCGCCCTCTCACCCGCATCAATGCTTGTTCTGACGCTCCAGTTGGAGCTTGCACGCCGTCTGGATGCGGCTCCGCGGACGAAGGACTATGGAGCAATGAGCGTGTGTGTGAACCGTCGTTGGAAAGCGTCGTTTCTGAAAAAACTTCCCGCGTCCGTTTTTTATCCCGCACCCAATGTGGACTCGGCAGTGGTGAGCCTGCGGCGGCGGACGGGCGCGGAGGTGGGTCCGCTCGATGAGGGGCGCTTCGAAAACCTTGTGCGCAAGGGCTTCTCCGAACGCCGCAAACAACTCCGCAATCTCCTGCCCGAACTTCGCGATCGCTGGCCGGAACTCACCGCGTTCCTCGCCGTTCCGGAAACCGTGCGGGCGGAAGAGCTCTCGCTTGGCCAATGGGAAACGCTCACCCGCCTCGCCGCTCCGGCCGAGGCGCAAAGCGGCGACGAACTCTTCGATGTCGTCAATGAAAAGGATGAGGTCCTTCGCGCCGAAACGCGAAAAACCGTGCATGTGAATAACTTATGGCATCGCGCCGTACACATGGTCGCGATGAACGCCCGGGGCGAGGTTTTCCTGCAAAAGCGTTCGCTCTGGAAAGATCGGAATCCCGGTCGGTGGGACTCCTCGGCGGCCGGGCATGTGGACAGCGGAGAGACTTATGAGCAGGCAGCCCGCCGGGAGTTTCTTGAGGAGCTCGGTGTGGAGTGCCCGCCGCTCCACCGCCTCGGCCGTCTCACGCCGTCAGCCATCACGGGATGGGAATTCATCGAGGTCTATCGTGTGGAGCACGAAGGGCCATTTTTTCCCGCGCCGATGGAGCTTGAGACCGGGGCGTTTTTTCCACTCGATTTCGTCCGTGCCTGGGCCGGGCGGTCGCCGGAGGAATTCAGTCCGGTTTTTCTGGAGTGCCTGCCGCTTCTGTGCGGCGCACCACGACCCGCATCCCTTCCTGCAGGACGACCTTGACGGACTCGCCGGGCTCGATGAGGCCGCTCTCGGCGACGACATCCACCCGTTTCTCGCCGATGCGCGCGGTCCCGGCCGGTCGAAGCGGAGTGATGGCCACGCCGAGGGCACCCACGAGACGCTCGCTCGGGATCGCATTGTTCCCCGGCAGGGACTTCCGCAGCATCATCCGGCTGCCGATGGGCGTGTGTGGGAAAATCTTCAGCCAAATCAGAAAGCCCGTGAGCGTCGCGACGCCGAGACCGGCAAACGCCATGGTTCCGACGAGCGGTCCATAGGCAACATAGCAAAGAATGACGCTGGTGATCAGGCAGAGGGCTCCCAGCGCTCCGAGAATGAGGCCGGGAACAAATACCTCGGCCGCGATCATGAGGAATCCGACGATGACGAGAACGATGATGGCTTGGTCCATGTTCAGTTCCCGAAGATGACACCGTCCGCCGGAATAGCAACGCCGCACCGGGCGGTTCGTTGTTACTCGTCTTCCTTGGGTCCGATCGTGCGTTCGCCAACGAGGACTTCCTGGACAGTCCCAAGGAAGCGAAGGGTCGAGTTTTTGGTCTTGGTGGCCACCGATTCCGCCGTGTCGGCGACTTCCCCGACCACGCCGCCGACGCGGCTGGATTTTGGGGTCGCTTCGGCTCGGGCGCGGCCGTCGGGGTCGGGCGTGAACCCACGGACGAGCGTTCCGCCCTGCGCGGAGACGCGGAGAGTTCCGACGGCGGCCCCCATGCTGTCGAAGAGTTTCACATCCCACACGGGAGCCCGGCTCTCCGGGTCGACTTTCAGCCGATAGTCGATCCAATGAAATCCCGCCTGGTTTTTCACGGCTTCCCGCTGGGCGATGCGAAAGATCCCGTCAGCGTCGACGCCGAGTTTGGCGGGGTCGAGCGGTATCATCGTACTCACATCGGAGAGTCCGCGGAGCGGGGTGCGTTCGGAGGTGATTTTGCCCTGATCGACCGTGATTTCGCGAACACCCCCGCGAGCGGTCGGATCGTGGAGGGTGACTGCCCACTCCGCCGGTTGGGGTTCTCCGCGCTCGCCGTGAATTTCGACTACGCGGGCCTGGGCGCCGTAGGGCTGCGAAGCGATGGCTCCGAAGGCCGCGAACGCCGGTCCGGCGGGTGACGCCTCCACGGCAGGAATTGCAAAAAGACAAAAAACGACCAGCCACCGTTTCATGATCCGAGCATTAACCAAAGGTTGCGCGACTGCCATCGGATTTTTCCCCGATTCCGCCATCGTATCGCGCCAAAGGAACTCAAAGAGGATTCTCATGGGACGTTGTGAAAACTCCCCGGGCAGTTGGATGTCCGTCGCGACTTGCCAGATCAATCTCGTCGCGGGTTTCCGGACGAGAGATAGCGTTGCTACGAAATCGGAGAATTTTTTCTGCCTTGCTTCCCGGTGGACAGGCAGCCGGGTGGGGGGATAGATTTTCGCCATGCATATTTCCAACACGATGATGGAAGGGGTTGTTTGTCCGGTGACGGCTGCGGTGGCGGTGGTCGGAATAGCCGGTGCCGCCATGGCGGCGCGGACGGCCGAAACAAAGCCATCGCCGGGTCGCTTCGCGGCGGTGACGGCCCTCGTCTTCGCTGCGCAAATGATGAATTTCCCGATCCAGCCCGGGACATCCGGGCACTTGGTTGGCGGAGTCCTCGCGTCGATTTTGCTCGGAACGCCATTCGGCATTCTTTCTGTCGCGCTCGTGGTGGCGGTGCAGTGTTTTCTTTTTGCGGATGGCGGGCTGACCGTGCTCGGAGCGAACATCCTGAACATGGCGATGATCGGAGCAGGATTCGGTGGGTGGCTGGCTTCGCGGCTCCGGGCCGGAAAATCAGGCTGGGCAAATGCCGGGGCAATCGCGGCAGCATCCTGGGCCTCGGTGATGGCGGCGGCGCTCGCGGTCTCAAGCGAATTGGCGCTCGCGGGGACGGTTTCGTTTTTCACGGTGGCCTTGCCCATGCTGGGGCTTCACGCCCTGATCGGTTTGGGAGAGGCGGCGATCACCTTGGCGGTCCTGAGTCTCGTCCCGGAACGGTCGGCTTCGGATTTTCGGCGAATTCTCGTGCCATTTGCCCTCGCGGTTTTCGTGGCGGCCGTCTTCAGCCAGTTTGCGAGCGGGCACCCGGATGCTCTGGAGCGCGCGGCACTGGATCTCGGCTTTTTCCGTGAGCCGCTGGCGGGTTTCTTCGGACCGATGGCGGATTACGAGATCCCGGGCGTCGTCAATGCCACGGCGGCAGCCGGTCTGGCCGGTTTGGCGGGCGTGATCGCGGTGGCTGTCGTCGCAATCCTTGTTGCGCGGGTGTGGGAACAGACCCCGCGCCGCGCTTGACTTCCCCCCTGCAAATTCAATTCTTCGCGAGCTCATGAGCACCATTTCCCAATTCATCGACACCCACTACCGCCACTTCAACGCGGCGGCTCTCAAGGATGCAGCGGACGGCTACATTCGTCACCTGGACGAGGGGGGCATCATGCTCCTCACACTCGCCGGGGCGATGAGCACGGCCGAACTCGGTATCTCGCTGGCCGAAATGATCCGACAGGGAAAAGTCCACGCCATCGTCTGCACGGGTGCGAATTTGGAAGAGGACGTCTTCAATCTCGTGGCGCATGATTTCTACGAGCGGATTCCGAATTACCGGGATCTCACGCCCGCCGACGAGCAGGCCCTCCTCGACCGGCACATGAACCGGGTCACCGACACGTGCATCCCCGAAATGGAAGCGATGCGGCGGATTGAAAATGTCATTCTCCGCGAGTGGATGGCCGCCGACCAAGCCGGACAGTCGTTTTTCCCGCACGAGTTCTTTTGGAAGATCCTCGACGCGCCGGAGCTTCAAAGCACCTTCCAGATCGATCCCAAGAGCAGCTGGCTCCTCGCGGCGAAAGAAAAAAATCTGCCGATGATCGTGCCAGGGTGGGAGGATTCGACTCTTGGCAACATGTATGCCGCCCACTGCATCGAGGGGGATATCAAAAACGTCCACACCGTGCGCACGGGGATCGAATACATGATTGCGCTCTCCGAGTGGTACACGGTCACGAGCCCGAAATCATCGATCGGATTTTTCCAGATCGGAGGTGGGATCGCCGGGGACTTCCCGATTTGTGTCGTGCCGATGTTGCACCAGGACTTGCGCCGCGATGAGGTGCCGCTCTGGGGCTATTTCTGCCAGATCAGCGACTCGACCACGAGCTATGGAAGTTACTCCGGTGCGGTGCCGAATGAGAAGATCACCTGGGGCAAGCTCGGCGAAAACACGCCAAAATATGTGATCGAGTCCGACGCCACCATCGTAGCTCCTTTGATCTTCGCGAAAGTTCTCGGCTGGTAATGCACATCACGGATATTCTCGCCCAAGGACGTTCGACGTTTTCGTTCGAGTTTTTTCCGCCGAAAACGCCGGAAGGCTTGGAAGTTCTCTTCGAGAATATCCGGCAGTTGGAAGCCCTTCGGCCGGATTTTGTCAGTGTGACCTATGGAGCCGGTGGCTCAACGCGGGAACTCACACATGAACTTGTGGTCCGCCTGAAATCCACGACCTCGCTGGAACCGGTGCCGCACCTGACCTGCGTGAGGCATGACGCCGCCGAGATCCACGTCATCTTGGAGAGATATGCCCAGGCAGGAGTGAAGGCGATTCTGGCGCTGCGTGGAGATCCTCCGCGCGACCGTCCCGACCATGACCACTCGAATGATGTTTTCCCGCAGGCTGCCGACTTGGTCCGCTACATTCGCTCCTTCTCGTCGCATCCCGATTCCCGTGGGTTTGGAATCGGAGTGGCCGGATTCCCCGAGGGACACCCCGCAACTCCGAACCGCCTCAAGGAAATGGATTACCTCAAGGCGAAAGTCGATGCAGGCGCGGACTACATCTGCACGCAGTTGTTTTTCGACAACCGTGATTTCTTTGACTTTCGCGAACGCTGCGCGCTGGCGGGGATCTCCGTGCCGATCATCGCCGGCATCATGCCCGTGACGAGTGTTTCCGGTATGAACCGCATGGCTGAACTCGCCGGTGGGGCACGTTTTCCCGCTCGTTTGCTGCGGGCATTGCAGCGCGCGGGGGACTCGACCGAGGCCGTTCGCCAAGTCGGACTTCACTATGCCACCGAGCAATGCGCCGACCTTCTCGACCAAGGCGTCGCCGGTATCCATTTCTACACGCTCAATCAATCCACGGTGACACGCGAAATCTTCCAGCGCCTTGGCGTGGTGCAAGTCGCTCACTCCACCTAGGAGAAGCCCGTCCTCGCATTCGTCTTCCAGTTCTGGTCCGGGGAACCGGAGTGGAACCACGGCAGTCGATAATCTGGCGTTGAAGCGACTCTTGGAGGCAATGTTTTGCCGAAGAACCGGAATCTGACACGTTCCAAAATCATAGGAACGGAACCGTCGGCCGGATTTTGGGGAGCTTCAAACAAGCAACAAAATACCTGACCTCCCGTTATCGTCGCCTTTTCGGAAACAACACTATTTGGAGGCCACACCCGCCGGGTGCCGGCGCGGGACTGCGTGTATGAGAATTGGCGACCCTAACGGGATTCGAACCCGTGTTACCGCCGTGAAAGGGCGGTGTCCTAGGCCACTGGACGATAGGGTCGTGGAGAGCTGGGAAAGGTGAGACAAAACTTTGGAATCTGCAAGGCAAAACGTTCGCGAATTCCTCGCCTGAAATCGTTTCGGGGGCGACCAGCGGGGGCGGAGGCAAAACTTCGCCGGGTCGTGGAGATCTTGTTACCTTCCGTTCGGAACGTCTCCGGTGAGACGAATGGCGTTTTTTTGAGCACGGAGGCAGAGCTCGGCGGCTTTGAACGCGTGGTCTTGGGTCATGGCGGTTTCGGTGCGGTTGAGGCAGTCGAGGATCAGGCGGCCGAAGAAGGGAAATCCGACCTTGCCGGCGCAGGGGATGTAATGTTCGCCTGTTTGGTCCACAAGGTAGAGGTGATCGCCGCCGGGCTGGCCGGAGGTGATATTGGCGTATTTTCGAAGTTCGATGTAGCCGTCGGTGCCGAGGATAATCGTGCGTCCGTCACCCCAAGTGCTGAGACCCTCGGGCGTGAGCCAGTCGCAGCGCAGGTAGCCGGAGGCCCCGTTGTCGGCAGCGAACGATGCTTCTCCGAAATCTTCGAGCTCGGGGTACTCCGGGTTTTGGTAGTTGGCCACCGCGCTGAAATTGAGACGGGCGTCCCGGGCACCGGTGAAGAAAAGAAACTGTTCGCACTGGTGGCTTCCGATATCGCAGAGGATGCCGCCGTATTTTTCGAACTCAAAAAACCAGGCCGGCCGCCCGGGAGCGTTCAGGCGGTGCGGACCGGTGCCGATCGTCTGCACAACACGGCCGATGGTGCCGGCAGCAACCAATTCTCCGGCAAAGACGGCACATTCGACGTGGAGCCGTTCGCTGTAATAGACCATGTATTTTCGCCCGGTGCGGGCAGTCACCTCGCGTGCTTGTTGGAGTTGGTCGAGCGTGGTGAAGGGCGTTTTGTCTGTGAAGTAATCGCGGCCGGCTTCCATGACGCGACAGCCGAGCGGGCCGCGGAGATTGGGGACGGCTGCAGCGGCGATGAGGCGGACGGCTTCATCTTCGAGGATGCGTTCCAGGCAATCGACCCTCTGAACGCCGGGGTAGCGGGCCACGAAAGCCGCGACTTTGGCTGGATCCGGATCATACAGGTACCGAAGCTCCGCTCCGGCGTCGATGAGGCCGTTGCACTGACCGTAGATATGGCCGTGATCAAGGGCTGTGGCTGCAAAGACAAAGTCGCCGGGCTTTACCACCGGGGCGGGTTTGCCTTGGGGGGCGTAGGTCATGCCGTCTTTCATGGGTGATTCAGAGTTTGCCGAACGAATTGGCCAGATCGCGTTCGGTGCTCTCGACCTTTTTGACGAAGCGCGAGGAGGCGATGCGTTCTTTGAGTGCGGCCTCGTAGGCGTCTGCGTCGAGGGGAAGCTCGACCGGGGTCTTCCTTCGTCCATCCGGAGAAAATCATCGCATTGGCGATTTCGACCGAGTGGATGCCTTCGGCGGCGGAGGCAATGAGGGGCACACCATCCAGAATGGCGGCGGTGAAGTTTTTCAGAATTCCGATGTGTTGTTCGCCCGATCCATCGACCCGAATCTTGATCTTCCACTGCGGCGGGGGCTGCCACTTCTCCGGGGTGGTGCGGCAGAATTCCGCGACGCCGACTTCGGTGCGAAGCCAGGTGATGGTACCGTTTCCCAGGACGAGCCGTCCCCGGTCGCGGGCAATCTCAAGGCAGTTGGTCCCAGGGGCTTCGCCGGTGGATGGGACAAAGGTCGCTGTCGAGCCATCCGGATACTCGAGAAGGGCGGTGACATCGTCCTCGACCTCGATGTCATGGTAACGGCCGAACCGGCAGGTGGCGGTCACCTTTTGCGGCATGCCAAAGAGCCACTGAAAGAGATCCAAGTTATGCGAGCATTGATTGAGGAGCACGCCGCCGCCTTCTCCATTCCACGCCGCGCGCCACCCGCCGGAGAAGTAATAGATTTGCGTGCGGAACCAGTTTGCAATCGTCCACTGAACGCGTTGAATCGTGCCGAGTTCTCCTTTTTGAATGAGTTCGCGGACTTTCGTGTAGTGGGGGTCCGTGCGCTGGTTGAACATCGCGGCAAAGACCTGATTCGGGTTGCGGTGCGCGGCGATGAGACGCCGACAATCGGCCACGTGAACCGAGATGGGTTTCTCCACCAAAAGATGAAGTCCGGCCTCAAGCACCGCGATGCCCAGCGTTGTATGATCATAGTGCGGGGTCGCGATCAGAACGGCATCCACTTTTCCCGAAGCGATCAGGGCTTCGGCGGAGGAAAACTTCTCCGGCCCGTTGACGAGGGAGAGGGCCTCCGGGTCGGAGTCTGCAGTGGCGGTGAGTTCCAGACGGGAAACCTCACCTTGGAGGATGTTCGGCGCATGGGCTCTGCCCATGCTGCCGGTGCCGATGATGCCGAGACGGACGATTTTCATAGTTGGGAAGCGCTTGACTCAAACACGTGTTAGGATAAGCGTGAAATCACGTCAAATGAAATCGTCCATGATCCGATCCACCGCCGATCTGGCGCGAGCACTGGGCTTGTCGCGCTGGACGGTGTCGCGGGCATTGAACGGTCATGCGGACATCGCGGCCGAGACGCGGGAGCGGGTGCTGGCGGAGGCCGGGCGGTTGGGATTTGCGCCGAGTTTGATTGGAAAAAGCCTGCGGTCGGGGGTGACGGATTGGATTGGGGTGACGCTGCCGGATTTGGAGGATTTTTATCTCACGGCGAAAGTGTCGCGGCTTCAGGAGCGTTTGGCTGGAGAGGGTTGGCGGGCTTTGATGCAGGTCGGCGACGGGGGAGAGCGGCAGGCCTTCGAGCGTTTCGCGGCGATGCGGTGTGCGGGAGTGATCGCGGTGGCTGCGCGCGCTTCGGATGAGGATCTTGCGCCGCTTCGCCGGGCAGGGATTCCGCTGGTGGCGATTGATCCGCTTGGATCCTTGCGCACGGATGAGGTGCTTACCGATCGGGCGCAGGCGATGAGGACGATGGTGCGTCATTTTCACGCGCGGGGCCACCGTGCGGTGATGGCGGCCGGATTGGATGTTGTGGCCGGAGCCTATGCCCGGCAACGCAGGCGCGGGTTGCTGGGCGCGGCGCGGTCGTGCGGTTGGGCGGAGGATGCGGTGAAGGCGGTGCCTTCACCCGGGCCGAACAACATGGAAGCCGGGGTCGGGCTGGCGAAGCGGTATCTTTTGGAGTCACCAGCGCAGCGGGCGTCTGCGGTGATCGCCATCAACGACCGGGTGGCCTTTGGCTTTCTCCGGGAGTTGGTTTCCGCCGGTGTGAGGGTGCCGGAAGACGTGGCGGTGAGCGGCTATGACAATTCCGAGTTGGCGGCGTTTTGTGCGCCACCCCTGACGACGGTGGATGCGAGGTCCGATGATTTGATTGATGCCGCTGTGGATCTTTTGCTGCGGCGGATCCGCGGGGGAGAGGAGGTAACGCCGGAGCGGGTCGTCATCCGCCCGAGGTTGGTGCTGCGGGAGACGGCGTGAGTTGTTCTTCGACGAGTTTGTCGAAACGGCGGGCGTGGTTGGCGTAGAAGGGGTAGCGGGGATGGTCGCCCTGGGGCTTGAACCGCCAGTGTTTGTAGGCCCACATCCAGCACTCGGGGTGGAGGTGAATGCCGGCCTCGAGGGCATTCCAACAGCGCTGGACCAGATCGCGAACGGGGGTCTCGGGCGGACATTCGATGGGTGGGTGGTGGATGATGCGGTAGGTTCCGCCAGGATTGGGCCGACATTCGACCGGAACAATGGCTGCGCCGGTCCGCTGAGCCAGCGCGGCGTGGGTCTGAGTGACGCTGGTGAGAAGACCGCCGAAAGATTCGACGACGACGCTGCCTTCGCGCGGATCGAGATTCAGATCGCAGAGCATGCCAAATTTTCCGCCGCCTTTGAGAAATTTGAGCATGCGTATCATGGCTCGCTCTTGGGGAATGACGTTATTACCGGTGCTGGTGCGGAGATGATCGAAAACCGGGCCGAGGAGCGGGTTTTTGAAGCGCTGGGCGATGACCGGGCCCGGAGCGATGGAGTAGGATCCGGCGAGGGCGAGCCATTCGAAATTGGAAAAATGAAAACACGCGTAGATGGCCGGCTTGGCCGGATCGCGGCGGCAGTAGTCCGTCTCCCAACCTTCGAAGATCACGTGCTTGTGAATGAACTCCTCGGTAATGTTCGGAGCCCAGAAGAGTTCCAGCATGGTCCGGGCAAACGTGCTGTAGGAATCCCGGGTGATCCGTCGTTTTTCAGCCACGGAGAAACGGCCGGGGAAAGCGGCTTCCAGATTGGCAAAGGCGACTTGGCGGCCCCGGCGGTCGCAGGCACAAACGACCGAGCCGAGCGCGTCGGCCCAAGGTTTGAGGGCGTGGAAGGGAAGACGGCGGACGAGACCCGCCATGCAGCGCAGTCCGAGAAATTCGGCTTTTTCGCGGAGAGCGGTGTGCGGGTTCACACGTCGATGCGGGGGAAGACCGGAGTGGGTTTTCCGACCCGATGGCCATCGGGCAGCAGTCCCCAACGCGCCCGGGAGAGGGCCGGGGTCTCCGGGCAGCCGAGTTGCTCGCGAATCGCGGTGGCTGCGGAGGGGATCAGGGGTTCGATGAGAATGGAGAGAATGCGGAGGGATTCGCAGAGTGTGTAGAGCACTTCGTCCAGTTTCGCGGCTCGGTCCGGATCTTTGGCCAGCTTCCATGGGGCGGTTTCTTCCACGTAGGCGTTGCACCGCACAACGATGTCCCACGCCGCCTCGATGGCACCATGCACCTGAAAGGCCTCCATGCGCTCGCGGAATACGGCGATCTTTTCATCGACGAAGGCGGAGAGCGGTGAATCACAGGTCACCAGGACGCCGTCCCGGTAGCGACCGGCCATGCCGAGCGAGCGGTTGAGCAGGTTGCCGAGGCTGTTGGCCAGGTCGCCATTGTAGCGCTGGACGAGGCGTTCTTCGCTGAAGTCCGCATCGCGGCCCGTGACGATATCGCTGAGGAGGTAGAAGCGGACTGCGGCGACGCCGTATTTCTCGACGAGATCGAACGGGTCGATGCTGTTGCCGAGGCTCTTGCTCATCTTGGCTCCTGCGATGTTCCACCAGCCATGAACGAGTAGAGTCGGAATCTCCCCGTCGCGGAATCCACAGGCTTTGAGCATGACCGGCCAGTAAATGCCGTGGGGCGGGATGAGGATGTCTTTTCCGATGACATGCAGGGCGGGCCAAAGATGATGAAACTCGGCCGGCGGATTCTTGGGTTGGTAGCCGGCGAAGCTGATGTAGTTCACCAAGGCATCGAACCACACATAGGTGACAAACTGGGGGTCGAAGGGCAGTTCGATGCCCCATTCGAGGCGGGTCTTCGGGCGCGAAATGCAGAGGTCGCCCGAGATTTTTTCGACCGCATTGCGAAGCTCGGCGACGCGAAAATCCGGCAGCACCAGAGGGTGGCCGGCCACGGACCGGGCCTCGATGAGGTCCAGGAGCCATTGTCGGTGCTCGGCGAGCTTGAAGTAGTAATTTTCCTCTTCCAAGAGAACGACCTCGCCCCATTCGGGGCCGAATTCTCCATCGGGACCGCGTTCTTTGTCGGTGAGGAATTGCTCCTGCCGGACGCTGTAGTAGCCGGACTGGGTGGCTTTGTAGAAATGTCCGCGGTCCCAAAGATCCTGAAGGATCGCCTGCACGCACGTCTTGTGAACCGGATCAGTGGTGGCGGCCCAGCGATCATACCGCACGTCCAGGCGGTCCCAGAGGGCCACAAACTTTTCCGTGACGCCGTCAACGAAGGTTTTGGGATCGATACCTTCCTTCTGCGCGGATTGTTGGACCTTTTGGCCGTGTTGATCGACGCCGGTGAGGAAGAAAACGTCACGCCCGGCGAGACGCTGGTAGCGGGCGAGGGCGTCGGCAAGGACTTTTTCGTAGGCGTGCCCGATGTGGGGCGAGCCATTGGTGTAGTCGATGGCGGTGGTGATGAAAAAGGGCTTGGACATGATCAATGGTCTTTTGCGGGTGGGATGGCGTTCGGGTCCACCTTGCCTCCCCAGGAAATGATGCGGGCTTTGGCTCCGGCGGATTCGGCTTCCGCGATCTGGTTGTTGCGCACGTAGAAAAGCGAGAGACTCGACCAGGCGAGTTGATCGTTCGGGCGAAGCCTCACCGCCTGCAAACCGGCTTCGATGGCTTCCGGGTAGTGTCCGTCTTTCATGAGAGCCATTCCCAAGGCATGCCAGGCGTCAAAAAAGGTCGGTTCGCGCCGGACACACTCCCGGTATTTTTCGACGGCGGCTGCGAGTTCGCCGAGGGCGATATCGCCCGTGGCTTCGTCAAAAAGTTCCTCGACCGCCGGATCCATCAGCTCTGGGGATTGCCGGGGACGAAGATTTTCGCCTGCTCGCGGGCAGTCCGGAGCCATTCGGAAAACAGGAGACCGCGCTTGTTGTCGAGAAGGCTTTCACGGATCTCGGTGCTGCGCTCGGCAAAGGCCTTTTCGTCCAGCGGCTGACGGTCGGAGAGAAGAACGGCGACCGGGCCCGAGGGGCCCTGCTCGAGGCCCGAGAGTTCGCCGGGCTTGAGGGAAAACGAAAGGCTGACGGCCAGACGTTGGTCCGGCGTGAGTCCCTCGGCGGTGGGAACGAGATTGTCGAACGTCTCGATTTTCACCCCGGCTTCTGTGGCGGCCTCGGCGGGAGATTTTCCGGCGGCGATGGAGGAGCGAAGGGACTGAAGTTTGCCGGTGGCGAATTCCTGCGCGGCTTTGTCGGCGGCAAGGGCGACGAGACGCGAGCGAATTTGCGGCGTGGCCTCTTCGAGCGTGAGCGGGCGGGCGGGGGAGACATCCGTGAGCTCGATGACGTAGAAGCTGTCGCCGCTCGGGATAACATCGCTGGTCGAGCCTTTCTCTTGGAGAAGGAAGGCGGCGGGAGCGAGGGATTGCGCGAGCGCGTCCAATTTCGCGGCTTCCTCGCCGCCGATCTGGCCTGCTCCCGGCAGGCGGCCGGTGCGATTCAATGCCGCCAGCTCGCGCGGCGTGAGACCGGCCGCGACTGCGGCTTGATCAAACGTCGTCCCGGGACCCGCAAGCGCTTCGACGAACCGGCTGGCGGCATCGGCGAGCTTTTGTTGCTCTTCGATTTTCTGCCGGCCTTCTGGATTTGTGCCGACGGGGAATTCGAACGACACATACCGCAGCGATCGCGTTTCCTCGGTGTTCAACGTGGCTTGGTTTCTTTCAAAATACGCGGCGATTTCCTCCGGTGAGACCTGGATGCCTTCGAGGACGGACGAGGGATCGAAGGCAAAAAGCGACACGCTGACCGTCTGGAGAATGCGGGCGGCTTCGCGCATTTCCGCATCGCTGACGGTGATCGGAGCTTCCACAATGGCGCTCAGGCGATCGAGGCGGAGAGCATCGCGCATGACTTCCTCCAATTGCCGCTCGGTGAATCCGCGCGGTGTCAGCTGCTCGCGAAGAAACGTTCCGTATTTGATGGGGTCAAATTGGCCGTTGGTTTGAAAAACCGGAAGCCCCTCGATCCGGCTGGCGACCTGATCATCGGTTGGTTCAATGCCAAGCGCGGCGGCCTCGTGCTGGAGGACGAGAAGATTCCAAACAAATTCCGTGACGGCGGCGTCGCGGTCCATTCCGGAACCTCCCAGTTTTGAGAGCAAATCAAACTGCCCCAGCGCCGCAGTGAGTTGGTAGTTTTTTACCTGCCGGTCGATGGCGACGGGGGTGAGTGTCCGGCCGTAGATTTTTGGATTGCGGACAGATGCGAGTTCATCGAGCTGGGCCGTATTATAGAGGAGAACGAAGGCGACGCTGGTCAGGATCGCCACGATGAGCATGAGCTTGCGCTGGTTCTTGCGGAGAAGATTAATCATGGAAAATTCGGGAAAGTCTGTTGATTTGCGGGGGAAAAGTGATTAAAGGCTTTGAGGAATGAAAGCAAGCGTCTCCCCGGTCGCAATTCTGATAGCCCTCGCCGTCTCGGCCTTGGCTGCGATTTCCCAAGACGCTGTCGTTCTAAAAGACGGACAGCGCCGCGAGGGCCAGATTCTTGGCGTACGCACCGACTCGATCCGTTTCAAAGTCGGTCCCGCGGAAACCGGGATCCCGCTGGCCTCGGTGGCATCGGTGACGATGGAGCCCCCGAAAGCCTACAACGATGCCCTCGCCGCGTGGCAGGCCGGGAAGATCGACCAAACGGTTTCCACTCTGAAGCCGTTTGTCGAAAATTTCATCGGCCTCCCGACCAAGTGGGCCGCCCGGGCCTCCGCACTTTTGGGCGAGGCCTATCTTGCCCAAAACAAGATCGCCGAAGCCGAGGCCGCCTACGCGGCGTTCCAAAAAGCCTACCCCGATGCCGCACAGTTGGCGGAGGTGGGGCTCGCCCGGCTGGCCGTCGCGAAAAAGGATTTTTCCACGGCCCGGGAAAAGTTGACTCCCATCGTTGAAGCCGCCCGGAAGACCAAGTTCCCGCAGTCCGGTGAGAATGCCACCTTCGGGCAGGCACTTTTCCTCATGGGTGAAGTTCAGGAAGCCTCCGGACAATCATCGGACGCCTTGGAAAGCTATTTGCTCGCGGTGACTGTTTTTCGTGAGGACCAAGCCGTCGTCGCCAAAGCCGAGGAACGGGCGAAAGCCCTCCAAGAGAACAAAGTCATCGCCCCGTAAGTTTTTCCTACAATCCAGCCAACATGATCCAGCCACTCAAGTCCCTTCGTTATCTCCTCCCGCTCCTCCTCCTCGGCCTTACCGGACCGGTCGTTCACGCCGCAGAGGGCGGAACCCCGGAGAACATGAATATCATTCAGATGATCCTGCACGGCGGGCCGCTCATCGTGATGATCTGGATTTGTATTTTGGCGACATCGGTCGTCATGGTGACCTTCATTATCCAGCTTTTCATCCAGCTCCAAGACGAGCAATTGGCCCCCAAGGCGCTGGTTGAGTCGCTCCAGAGTACGATTGACGCCGGGAATTATCAGGAAACTTGGGAAATCTGTCGTGCGAACAAAGCCTACATTGCGCAGGTCTTGAAAGGAGCCCTCGAGCGGCTGGGTCGCGGTAAAGATGCGGTCGAAACGGCTCTCATCGAACACGGACTCCGCGAAGGTCAGATCCTGAAAACCAAGAACAGCTACCTTTCCGTTATCGGCGTTATCGCCCCCATGATCGGGCTGCTGGGAACGGTGATCGGAATGATGGGCGCGTTCGCCGTCCTCGGAACCTCCGGTGTTGCCGACCCGCGGGGCTTGGCGCTGCGAATCGGTGAGGTGCTCATGGCGACCGCCAGTGGTCTCTTCATTGCTATTCCGGCGTTCATTTTCTATTACTACTTCCGGAACCGGGCTACGATCGTCCTCGTCAATGCGGATGACAAGTTGAACCGTTTGGTTGAGGACATTCCTTTCGACGAACTTGCCGGAGTTCGGGTCGGTGAAAATTTCGAAGCCGGTGCCGGCGCTCCGGCCAGCGGTCAGGGCCAGTCCCGCAAGGTCTCCATGGCCCTCACGACGAATTGCCCGGTGTGCAATGGCGTTATCCAGCCGGGACAGAACCCGTGTCCGCATTGCGGCGCAACGCTCGACTGGGCCTGATTCATGTCCGAAGGTGCCCCAACCCGCGGCCGCAAGAAAGCCGTTCGCAAGGCCGAGCCCGAGGTCGACCCGGAATTTCAGATCGCCCCGATGATCGATATTCTCCTCGTGCTTTTGGTGTTCTTCATGTCGATCAGTTCGACCGAAGTGCTGCAAGCGAACCGCGAGGTGAACCTTCCGGTCGCCAAAGAGGCCAAAAAAGCCAAGGAAAATCCCGGTCAGGTCATCATCAACGTCACCCACACGCCGATCACGAATATCACAGCGATCGAAGTCGATCAGGTCAAATACCCCTCGCCGGGGGATTTGGTGACGATGCTTCAGGAGCGTGTGGCCGTTAACCCTGTGGTTCGAGTTTTGATTCGCGCCGACCGTGAGGTTCGCTACGAGTACATGCGCCAGCTTCTTGAAGCTGTCGGCCGCTCGGGCATCGGCAACGTTACCTTTTCCGTAGTCGACAAAGACGCCTCGGCTCCGGCCGCGTCCTGAGAAATTTTCCAACAGAAACTTCGGCAACCCTTTCTAATCTATGGCAGGTGGTGGTGTATCAGAAGATGGTGATGCGGGATTTCAAATCGCGCCGATGGTCGACGTCGTGTTCGTTTTGCTCCTGTTCTTCATGGCTTCAGCCGGCTCGCAGGTCATCGAGAACGAGCTGAATATCAACCTGCCCAGTGGGCAAAAAAGTACCGCCGGAGCTGAGGTGGTCACGCCCATTATTATCGAAATCTTTCCCGACGGTCGTGTGCAGATGAACAATCGCGTTTACGACAGCGCGACCAGCAAGGAACTTCCCGAGCTTCGCACATGGTTGAAGGAGACGGTGGAGAAATTCGGTGGACGCGATCCAGTCATCATTCGTCCGGATCCCAATACCCGCCATGAGCGCATCATGGACGTTCTCAACGCCGCGTCGGCGGCGGGGGTCACAAAACTCTCGTTCAGTTAGAACTGGGCCCGGTTTTTCTTTCCAAGCGACCGGTTCCCGACTACTACGTCAGGAGTTCCGGTTGCACTTGCCATGAAAAATTCCCTTCTTCCTCTCTGCGCTCTTTCAGTCCTGCTTCTTTCCTTTGGGGGGTGTGCCACCACTTCGCAAGTGGATCCCACGATTTCATCGACTATCAGTTCCCGCGGAGTTGATCCCGGAACGGCCCTCAAGATGAACAACGGACAGGTGCTCGACTATCAGGACATCCAAAATCTGGTCAATCGCGGTGTCCCTTCCAACATTATCGTGGCCTATCTGACCAGCACGCGGAAGGTTTATGATCTTTCTTACTCGCAGCTGGCGAATCTGAAGGCGGCCGGTGCGTCCCCTCAGGTGCTTAACTACCTCACGGAGACCCAAGGTTTTTACGGCAACAACTCTCCCAAGCAAAAAGCCAAGATGGCCAAAATACAGAAGGACCAGTATTTTAACAGCCCCTATTATCAGGACGAACAGCCGTTTGCGTATAATCCGCCGGTGATCGATGACTGGTATGACTCCGCCTACGAGGAGTCGCTCTACAGTCCGTTTTCGTTTAACTGACGGAGAAGGGACCGGACGGGGTGAGAAGGGCTCGCGTTCTCCCGACGTTTCTTCCCAGGTGTCCGCTTGTTCGAGCCATCGGACGTTATCTGGTAGCGCGGGTGGAGGAGCATCGGAATCCGGAGGAGATCGATCACGTCCTCATCACGATGGATGTCGGGAGGGGGCCCCGCCTTTTGGTCTCGGTGAATACCCTTTCCAAGCGAAATCGGGAGGCTGGTTTTGATGCCCGGCTTCGGGTGGGAGTTGTGCGCGAGGCGTGGACAATTCTTCCGCCTCGGGGCATTGAGCCGATGGACACGTTTGACTATGCAGCGGTCGAGGCGACGCAAAATGTCTTTTATGAGCATACGACCCGTCTCGATTTGGAAAAGCGACTCTTGGAATCGGCGCGCGAGGCCTGTCTGCTGGAGGCCTGGGGTGCGCCCTACCTCCACCGCGGGCCCGGCTTGCATCAGATCCATTCCCGACGCGCCAGTTGCGCGGTCCCGGACGACATCATCGGGAACGACGGCGCTTTGAGATTTTATTTCGACCAAGATCGTGGCAGCGAAATGTTGCTATTCAAATTCTGCGGCCAGCCCTGAATGAAGCGGACTGGAATTTTCTCCCAACGACTCCCGTTTGCAGGGCTGCTTATTGCCGGCGTTTTGGGGATCCTTGTCGCTCAGGGAACGTCATTCGGAGCGTGGGTCTTCCTGAGTGTGACGCTGTTGGCTTTGGGAATCTGGGTGTGCAACCCCCGGACGCTGTGGTGCCTCCTTGCTGTCGGTGCAGGGTTTGCCACTGCGCATGTGTGGTCGACGCGGGAGGGCCCGGCCGAAAAGCTGGCGACGTTGGTCGGAGATGCCCGCGCAGCAGTAACGTTGGAGGGCGTGGTTTTGGACGAGCCGTCGCCTTTCGGGCAGACGAAAATGCGTTTTGCTTTGCGGGCCTCGCGTCTCGAACTCGGTGGAACAATCGTGAATCCCGGATCGGATTTTCTGATCCTTCTCGAAGGTCCTGCTCCGCGACGGGGAGATCGCGTGCGGTTAACCGGGGCTCTGCAGCGGGTGCCAACGGCACGAAATCCCACGGAGTTTGATGCCAGGGCTTGGATGTGGCTTCGGGGTATCACCTGTGAGGTTTCGGTGGAGAATCCCAACGATCTTTATGTAATCGAAGAATCGTCGCCGTTTTCCCTGCTCCGCCTGGCCGATGCCTCACGCGCGTGGTTGGAATCAACGCTGCAAGCGGGAATCTCCGACGATCCGGTCGTAAGTCATCTCATCCTCGGGATGGTACTGGGAATCACTCGCGAAATTCCCGAAGCCCTTCAGGAAGCTTTTCGGGAGACGGGGACCTTCCATCTTTTTTCCGTGAGCGGCCTTCATGTCGGGATGATTGCCCTGATCTTCTGGCAGGCGTTGCGTTTGGCCGGTGTGCCGCGGGGAGCGGCGGTCATGATCATCGTGCCTTTGGTTTTTTTCTATGCCCTGCTCACCGGATGGAAACCGGCGAGCGTTCGTGCGGCGTCGATGGCCGCGATTTTTCTTCTCTCTTTCTTTTCCTCGCGGCAGCCCGTGCCGGCCAATTCTCTTTGTGCCGCTGGATTTCTGATTCTCGCCCAGCAGACACGGGAGGTTTTCAATCCGGGCTTCCAACTGTCGTTTCTTGTCGTTCTGTCGATTCTCCTGATTTCACCACCGATTGACCGCGTGGTCCGCTCTGTTTGCACTCCGGATCCGTTTCTTCCCCGCTCGATCTGGAACGCGGTGGAAAAAGCATTGGCCATGGGCGGTGAAAGACTGGCCGGTCTCTTTGCTGTGTCCTTGGCAGCGTGGCTTGGTTCGCTTCCGTTGATTCTCGCGTATTTTCATCTCATTTCGTTCTCGGCTTTGATCGTGAACATGATCGTCGTGCCACTGGCCTTTGTGATCATGCTGACGGCGTTGATTTCCGCAGCTTCGGGAGTCGTGTCGCTTACCTTGGCCGTCGTCTGGAACAATGCGAACTGGGTTTTTGTGAAGGTTCTGATTGGCATGGTGACCAGTGCCGCGGCGATTCCGGGATCGTTTGTCTACCTTGGCGCTCCGTCGCAAGCGCCCGTCGTCATCACCGTCTTCGATTGTGAAGGAGGTTCTGCGATTGGCATCGAAGTCCATGGCCGACTATGGCTGATCGATACCGGCCCGGCATTTTTTCAGGAAAACGTCGTTCGTCCGTGGCTGAAATCGCGCGGGAGATCGCATCCGGAGGCCTTGATTCTGAGCCACGGTGACGCCCGGCATATTGGTGGCGGCTTGGCTTTTCTGGAGGACCGGGAAGAATTCACCGTCTTCGATTCGCCCGTTGCAGACCGCTCGCCAACCCGGCGTCGGTTTCACCAAGAGCTGGCCTCACGTGGTTTTCCGAAATCCATTATTCGAACCGGCGACCGTCTGCCAATCACGGCGAAGGTCTGGCTGGACGTTCTCCATCCCCCGGCCGGACTGCATCGAAATGAGGCGGACGACAAAGTCATGGTTCTTCGGATGACGGCCGATAAATGGCGTGTCTTGTTTCTCTCCGATGCCGGTCTCACAACTCAAAAAGGTCTCTTGGAAACAAGGCCGGATGAGCTGCGGGCGGAGGTTTTGGTCATGGGACGTCATCGCTCCGGACATCAGATGGATCGGTCGTTTCTTCAGGCGGTGGCTCCCAAGGTTGTGATCACCACAGCGGCGACGTTTCCGAAGCATGAAGTGCTGGACCCCGCTTGGGAAGAAATGGTTCGCGGTCTCGGAATCCGCCTGATCCGGCAGGACCGTTCGGGAGCGGTCGAGATGGAACTACAGCGCGAGACGATGAGGCTGCGGGGATTTTTGGATGGCTATGAGTTTGAGCAACGGCGTCAGGCGGGTTCGATGTGAACCGTGACATCGCTCAATCGGTGCCCGCCTTCGATCAGTTCGTCCTTTACTCGATGGGCGATGACATGCCCGGCATGAACCGTGACGTCGCCGCGCACGCGAACATGGATGTCCGCGATCAAGCTGAGGCCGCTTTTGCGAACGCGGCATTTTTCCACGTTCTGGACACCTTCGACGGCGAGGGCTGCCGAAGTGATCTGGGAGATGATGAGGTCCGAGGCTTGTTCATCGAGGATTTCTCCCAGACTCATCCGAAGCATCCGAAGGCCGTTGAATGCAATGATGATGCAGGAAAACAGAGCGGCCCAATCGTCGGCGCTAACCCAGGCCTGACCGCCGATGAGTGCGAGGGAGATGCCAATTGCCGCGGCGAGCGACGTGAGGGCATCGGAACGGTGGTGCCAAGCATCGGATTGGACGGCTGTGCTTTCGACCTCCATTCCGCGTCGATTGGCGACCCGGAAAAGGGTTTCTTTGACGACCACGACCAAAACCAGAACACCCAGCGTAAACGGAGCCGGGGCTTCGCGGAGCGGATCACCGTGAAGGATTTGATGGATGCTGTGCAGGGCCACCATGACGCCCGCCCCGAGCAAAATCAGCGCTCCGGCGATGCCGGCGAGGGACTCGACCTTTCCGTGCCCGTAGGGATGCTGGATATCGGGCGGCCGCTCCGCATACTTGAGCGCAAACCAAATCATGGCGGAACTGAGGACATCCAGCGTGGATTCCAAACCATCGGCCAGGAGGGCGTCGGAACGTCCCAGCCAGCCGGTGGCCAGTTTTACCAAGGCGAGAAGGGCATTGATGGCCAGTCCGAGCACGAGAACCTGACGGCCTCGGGATGAGCGCTCGGCAAGCGAAGACATTTTCAGAAATTGCTGAAGCTCATCACCCCGGCGACGGGCACGTAGTCGATTTCTCCGTCTTTGCGAAGATAGGCGACCGAGGAGTCGCGCTCGGACTTGAGAGGGATTTCACCCGGACCTGCCCAGCCCTTGGGGCGATCCGTGATAGTGTAAACAATATTGATCACGTCGCCGGCCCGCAGGCTGGTTGCCGTGCGTTCGACTTTCTGGACGAGGGCCATGAGCCTCACAATCTGCCGCTCCGGAGCGTCGCCCGGCTCGACATCCACACGGAGGATTTCAATTTGCAAATACTCCGGCGCCTTGGCCTGCATGGCCTCATAGGCGGACGGGGGAAGCTCGGCGAACGAACTGACCACCGAGACCAGGAAAAACGCCAACGCCGTAAAACGCAAAGTCATCCGCAAAGTCTCGCCCGCACGGGTGCAAGGGCGCAAGCAAATCAATCGCTCTTCCAGCGACGCAGGGATTCGTCGTGGAGGTGGCGGCGGCGAAGACGTTTTGTGATGACCCCGTATTTCGGGCTGAAGAGGTAGGCGAGGAGGAAAAGGAGGCCGAGAACCAGCACGATGGCCGGACCGGAGGGAATATTTGCCCAGAAGGAAATGAGAAGTCCGAAAATGGCTCCGAAAGTTCCGATCAGGGCACCGCCCCAGCTCATTACCGAATAAGAGTCGCTCAGCAGATACATGGTTGCGGCCGGCAAAATCAGGAGTCCCAGCGACAAGAGAACTCCGACGGCTTGCAGCGACGAGACCATGGCGAGGACGATGAGGAGAATCAGAATGGCCAGAAGCGCGGACACGCAGATTCCCTGAGTTTGCGCGACGGACGCTTCAAAGAGGGTAAGCAAAAGCGGACGCTGCAGGGTAATCAGCGACAGGAGCGTGACGCAGCTGATGACGTAAGTCGTCCAAAGGTCGGCATCGCCCACACCCAGAATGTTTCCAAAAAGGAAATGGTCGAGGCTGACGCGAACTCCCGAGTATTTGATGAGGGCAACCCCAACGGCAAACGCAATGATGTAAAGAGCGGCAATCGCGGTCTCCTCTTTCACCCGGGAGCTGCTCGCGATGAGATGTCCGCCGAGCGCAACAAAAACCGCCGCGAGCAGTCCGCCGAGGAGCAGCCCGCCGGGATTGAGTCCGATCAGAATGGCAGCCAGGGCGAGACCGGGGAGAAGCGAGTGGGAAAGCGCGTCGGCCGTGAGGGCAAGCCGGCGGATCACCACGAACGAGCCAAGAAAGCCATTGGTAAAGCCGATGAGCACGCAGGCCACCAAGGCGCGTTGCATGAACTCGTAGTGGAAAGGTTCGAGGAGCCAGCTCATGCGTGGTGGTGGTCTCCCTTCCCGCTGAAAACATGGGTCTGATACGCGCGATCGAGATTCTCGCGGGTAAACGCTGTGGAAACGGGGCCGCACACGACCAACTCGCCATTGAGAAGGAGGATCTCGTCGAAGAGTTGCTCGACGTTTTTCAGGTCGTGGTGCGAGGCAAGAATCAGCTTTCCCGCATCCCGGAGTCGGTGCATGGCGCGGGAGAAGGCCTCGCTCGCGTTGCGATCCAGTCCGGTAAACGGCTCATCGAGCAGGTAGATATCAGCCTGCTGGGCCCAGGCCCGGGCCAGAAACGCCCGCTGCTGCTGGCCGCCGGACAGGGCGGAAATCTGACGCGCGGCGAGGTCCTCCAGATCGCATAAGTGAAGCGCTTCGTCGACCATCTTCGAGTCCGCCGCGGTGAATTTCCCCCACGGGCCGACGGATGGGAAACGTCCCATCTCAACGAGACCACGGACCGTGATCGGAAAATCCCAGTCCACACTTTCCCGTTGGGGAACATAGGCGATGGCTCGACCGCTTGTTCCCTTGTGATGTCCGTGGACGGTGATCCGGCCGGTTTCGACCGGGAGAAGTCCGGCAATGGCCTTGAGCAGTGTGGTTTTCCCGGCCCCGTTTGGACCCAGCAGCGCGACGCAGGAGCCACAGTGAAACTCCGCGGAGAGATGATGGACCGCGGGGATCCGGTTGTAGCTGACCGTGAGATCTTCGAGCAGGAGCGTGTGACTCATGGCGTCTGTTCGAGAACATCCTCCACGCCGGTCTCACCCCAGAAGGTGCGTTCCCACGTGTTTCCGCCGGCATCGACCTCGACACGAACCGCCTGCGGGCCGTCTCCCGGCGGCCATTCTGTTTTCAGAACGAGATCTTCTGGATCCGTGGCTTGGAGCGAGATCTTTCCCTGCCATTCGCGTGAGGGCGATTCGTTTTGCAAAACGACCTCGCCGAGACGCGAGATGGACATTTTTGCGGGAACCGAGGCGACAAGGTGGATCTTCAGCGTCTGGGTCTTTGTTTCGCCGAACGATTCAGTCCGAGGTGGAGTGGCGGCTTTGGGTTTGGCGCGGGTCAGCGTCCAGACCGGAATGCCGACAAGCGCCAGCGCAATGGCCATGGCGAGAAGTCGAAGAAGCGGGGAACCGCGCATGGGCGGATGCTAGGAGAGCCGGGCGCGGGGCGGAAGAAAATCCTCCGCCCTGGCAAATCGGGGGCGGCTTATTGGAGGGCGGAGACGATCGTTGTTACGTTGTGGCGCATCATTCCCTCGTAGGTTCCTGCATCGCCGGTGCCAAGTCCGTCGGCATAAAGCACGCCACCGAGCTTTGCCCCGGTTTCTTTGGTGATCTGTTGAAGTACCTTGGGATTCTCGATGTTCTCCGCAAAAATCGCCTTCACCCCCTCGTCTTTGATACTTTCGATGAGCTTGCGAACCTTCTGCGAGGAGGGTTGGTCGGTCGTACTGATGCCCTGCACGGGAAGAACCTCGAACCCATAATCGCGGGCGAAATAGCCGAGTGCATCGTGGGATGTGACGAGGACGCGTTTTTGCTTCGGGAGTTTGGCGAGTTCAACGCGAGTCCACTTAGACAGGGCTTCGAGTTTTTTGTCGAACGCCGCGGCATTCGATTCGTAGGTGGCGCGACCATCGGGATCGACCGCGATCAACGCATCGCGGATCTGCCGGGTGACCGTCTCGACGTTTTTGATGCTGTGCCACCAGTGGGGATCGGGAACTTTCCCGTCGGCCGTGTGGACGTGACCGTGGTCATGGTCGTGATGATCGTGATCGTCCTCGTCGATCAGGATGGGCTTGATCACATCGCCGGCGACGACGAAACGGGGCTTCGTCCCAACGCTGGAGCGAAGTTTGTCGAGATAGCCCTCAAATCCCAATCCGCTCGCGAGCACAATCTGCGCACCCGCGATGGCGCGGACGTCACCGGGCGTGGGTTCGTAAATGTGCGGGTCGATGCCGGGTTTGACGATTTCGAGAACTTCCACACGCTCACCTCCGACATTCTTCGCGATGTCCGACAGGACAGTGCTGAGCGATGCGACTTTGACGGGAGCGGCTTGGGCCGGAGCGAACAGGGCGGCAAAGGAGGCGAGAAGGACACCGAGACGTTTCATAAACCCGGAAAATCACGACTCGACAACTGCAAGTCAATTGCAAAATATGTGAATCGTTTGCATCCGGACGCGATTGCGTTCAAGATGACCGATTCACGACATTTTTATGGCTGATTACGATTTGATTGTGGTGGGCGGCGGACCGGCGGGTTATGTGGCGGCGATACGGGCCGGGCAATTGGGAAAAAAGGTGGCCTGTGTTGAAATGGATCGCGCCGGTGGAACGTGCCTCAACTGGGGCTGTATCCCGACAAAGTCGCTTTTGAAGAACGCGGAGGTTTATCAGCAGATGAAAAACCACGCCGCGGACTTTGGAATCAAGGTCGAGGGACTTCAATTCGAGTGGGACAAAGTCGTCGGCCGCAGTCGCAAAGTCGCCGACCGGCTCGCGGGCGGCATTGAAATGCTCTTCAAGAAAAACAAAGTCGACTATATCCGTGGCGAGGCTTCGATTCCCAAAGCCGGTGTGGTGGAAGTCACGGCGGCGGACGGCAAAAAGACGGAATACACGTCCGGCAAAATTTTGATTGCGACCGGCGTTGTCACCCGTGAAATGCCCGGATTCCCGTTCAACGGCAAAAGCGTCATCGGCAGCAAGCAGGCCATGGTTTTGCCCGAGCAGCCGAAGGACATCATCATCATCGGGGCTGGAGCGATCGGTATCGAGTTCGCTTACTTTTTCAATGCCTTCGGCACGAAAGTCACCGTGGTCGAAATGATGACGAACATCCTTCCGGTCGAAGATACGGAAGTGAGTGTCACGCTGGAAAAAGCACTGACAAAGCAGGGCATCAAACTGCTGACCGGAACCAAGGTGGACAAGGCCGAAACCACCAACAAAGGCGTTCGCCTGACCGTGAGTGGAAAAACGAACGAAACCATTGAAGCCGCCATCGCACTGGTGGCTATCGGTGTGAGTCCGCTCCTGCCTCAAGGCCTCAAGCTCGAGACCGATCCCAAGGGTTGGCTCAAGACAAATGAGAATTACGAGACGAACGTGAAAGGACTTAACGGAGCCGGTGACATCATCGGGCCGCCGTGGCTCGCCCACGTTGCCAGCTTCGAGGCGATCCAAGCCGTCGAGGGCATGTTCGGCATCGCCAAGCCCCGTCGGGTAACCGCGTTCCCCGGCTGCACCTATTGCCAGCCACAGGTGGCCAGCGTCGGTCTCACCGAGCGTGCGGCGAAAGAAAAGGGACTCAAGTTCAAGATTGGGAAGTTCCCGTTCATGGCGAGTGGCAAGGCCCAGGCCGTTGGGGAAAGTGATGGATTTGTGAAACTCATCGTCGGTGAAAAACACGGTGAAATTCTCGGGGCCCACATCATCGGAGCCGATGCGACGGAGATGATCGCCGAGCTCGGCCTCGCCATCACGCTCGAGGCCACCTATGAGGAATTGATCTCGACGATTCATGCCCACCCGACCCTCAGTGAAGCGGTCCACGAAGCGGCTCATGCCTCCCAAGGGCACGCGATCCACTTCTAAGATTCGCCCGCTCCGTTTCATGGCAAGTTTGCGTGCGGCGGGCAGGTTCCCGGGACGAGAATGACCGGTTATCTTCTCGTCGCGGCGATCTTTGTTTTTCTGCTGGGATTCAGCCACACACTGTATTCCCTCGGGGCCGGAAGCTTTCGTCCCGGGAGGTTTCAGCTCGGTGCGATGGTGGTCGGGTTCGGGCTTTTGTCCGTGGATCTCTGGATTCGCGGTCAGCAGCAAAAGGGATGTCCGATCAATACGCTGTTCGACGTCCTGCTTTTTGTCAGTTGGTCGATTGTTCTGATTTATCTCCTCGTCGGGCCGGCCTACCGGTTGTCGCTCCTGGGGATGTTCACTTCCGGACTCGTCCTCTTTGTGCTGTTGTTTGCCACGTTGGCCCCCCTTCCGCGGAACGGCGTGGCACCCGTCGTCCGCGATCCATGGATCGAATTCCACGCCGCGCTGTCTTTGATGGCATACGGGGCGTTTGCGTTGGCCGCTCTCGCCGGTCTCATGTATTTGCTTCAGGATCGTCAACTGAAGCGGCGCAAGGCGGGGAAACTGCTCTACAACCTGCCGCCTGTCACCGAATTGGCCGTGGCCAACACGCGACTGATCTGGCTGGGATTCCTTATGCTGACCGTCAGCTTCGTTGCCGGATTGGTCAGTGACGTGCCGGTGAACTCGCTCAAGTTCTGGACCTCCGCGTGTATCTGGGGCGTATACGGATTGATGCTCGTCCTGCGCCGGTTCCACAGTCTTCCGCCGCGTCGTGCCGCGGTGCTCTCGATGGCGATCTTCGCCTTTGCGTTGATCGTTCTGCCGGGGATCCAATACCTGTCCACCGCCCGATGAACATCGTTTGTGCCGGCATCAACCATCGCAGTGCCCCGGTGGAAGTCCGGGAGCGATTCGCCGTCGGGGCGCACGAGCTTCCCAGCGCCCTTGACGAGCTTCGCACGATCGATGGCATGGCCGGAGCCGTTGTCGTTTCGACTTGCAATCGCGTGGAGTTCTACACGGCAAGCGTCTGCCCGATCCGCACGGTGGACGGCCTCCGGCAGTATCTTTCGCGGCGGGTCGGGGACGTTGAAGCTCCCCTATACACCCATGATTCGCCGGGAAGTGTGCGCCACCTTTTTCGGGTCGCGAGCGGATTGGATTCGATGGTTCTCGGCGAGACCGAGATTCTCGGACAAATCAAACAGGCTTACGCCCTGGCCAGTGAATGCGGCTCGACGTCCCGGCATCTCAACAAGCTCTTTCAACATGCATTTCGGGTCGCCAAGCAGGTTCGCAGCGAAACGCAGATCACCCGCGGTGCAACGTCCGTGGGCTCGGTGGCCGTCGATCTTGCAGGAAAGATCTTTGGCGACCTCTCGGGCCGGAAAGTCATGATCCTCGGTGCCGGAGACACCAGTGAACGAACCGCAAGAAATCTTGTGTCGCGCGGAGTCCGGACCGTGATCGTTGCCAACCGTACGTTTGACCGGGCCGCTCTCCTCGCCAAGGAAATCGGAGGAATGGCCGTTCATTTCGACCACTGGCACCGGGCGTTTGATGAGGTGGATATCTTGATTTGTTCCACAGCCGCGCCCCACCCGATCGTTACTCTGGAGAAAATGACCTCCCTCATGCGCACTCGCGACGGACGTCCGCTTTTCATCATTGATCTCGCCGTGCCGCGCGATGTCGATCCGAACGTCAACACACTGGACGATGTGTATCTTTACGACATCGATTCGCTGGAAGAAATTGTCCGCCAGTCGCTGGAGGTCCGGCGTGCCGAGGTTGTCCGGTGCGAACACTTGATCAACCAACACGTCGGTGACTTCGTCACTTGGATGCGAACCCACAGCGATCTCCGACAATGATCATACTCGGCACGCGCGGGAGTGAATTGGCCTTGGTTCAGACGCGTCACGCGGCCGAGTGTCTTCGCGCCGCTCATCCCGGTCTTGTGGTTGAAGAAAAAATCATCCGAACGACGGGAGACCGTCGATTGGACGTAAGTCTTTCGGCACCCGGAAGCCTCGACAAAGGGCTATTTACCAAAGAACTCGAAGAGGCACTGTTCCGGGCGGAGATCCATGCTGCCGTTCACAGCCTCAAAGATCTTCCGACGGTTTTGCCCGATGGTTTGGTCGTCGGGGCCATCCTCAAGCGCGCAGATCCGGCGGACTGCCTTGCGTCCAAGCACTTGGGCGGATGGCGCGGGCTTCCTGTGGGAGCCACCGTCGCAACCTCCAGCCTTCGCCGGAAAAATCAGATTCAACTTCTCCGGCCCGATCTTCAGACGGTCGAAATCCGCGGCAATGTTCCCACCCGTTTGCGGAAAACTCTCGAGGCGGCTGACATGGATGCACTCATTGTTGCAAAAGCTGCACTGGACCGATTGGGCGCCTCGACCGTGCCGGCCGGACTCCATGTTTCCGTCATTGAAGAGATGCTGCCCGCACCAGGGCAGGGGGCCGTGGGGATCGAGTGTCGCGAAGACGATGTTACGACCCGCCAGATTCTGGGCTCCATCCACGATGTGGAAACGGCGGATTGCGTAAATGCGGAGCGGGAGTTTCTTCGCCAGCTCGGCGGAGGCTGCGCGCTGCCGTTGGGAACTCGCGCCGAGGTGGTGGAAGGTGTTTTGGTTTTGCGTGCGGCGCTCTTCGAGCCCTCAGGAATCCGTTGGCTGTCGGGCGGTCCTGCGACTTGACCGCGGGTCTGCTGCGCATCACGCTTGCGGGATGGATTTACCACATCGCCCCCGTCGCAACCGCCGGAATGCTGGCCTCCGTCGATGGGTCCGGGAAACCCGCCTTAGCCTCGATGATTTGATCTGGCCGGTTTTTGTCCATGCCGGCTCGGAAAAGGTGGAGATTTCCTCGATGCCAGGCGTGGTCCGATGGCCTGTCAGCCAACTCGCATCCGTCTGCGAAGAAGCCTTCGCCTTGGGAATCCCGGGTGTCGCTGTTTTCCCCTGTATCGAACTCGAGCACAAAAATGCCATGGGATCTCATGGACTCTCGGATACAAACCTCCTCTTCCGCGCGGTTCGGGAAGTGAAAAAAGCCTGTCCGGCGCTCCAGATCATCACGGATGTCGCATTCGATCCTTACACCGATCACGGACACGACGGTCTTCTATCCACGGATGGGAAAACCGTCGTGAATGACGCGACGGTCGAAGCGCTGTGCCGTCTCGCGGTTCTGGAGGCAGAGGCCGGAGCCGATCTGGTCGCTCCTTCGGACATGATGGATGGACGCGTCGGGGCCATTCGTGCGGCGCTGGACGATGCGGGCTTTTCCGAAGTCGGCATTCTTTCCTACGCAGCCAAATATGCGTCAGCATACTATGGGCCATTCCGCGAGGCCGTTGGGAGCAAGGTCGGCAAAGACGCGATCAGCAAAGCGACCTATCAGATGGACCCGGCCAATGTCCGGGAAGCCCGCCGTGAAGTTCTCCTCGATGAAACGGAGGGAGCCGATATCGTTATGGTCAAACCGGCCGGCCCTTACCTCGATGTCATCCGCGCCGTTCGGGAAATCACCGACCTTCCGGTTGCGGCCTATCAAGTCAGCGGAGAATACGCCCAGATCCATGCCGCTGCGCGGCTCGGTTGGCTGGACTTGGTCCGCACCCGGGATGAGTCTCTCCTCGCCATCAAACGCGCCGGAGCGGACATCATTCTGAGTTACTTCGCTCTCGATGTGGCTCGCGCTCAGCGTGAGATGGCTTAGCTAAGGAGTCGGAGCAGGTTTCGGAGCCTCTTTTCCGATCAGTTTCTGGAATTCCGGGCCTTCGCGCCATTCCTGGAAATCAGGTGAGCGTTCGAGCGTCTCCCGTATCGGAATGCCGCCCAGCCGGAGAGCTTCCTTGGCCGAGTGGAAAAACAGATCCCGGTTCTTCTTTCGTGCCGCCGCACGGGCGACCAGCAAATGGTAGTCTGCCTCCTCCGGGTCCAACTTCACCAATTCCTGCGCGGAAGTCAGCTCGAGGTCGGGGAGAGACGAGACCGCCGAGTAGTTCACCGCGAGATTCAGAAACTCCTTGTTCGTCCGGAATCGCTGCACCGCATTCGTCAGCAACGATGCGGTGAGATTGGTCTCACCGACGGAGGAATAAAGCTCCAACAGATCCTCCGTTGCTTTCTGATCCTCGGGGCTTTCAGCCACTTTCTTCTCCAAGGTTTGTATCTCACCCTCGATCTCTTTCCGCCGCTCGGCCAGAGCCCGCAGGCGCCAGAGCGAATCGTTGTTCGGATCCCCGGCATTGGCGAGAGTCACCATTTCGATGACCTGATCAAAGGCTTTCCGATCCCACAACATTTTGCTCATGGCCTGGAGAGCCTCGGGATTTCCCGGCCAGAGTGCCAAAGCTTGCCGATACGCGATCTCCGCCTCGTGCTCCATCTTCCGATGCTCGTAAAGCCGCGCACCCGTGATCCTCAGTTTGGAAAAGGAACGCTGGGCATCGAGATCCTTGGTGAAGTCGGGGTTTTCCAAGAGCCTCGTTGCGTAATCCGTCCAGAATTCCATGTCCTTCTTAACGACATCCGCCGGGATCTCCTTCAGCGGTTCCTTCATGATCCGATAGGAAAGCCCGTTCGGCAAAGCGTAGTCATACGACCACGTCATCGGATAACTCTCCTCCACGAAAAAGTCGTGGTGATCTTTGTTTTTCTCCCAAATCAACCGAGTCACCACGCTGTGAGGCAGGAACGGCTCGGGCAATGGCCCGGAATTCTGAGCCTCCATTTCTTTGCGGATGGCTGCATCGATTTCCTGTTCGGTGGGGAAAACCAACGGCTTCTCCGGATAGATGGTCTCCCGCCCCAGCCAGCGCTCAAAGGCATTGGCAACTTTCGGACGATTTGCGCTGTAGTGATCCTCCAGATACCGCCGGTAAAGGGGTTCGCCGACACCGTTTTGGGTAATGATGTAAAGATCGCGCCGGTCGAACGTCGGATCCCGTTTCACCGATGGTGGTTGGGGGCTTTCTCCCAAGATCATATAAGTGGGAACAAAACGCCCGGGATCCGTCCCGCCAAATACGACGCTGCTTTTGGGGAGATCCTTCAGCATATCGTGCCCGAACTGCCACCCAAACCAACGCCCGCGCTGGCTGCAACCATCGTAGTTGAGCCAGAGAGGCATCAACGGAAGAAGGAGCAAGGCGTATCGTAACGGAGCAATCCGGGGAAACCGTCCGATCAACCAAAGCATTCCCACCACAAGGCCAAGCGCGACCAAGAGTCCGAAAATGAGATTCGTGTAAGTGTGGTAGGGCATTTGCAGCCACCATCCGGCAACATCGATGGACGCCCGATCGGCAGCCGGCTGCAGAATTGCCGCGAGAACAAAGCCAAACTCCAACAAATAAACCCACGTTCTTCGCGTCACATCGCCAAGCCGAAAAATGATCAGCAGGGCAACGAAATAGGCGATGATTCCCAATGGAGTGAAGCTCCTCGCGAGCTGAAGCCAGAAAAAGCCGGTCCAATCCTGCACGGCTTTCAACATCGATGGACGGTTCGGGTCCTCGGGTGGCCCCGCTTCGGCCGTGGTCTTGGGTGCCGTCCCCACCAGTCGGCCCAAACTTCGCAGGCTTTGCTGCGTCAAACTGCCCGAGTATTGCGACCGGTTAAATGAGAAGAAAAACCCTTCCGGCGTGCGCGTGTAGGCCCAGTTCATCGGAGGATTCGTCGAAGACGCCAGAGGCATGTAGGCGTAGGGCAGAAGTCCCAACGCCACGACAAACGGCAAATAAGCGATCAACCGCCATTCCAAATTTGCGCGACGGACCAGAACCAGCACGAGCAATCCGGCCATCACACAGTAGAAAAACCGAATCGCTGTCTTGAGAATCAATTGGTCACCGGAGAGGATCGCGAATCCCAAATAAGCCAGAAGGGTTGTCAAAAAGACAGCCATCACCAGGTCCCAGAAAAGCTTCCTCCGCACCAAAAGCACCGCGACGAAAGGCAGAGGACCCAAGGCCACGCTGAGGTGGTGATTGCTGAAAGCCAGCGCAAGCAGGAAAAACGGCAAAAGAAGCAGCCCGAGATGATCCGGCCGCCGAAGCCAGACATAAAGCGACAGAAAAAAACCACCGATCAAAAGAGCGTGAAGGGTGTAAACCTCCGAGATCGTCGCTTGCGACCACATCGAAAAGCTGAATCCAAACAACAGCCCCGCGCTGATCGAGACAATACTGTTCAACCCAGGCGCTGCATCCAAGCGCTCTTCAAATAACCAGCGGAGAGAACTCCGGCAGAGCAAAGTCATCAACCCCACCGCCAAGCCGCCGCACACACCGCTGAAAATATTGATCTCCCAAGCCGCATTGCCCAGCGGCAGGAGTTGAAAAAGCCAGGCCAACAATGTCCAAAGCGGATAGCCGGTCGGATGGGGAACTCCAAAATGCTGGGCTGCGACGATAAACTCGCCGGAATCAAGAAGCGTCACATTGGGCGCTGCGGTCCATACGTAGACAGCGAAAGCCAGCCCACCAGCTACCAAGGCCGAAAGCAAATCCCCGCGAAGCCAGATGCGATCTTTTTCCATCATAGACATTCCTCCTTGCCGTGTCGCGGAACGAAAAGCCCGGCCATCAGGACGCCCAGCGCGCTGACCCAGGACAAGATTCCGATCCATGCGCAGACGTCATACCACCACGGGGCAGCAAACTGAAACGTCACGGTCTCTCCGGCGCTCACCCGCACGGCCGAAAACCCCAGCATGGCGCGATGAATTTCCCGGGGATCGGAGTTGGCGAAAGCCCGCCAGTCCGGGTGCCACGCCTCCGTGAAGACCGCCCAGCCGTTCTCCGGACTCGCTTCAAATTCGAATGTTTCCCATCGGTTTCCGCCGCCCAACAGGAGAGGACGGAACGGTGTGCCACCTTGCAGCGCATCGCCCTCGCGGGCGGCAATCCGATTCTGAATGATCCGGCCTCGATATGTCGGATCATCCAACGAGACACCGATGGTTTGAATCGTCACCATGTCGTAATGGGCACCGCCGAGAACTGCCGCCGCGATGGCAGGTTCGGAATTGTCTGTTTGGAGATAATCCCGGGCGAGAAATGCGCGGTCGAGCGCATTGCGGTTTTCGAGCACCACGAACGCCTTGTTTTCAAACGCAGATGGCAGAATCTTTCGGAAACGCTCCTGAAGATCGGCGGGCGTATCCGGGTCGTTCTTGTCGATCAGTACATGGGATATTCCAGCCGTCCGAAGATAGGCCAAGAGGAATTCATCCGAGAGAAACGCGGCTCCCTGAAGAGCGGCGGCCCCGCGCTGTTGAAGATAGCTGTTGAACGCCTCATTGGCGAGGGCCCGGCCTGATAGCGTCGGCGTAAGGAGATAGAAGTATCGCCCTGACAAGGCGTAGACCCGTCCGCCGACTGTGCTGGATTTCAAATAATCTTGGGCCGCAACAAAGTCATTAAACGTCCCGCGATCCAGCCGGGGAAAAAAGAAACTCCGGGCGTAAGGAGAAACGTCCAACACCGCCAGACACGCGACGAGCGTGATCAAACCTGTCCGCAGGGTGGAATTGCGGACCGCTTGAAACAAACCCGGAAGAAGCATAGCCGTCGCGACCACCAGACAAAACGCTCCGGTGATTTGGAAGAAATCAAAAGGTGCCCGAATGTTTCGATAAATCGGCAGCCATTCCAGAAGACGAAATCCAGGAACGAGGAAAAACACGGCGCAGGCCCCGGTGGCAATCACTGATCGGAAGGGAAAATCCGGCGGAATGAGCCGGAAGATCACCCATCCCTGCACAAAAAAGAGAAACCACGCGACGGCCGGCGTGTAGTCCGGGGCCGACAAGGTCATCGAAAGAAACGCCCCCTGACCACTCAAGACGCTGCGGGGGCCGAACGACAGCCAGTAAAGACCCAAGGCCAGGGCTAGAAAAAGGCGGGCTCCGCGTCCCCCGAGGGAGTCATGGAGGGTTCCCCGCCACAAGGCCATGGCGAGCGTAGCGCAAACAAGCAAACCAAGGTAGGTGCCGCCATTCGCCGTCGTCGGGGCAAACATCGGGTCGATCCCCGAAGTCAAAGCGTCCCAGCGATCAATCCACGAAATTGGTGACTTGGTGCTGAACGCCTGCTGCCACCCCTCGAACGGACCAAATTCAAACATCGCGAGGAATCGAGTCTCGCGAAGAGCCGGCAGATTTGGAACTACCGCCAACAGCAAAAACGCACCGGCCCCAAACACCAAGACTTCCTTCGAAGGACGACTGTCAGGCGTCGCCCGCATCCACAGGACAAATCCAAAAACGATCAGAACCGGCAAGGCCATAACGCCGGTTTTTCCGTAGGCCAAGACAACTGCGGCATACGTCATCGCGGAAAAGAGAGCCGTTTTTCGCGACGGACGCTCGAAGAACAAAAGGAGACCCAGAAAGGTCCATGGGAGAAACGCCAGCGAGCAAACTACCACGAAATGTTCATACTCTGCCGCCCGCGTCAGTACCGAGGGATTCAGCAGAAAGAGTCCCGCCGCCACCCAGCCCGCCCGATCATCCTGAGCAAACCGGCGGACGAAAAGAAACGACCCGACCGCCCCCAAGGAGAGGCAAAAAATCATCGCCACTTTCGGACCCGCCAGAAACCCCAGCGGCACTGAAAACGCCATCATGACCAGGTTTGTCACCATGAACGACCAAGAGGTGGCAAGCGTCGTCCCCTGCAAAAACATCGGACTCCACCACGGAAGCCCCCCGACGTGTCCGGCCGCCTCAAAAAAGTCGCTGGCCTTCGCGTAGTTTGCCAGAAGCTCCTGACTGGAAACCGGAAGACGAAGCCACGCCCATACCACTGCGAGGGAAACCACAACGATGCCCGCCAAAAGCCAGATCCACGATTGTTTCTTCATCCAAGCCCGGTAGGATGTCCGAACCGGGCAATCTTGCCCAGCGGATTTCGGTGGAGCGGTTGGAGCGAGCGTTTCCAAATGTCCTGCGTGCTCCGACGACCCAGGCACTACTGTTTTGCTCCCCAAGTAGCCCGCATACAAGCGCATTTGGAAGATTTTCCGGAAACGCCTTGGATTTGTTCCAAATGCAGAATTCCCACGCCTTGTGGCGGACATCTGCCGCACCGCGCCAATCAGTGTTCTCGACAAGTCCCGCCCTGCGAATAAAAGTGAACTTGCAAAGAGAACATCCCGTGACCACAAAGTTTCAGCAGGCTTCATCTCTCCCCGACTTCACGCGACGTCATCTACAAGGCATAACCAAACACTACAACGAGGCTGATGATGATCTTCTCTGGGCTGCGATGTCTTATAGAAAGTGGCTTGCCCACTATTACAACCTGATCATTCCGAAAAACGCCTCTGTCATCGAAATCGGATGTGGCTCAGGCCATCTCCTCGCCATGCTCAACACGCGATCTGTAACTGGAATTGACCTTGCCGAAAAACAAATCGAGCAAGCTAAAAAAAATGTTCCCCATGGAACCTTTCTTGTGTGCTCGGGAGAGGAAATCTCAATGCGACAGAAGTTTGATTATATAATCATTTCCGATACCCTGAACTATGCTGCAGATGTTCAGCTTCTCCTCAGACAGCTCCATCAACTGTCAACAGCCGACACCCGTTTGATTGTAAATTTCCAGTCAGCGTTGTGGCGACCAATCTACAAAATTGCGTCAATCCTTGGTCTTCGGGCGAAGCATCCTGAATGCAGTTGGCTGACCGCACCAGATGTCAAAAACCTGATGTACTTATCAGACTGGGAACCAATTAAACTCGATGCCCGTATCCTCTTGCCATGGGCTCCTTTTGGAGTTGATCGCTTGGTAAACCGGTGGGTTGGACCTCTGATGCCATGGTTTTGCCTTAGTATATTCACAATTGCTCGACTCCCCCGTTTGCAAAATGATGAGATGAGCGTTTCGGTCCTGATCCCGGCACGCAATGAGGCGGGAAACATTGCCGAGGCAGTGAGACGCACGCCCAACATCGGCTCAACGACTCAAATCGTGTTCGTCGAAGGGCATTCCAAGGATGATACTTGGGCGCAGATTCAAAAAGTTGTAAAAGAATATCCTGATCGAACAATCATGGCTTTACAGCAAAGCGGAGAAGGGAAAGGAAATGCCGTGCGGGAGGGGTTTGCTGCCTGCACTGGCGAAATCCTTATGATATTGGACGCAGATCTCACAGTTCCTCCCGAGGAACTCCCAAAGTTCTACTCGGTTATCGCTTCAGGGAAGGCAGAGTTTGCGAACGGAGTCCGCCTGGTATATCCCATGGGAAAACAAGCCATGCCGTTTCTCAACATGTGCGCGAACAAGTTTTTCTCGTTGGCCTTCTCATGGTTACTCGGACAAACAGTTAAAGATACCCTTTGTGGAACGAAGGTCCTGTCTCGCGCGAACTATGAAAAGATTGCTGCAAACAGAAGTTACTTCGGAGAGTTTGACCCGTTTGGTGACTTTGATTTGCTTTTCGGAGCAGGCAAACTTGGCCTGAGGATTTCCGATGTGCCGATTCGTTATCAAGACAGAACTTATGGTTCTACAAACATAAGAAGGTGGACACATGGAGGCATTCTCCTTCGGATGTTGTTCTTTGTGGCCTACAAGCTAAAATTTGTCTGAAATGTTCAGGTCGAAGATGGTAAAGTTGAAAACCTCCGTGCGAGGAAGTATCAAAAAACCCGTTTTCTTCATCCCGCCGCTTTCCATTCTGCTTGTGTGGGCTCTTCTTTATCTCCCACACTTGCGCCACTCGCCAAGCTGGTATGGGGATGAAACGGGCGCACTAATTCTTGCGAGGAATCTTGTTGAAGGATCACTTTCGATTGGGGCTCTGCAAATGACGTATCTTCATACATATTTCCCACTACAACCGGGATTTCTTTTTGTCGCTGGTCTTTTCGCCAATGCTGCAAACGGGGATATCCTAGGGGCGCGGTTTCTTAATGCTTTGCTTGCCCTCGCGATTGCGTTTTTGATTTACTTCAAGGCACGCTTTAAAGTTGGGTTTATGCCCGCGTGGTTTGGTGCCGGTGTTTTTTTGACATTTGCTCAAAGCGTTATCCACTTTCGATGGATCTATCCTCATGATGCTGTAGCTCTCGGTTTTACAGTTGCGCTGCTTTACCTTATGAGAGCCGCGCGGCGTCGCAACGACTGGATTGCAGGTTCGGGTTTGGCGATAGCGGCTATATCTCATCCGCTCTTCATTCATGGTGCAATTGCTTCAATTCTTTGTCGATTGAAGAAGCCGTCCTCTTGGATTCGCATTGCAATCCCGCCTTCTCTTGTTCTTGCAAGCACAGTTTTGTTAATTACTTGGTACTATTGGCCGGAAGACTGGCTGCTCAGCGACTTTAAAAACCTTCTTTCTTTTTATCGTGGCTCGAGTGAAGCGACGGTGGGCCAGTCTGGCATCCTTGCGAATCTCTATCGATTCTACACCCAAGACTTGTTTCATCTTGCATCTCTGATCTGTCTTCTCGTTTGTATTCGAAAGAAAACATACCAGATCGCGGTCTTTGGGATTTGTATCTCTGTCCTCCTCCTTCAGAATCGTCAGAATCTGCCGGTGTTTTACTATCAAGCGATTGTTCTATCGCCGATCTTCGGACTTGCATGGGCGGCGGCTCTTTCCAGGCTCGGGAAGTTAGTGCGGCGGAGGCTCAACGGCTTGCGTTTGGAGAGGGGCATTTATGCCGCTGCGTTCGTTGCGCCGATTATGTCGGCTGCCGTTCAGTTGCCAGATGTTTTTGGAGGCACCTTGACGTCGCGGAACCACTTCTGGGTGACGCAGAATTCACGTGAGGTAGAACAGTGCGCAGATTGGGTCAACGGCAACTCGGATGGAGCCGGAGTTGTTGTTGCAAGTTCAAACATTGGGTGGTTGTTGAAACCGCCTTCGGTTGATCTGCTACAAGTGGTTGTTTGGTCGGGACGGCCTACCGAATATTTTCGATCAGGAATGGACCGGAGGAGATTTCTTTTTCCTCTCGATATCGATCGAGTTCAGTTTGTTGTGATTGGCGACATTGATCAAAGGTGGACTTTGCATCAGCCTAACGTAGGACAGATTGTGCAGCGCTTTATTGACGAACGATGGCCGATTGTTTGGCAGTCCGAAAACTATGTCGTTCTCAAGAATCCGAACTATCGCGTAAAGGCTAATCCATGAGCAGGAGATTGCTGATGCTGCTTATAAAACTTGTGACGGCAGATCAAGCGGTGGATAAGTACGTGGTCAGCGTAAATGGACTATCTTTGGGCGCGACAAGTCCGGATCGATTGCTTTATCTTGTTCTGCACAAATGGCGTGTTATGGGGAGTTGCGATGTTGATTTTCTCTCGAAACGTATGCGGCCGGGTGAAACCGTGGTTGATGTCGGGGCAAACATTGGGATTTACGCACTGTTATTCTCGCGACTTGTCGGATCCGCCGGAAGTGTGCTTTCACTTGAACCTCACCCGCTACTAAGCCATCAACTTATTCGAAATGTTGAGAGAAATGGCGCCGCCAATGTCCAAGTGAAAGAGTTGGCAGCCGGAGCCGAAAAAAGTCGACTTCTCCTTGACTCAAACCCTTTGAACTCAGGCGATAATCGACTGGTTCGAGGTCCGGCTGGGACCCCCAGGGATCGGGGCACCGTCGAAGTTGTTCCGCTTGACTTACTCGTCTCTGGAACAAGGGTTGATTGGGTGAAGATTGACGTTCAAGGGTGGGAGCCGGCCGTGATTTCAGGAATGTCTGAAATCTTGAAGAGAAATCCGCAGATTCAACTTTACTTTGAATTCTCACCGTCTGCTCTCTTGGAGGCCGGTTTCTCGCCTCAGGAATACTTGGAAAAGCTGCTGTCACTTGGTTTTGTGATTACTGACCCCAGGGTAGGACATTTGTCTCGTCGAGAGGTTGCAAAACTTCACCGACGTCGCGGCTATCTCAATTTGCATGCGAAACGCCAATTCTGAAAACGCAATCAGCCTTCACGATCTCCGAGAGTTTGTTCTGGGCTGGTGAGGATAGTAACCGTTCGCCATCGTGCGAGAATTTGGTGGTCGGAAAAAAACGAATCGTAATGTCTTAGACAGCGGATTGCGATGGATCGGGTGCAGCGGTGCTCTCTGGAGAGGGCGGCTTCTAGGCTGAAAAGCAGGCTGTTGGCGGGAACGAGATGGATGATGTCGCTGGGAGCTGGGCCGAGGTCGGGGTGTTCGAAGGAGCGGAGGCCGCCGGTGCGGCAGACGATGGAGGGGACTCCGTGCTGGAGTGCTTCGAGGACGGCCATGGAAAGGGTTTCCCATTCGTCCTGAGACGGGACGATGAGAACGTCGATTCCCCGGAAGAAGTTTCGGAGAAAAGCGGCCCGGGTTGAGGGATCGTAGCTTCCGTGGAAAACCACTTGGAGGGGGCGCTTTGTCCCGGCATCGACCAGCGCGGCATACGGACCCGTTCCAGCGATGTGAAGTTCTCCTTCGCAGGCGATTTGGCCGGTGAATTCGAGCAGGACTCGGGCTCCGTTTTCCTCCGTGAGACGGCCGATGAGGCCGAGACGGACAGGGCCGAAGGGCTCACTCGGCCGGGCCGCGACAAGTTCTTCCGGGTGCTCGATGGGGATTTCTGACAACTGGGGAATCCAACAGAACTTCTCCGGGTTTTCGGACGCACCGGGGAATTCTTCAAAGGTCGCCGTTCACGAAACAGGCGTGCGAGCCCGAGGGTGATTGTCGTATGCCCTCCGACGCGCGGAAGGCTCGTGAAGAAAATCACCTTTTGCTGGGGAATGGACCGGCTCACCCCCTGCGTTATTGCACCACGGGAAGCGAAAAGGTAAGCCAAAAGCTGTGCGGCGAGATTTCTCCCGGCTTTCCCCTCCGAAAAAGCGGCCCGGCAGGTTTCCCGGGACCGTTCCTGATTGATGGACTGGCTTGTTGCATTTCTGATGGTTTGCCCGGCGGTTTATTTCTATTTCAACCGCTCCTCTTGGATCATCGACTATCTTGTTTGAGTAACTGTTCTTAACCGCCGTATTCGCCGCGTGGTGGATTGGATGGCCGGGGCTTTCAATCCGTTCTCGACGATCAGTCTCACCCCATCGGTGATTTCGGGCTTGGTTTTTCTTCAGTTCTTCTCGTCGATGAACCGCTTGCCGTCGGGGGTGAAGCGGGTGTTCCAGCTTTTCGGTGGCGCGTTTGCCTTGGGATCGATGGTCGGATTAGTGCGAAACCAGTTGGCGGCGGTTTGCCCTAGCCGCTGGCGCGGTTCTTGTCGCGGCGGGGGTGGGAGCGATGCTTCATTTTCTGCCGGTCGAAGATCAGGAGGCGCGCAACGAGGAGGTTCTTGATCGAATCAAACAACAGAATGCCGCCTTGGCCAGTGAGCTCAACAGTACGCTCGCCCGCCGTCAGGATGCCAAGGAAGCCGAACTCTCGTTGGATCGCAACCGCGGGCTGAATGAACGTCTCGCAGCCGCCGAGCAGCGGGCGGCGGAATTGGAACAGGAGGGACCGGTGAATCTCGCGCGAATCACACAGCTGCAATCCGATCTGGATCTCGCCAAAGCCCGTCTTGAGCGTCTGGTCACGGAGTTCAGTCACCGGGACATGAAAATCATGGAGCTCGAAATGCTCCTCAACGAAGCAGGCAATGAAGCGTTTCAGATGAACCTGCCGCTCTCGCTGGAGCAACCGACTTTCGGCTCGCTGTTGTCGCTTCCACCCGCCCCCGCCCCGGCCTCCTCCTCACCGAGCGTGCCAACGGAAACGTCGCCATCGGTCGACGCGCTCAAGGTCACCCAAGCCCAGGCCGAACAAGCCTACAAAGATCGTAACTACGCCCTCGCGGAAATCCTTTTCCAGCGGGGTCGTGCAAGCGGCACCGAACAACAGTCTGGCCCTGTCGGATCTGGCAGCGGTTCAGTTGGAACTCGGCAAGCTGGCGGCCGCCCAGAAAAACATCCGGGAAGCGATCCGTTTCCAGCCGAATGACGCCTTCGCCCACACAACGCTGGGGATCATTGAGATCCGGACGGGCGATGGAGGAGATCCAAAAAGCGATCAATCTCTCTCCCGACTGCGCCGAGGCCCATTTCAATATCGCCATTCTGGCCGCCGAGGGATCCCCTGCTGAGCGCGCCCGCGTGGCGACCCACTATCAGCGGGCCATCGAGCTCGGAGCCTCGCCGGATTCGGTGCTCGAGAATCAGCTTCGTTAAACGCTCAGCGTGCGTCGCGCCATCCCGCCGCGTAAGCTTCAAAGACCGCCCGGATCTCGTCCCGCACCCGCCGGAAACAGGCGAGGACCTCCTCTTCGGTGCCGGTTGCATGGGCGGGATCGTCGAAGCCCCAGTGATACCGGTGTGCTTGTCCTGGAAACATCGGACAGGCCTGATCCGCGTTGCCGCAAACCGTGATGACGGTGTGAACGGGTGTTTCCAAAAAGTCGTTCATGTGCTTCGACGTGTGCGAGGAGAGATCGATGCCGATTTCGGCCAGGACCGCCATCGCTTTCGAATGCACGTAGCCAGCTGGTTTCGACCCCGCGCTGCGGACGTCAAGAAGATCACCGGCGGCCTGACGAAGAATACCTTCGGCCATGTGGCTGCGACAGGAGTTGCCGGTACAGAGAATGAGGATGATTGGTTTCATGGGCAGCAAACGGGTGGACGGGGAGGCGTCTCTCCCTGCTCTCCCGGGAAGAATTTTCGTTGGAAAAACAAGGCCACGTGGACCAGCCCGATCAGGACGGGAACTTCGATCAGCGGGCCGACCACGGCAGCGAAAGCCACACCGGATCCGATCCCGAACACCGCGATGGCCACCGCGATGGCGAGCTCGAAATTGTTCCCGGCCGCCGTGAACGCCAGCGTGGCCGACCGGCTGTAGTCCGCTCCGAGAGCCCGTCCCAGAAAGAAACTCACCAGAAACATCGCCAGGAAATAAAGCGTGAGCGGCACGGCAATCAAAAGCACATCCCTGGGCAGCTGGACGATTTTTTCGCCTTGAAACGTGAACATGGAAACGATCGTGAAAAGCAGGGCGATCAACGTGAGCGGGGAAATGCGCGGCAGAAACGATTTCTCGTACCACTCGACTCCTTTCCACCGCGTGAGGAAGACGCGGCTGAGCGCTCCGGCGGCAAACGGAATGCCGAGAAAAATCATCACGCTGATGAAAATCTCACCCATGCTGATCGCGACGACGCTGCCCTCGATACCGAACATCGGCGGGAGCACGGTGACAAAAACCCATGCGTAGAAACTGTAGAAGACGATTTGCGCGACGGAATTCAGGGCGACGAGCCCGGCCGCGTATTCGTTATTGCCGCGGGCGAGTTCGTTCCACACGAGAACCATGGCAATGCACCTCGCGATGCCCACAAGGATCAGCCCCGCCATGTAGTCCGGCCGGTCATGCAAAAAGAAAACCGCAAGCCCGAACATGAGCACTGGCCCAATGATCCAGTTTTGCACCAACGAGAGGGCGAGAATTTTCGTGTTCGCAAAAACCTTCGGCATCTCGGCGTAGCGGACTTTGGCCAAGGGCGGGTACATCATGAGAATCAGGCCCACCGCGATCGGGATGTTTGTCGTGCCAATCGTCATCGGGGCAAAGAAGGCTTCGGGATCGGTGATCACAAAATGACCGAGGGCCACACCGAGGCCCATCGCGACGAAAATCCAGACCGTGAGGTAGCGGTCCAGAAACGACATCCGGCGGGCGATGTTTTCAGACATGGAACGGAGACGCCACCGGCGCGCACGAGGTTTTTTTGATTTCGTTGAGACGTTCCAAATCACGCTGAAATCCCGCGTCTTCGCGCACACAGTCCTGCAAACAGGCGAGGTGTCGCGCGAGTTCGGGGGAGGGGGCCTCGGGCAGCGAGTAGATCATCCATGCGCCCCGGCGCCTATTGGAAACCATTCCCCGCTCGCGGAGATAGGACAAATGTTGGGAAATCCGGGCTTGCGGCAGGTCGAGAATGGATTGCAGGTGGCACACACACAGCGGCCCCCGAGTGAGAAGGTGAATGATCCGCAGACGGGTGCCGTCGCAGAGACATTCATAGATGCGGATCAGGGACATGGGCGCAGCGTCGAGTGGCCAATGATATTCGTCAACATGAATATTCGCTTTGGTGAATAACCGCCCTCTCGCGAAATGTCTTGGCCGGGGAACCGGGAATTGTGACAAAATTGTCACATTGAAGCTTTTGGTTTCCGCGGGGTATCGGCGGAGTATCACGGCTCCTCTGTTATGAAATCGATGTATTACGTCATCACCGGTGCGGCTCTTGCCGTGACTTTCGGAGCAACCACCGCCCAAGCGCAGCAGCTTTCGGGAGCTGGGGCGACCTTTCCCGCGCCTCTTTATCAGCGCTGGGGGGTCGAATACAACAAAGTGAACCCAGCCGTTCAGGTCAATTATCAGTCCGTCGGCTCCGGGGCCGGAGTGAAAAATTTCATCGCGGGTGTGGTGGATTTCGGAGCCAGCGATGCGGCCATGACCGACGAGGAGATCGCAAAGGTGCCGAGCGGTGTGGTGATGATTCCCGCGACGGCCGGTGAGATTGTTTTTGCCTACAACCTCCCGGGCATCAAGGGGCTGAAGCTCTCGCGGGAGGCCATGGCCGGCATTTATTTGGGCACGGTGAAGAAGTGGAACGACCCGCTCATCGCCAAGGACAATCCCGACCTGAAGCTCCCCGACCTCGGCATCCAGCCCGCGTATCGTTCGGATGGAAGCGGAACGACGTTTGTCTTCACCCAGCACCTCGCGGCGATCAGCAAGCAGTTCGACGAGGAAATCGGCTTCGACAAGTCGGTGACCTTCCCGGTCGGCGTGGGTGGGAAAGGCAATGAAGGCGTCACAGCGCTCGTCAAGCAGTCGCCCGGTGCCGTCGGTTATGTCGAGTATGGCTATGCCAAGAACAACAACTTGGAAATGGCGATCCTCCAAAACAAGTCGGGCAACTTCGTGAGCCCGGACCTCGAAAACGGCGCGGCCACTTTGGCGAACGTTAAGTTCCCCGAAAACCTCCGCGTCTGGCCCGTGGATCCCGAGGGGCCGAATGACTACCCGATCGCGAGCTTCACGTGGCTGCTCCTCTATAAGAAATACGACGACGCGGCGAAGAAGAAGGCGCTGGTCGATTTCGTGACGTGGGCACTCACCGAGGGCCAGAAGTTCTCGAACGAACTCGGCTACATCCCGCTCCCCGAGCCGGTCGTCGAGAAGGCCAAGGCCGCACTCGCCAAGGTCCAATAGACCTGCAAAAGTCTCGCCCGTGTCGCAGATCCCATCCGCTTTTCCGGTCGCGAGACGACTGCCGGATTTCTTCAGCGTTCTCTGCTGGGTCGCGGCGGCGGCGGTCGTGGTGATCCTTGGGTGGATCCTGTTTGAGATCGCCAGCGAGGCCTGGCCGGCGGTTCAGCGATACGGGCTCGATTTTCTTACGACCTCGGCATGGGTGCCGAATCGGGACCGGTTTGGCGTCTTTCCCTTCATTGTCGGAACGGTCGCGAGTTCAATGATTGCGATGGTGATCGCCTTCCCGCTCGGGTTGGTGATCGCCATTTTCCTCAGCGAAGATTTTCTCCCGTTGGGGATTCGTCAGACGGTTCGTTTTGTCGTCGAAATGCTCGCGGCCATTCCCAGCGTTGTTTACGGCCTCTGGGGTATTTTTGTGGTGATCCCGATCATCAAGGCGGTTGGCGATTGGGCTTCGTCCAACTTTGGGACCGTTCCCATTTTTGCCGGGCCGGCCTACGGAAACTCTCTTCTGACGGCCAGTGTGGTGCTCGCCCTGATGGTACTCCCGACGCTCACCGCCATTTCGCGCAGCGCATTGGCGTCAGTGCCACCGGCCCTGCGTGAAGGGGCCTATGCCCTTGGGGCGACTCGGTGGGAGGCGATTCTCGGGGTGATTCTGCCGACAGCCGCACCGGGCGTCGTCGCGGCGACCATTTTGGCTTTGGGCCGGGCGATGGGGGAGACGATGGCAGTCGCGATGCTCATCGGCAACAGTTCGCGTCCGTCGTGGTCGATCTTCGCACCTTCCGGAACGCTCGCCGGGCTGCTCGCGAATCAGTTTGGTGAGGCGAGCGGTCTTCAGGTAAACTCGCTCATGTATGCGGCGCTCATTCTCGTCGTCATCACGCTCGGCGTGAATCTTCTCGGCGAGGCCGTTTTGCGCTACACCCGGAAAAAAACGGAGGGCGTCCGATGAGTGCATCGACGGCGGCGGGGGAAACCTTCATCGCTGGCGGGGCGGGTCGGACCGTGTTCCGTTCGTGGACGAACCGCATCCTCACCGTCGTCTGCGTCGGGCTTTCTCTTTTGGCCTTGGTGCCGCTTTTTTCCATCATTTTTCTCGTCGTCAAAAATGGCCTGCCGCTTCTGAGTTGGAGCACGTTTGTCGAATTGCCGCCAGCGGCGGGCATGGTGGGCGGTGGGTTTGGAAATGCTGTCATTGGCACGTTGGTAATGGTTGCTCTTGGGCTGGTCCTCTCGGCCCCGGTTGGCATTTTGGGGGCGATCTACATCAATGAATACGCGCCGAATGCGCGTCTGTCGCATGCGGTTCGTCTGGTCGCCAAATTGCTCACCGGCATCCCGTCGATCATCTGCGGTGTCTTTGCTTTTGCGGTGGTGGTGATGTCGACCGGTTCGTTCTCCGCCTATGCGGGTGGCTTTGCCCTTGCGGTTCTGATGTTGCCCACGATTTTACTCACGTCGGAACAGGCGCTCCTCAGCGTGCAGAGTTCGTTCCGTGAGGCCTCCTACGGCTTGGGAGCCACCAAATTCCAAACGATCGTTCGCATCGTGCTCCCGGACGCGCTGCCCGCGATCATGACCGGGGTGATGCTGGCCGTGGCGCGGGCCGCCGGGGAGACGGCTCCTCTGATCTTCACCGCGCTGTTCAGTCAGTTCTGGGCAAAATCGCTCAACGAACCGACGGCCTCGTTGTCGGTGCTCATCTTCAATTTTTCGACCGTTCCCTTCCCGCACCAGATCGCCATGGCCTGGACTGCTTCGCTTGTGCTTGTCGCGTTTGTCACAACGGCAAACATTCTGGCGCAGTGGGCGTTCTCCAAAAAGTATTAGCCAAATCTGCTCCGACCCACCACCCTATGATCTCGTCCATGAACGATACCGCCCCGACGACATCCCGTAGCAGTGCCCAGCCTGCAAATGGCCGCCCGGATCTCCTCTCGGTTCGGGATTTCAATTTCTTCTACGGGAAAAAACAGGCGCTCCATGGGATCACGATGGACATTCCGGAGAAACAGGTCACCGCCTTCATCGGCCCCTCCGGCTGCGGCAAGACCACCCTGCTCCGCAACTTCAACCGCATGAACGAACTCATCGAAGGTGTGCGGACGGAGGGCGACATCCTGCTTCAAGGGCAGAGCATTTTTTCGGCGGGTGTCGAAGTCATTGCCCTGCGCCGGGCCATCGGCATGGTCTTTCAAAAATCAAATCCGTTTCCCAAGAGCATTTACGAGAATGTCGTCTACGGCCTGCGGATCAGCGGGACGAAGTCGCGTTCGGTCCTCGACGAGACCGTCGAACGAAGCCTCCGGGGGGCGGCGTTGTGGGAGGAAGTCAAAGACCGCCTGCACGAAAGCGCACTCGGTCTTTCGGGTGGGCAAATGCAGCGCCTTTGCATCGCGCGGGCCATCGCCAACCAACCGAAGGTTCTTCTCATGGACGAGCCGTGCTCGGCGTTGGACCCCATCGCCACCGCAAAGGTGGAAGAGCTCATCCACGGCCTCAAAAACGAATTCACCATCGTGATCGTCACCCACAACATGCAGCAGGCCACACGCTGCTCGGATCTCACCGCGTTTTTCTATCTCGGCAAGCTCATCGAGTATGCCGAAACGCAGAAGATTTTTTCCAATCCCTCCGAAAAGCAGACCGAGGACTATATCACCGGCCGCTTCGGCTGAGCCCCTGTTTCCCTATGTCTTCCGAACCCACCCGCCATATCCTCACCGATTTCGACTCCGCTCTGGAAGCGCTTCGAAAAAATGTTCTCATGATGGCCAGCCTGACCACGCGCAACTTGGAAAATGCGCGTCGCGGGCTTTTCGAGCGGGATGAGGATTGGTGCAATACGGCCATCGCCGACGATGAGGAGATTGATTCTTTGGAAATCCAAGTGGATCGCGACGGCATCGAGATCATGCTTCGTTTCCACCCGTATGCTTCCGATCTGCGAACCGTCATCGCGGCCATGAAGATGAGCGTGAATCTGGAGCGGGTGGCGGATCAGGCGGTGGGCATCGCGCGCCGCGCCAGGAAGCTCAACACGCACGCGGTGATCTCGGAGACCTCGGCCTTGGAGCCGCTCTTCAAACACGCCAGCGCCATGTTGCAGGATGCGATCAAGGCCTATGCGGAGAACGATCCCGATCTTGCGCGCACCCTCAAGCCACGGGATCGCGAACTGGACGCCATGAACCGCGATTTTGCGAATCGCGTCACCGAGTTGATGCCGGTGAATCCCGGTATGATCCAGGCCTATCTCGAACTGATTTTTGTGGCGCGGTTCTTGGAGCGGATCGGCGATCAGTCGACGAACATCGCCGAGGATACCGTTTTTGCTGTGGCGGCGGAGGATATCCGCCACGTGATGCCGCTTCCCTGATCAATCGGGTTTCTTCGGATCGCGGACGACCTCCTCAAAGAGCTCGACTAGACCATCATCGACGCGGAGATCGACCAGTTTCCAGCCGTTCGGTCCGCGATAAAAGTAGAAGCGCCACCGAAGCGGGAGATCTTCGTTGAGCGAGATGCAAGTGTGACGGACAAGGCTCTTTCCGGCCGTGAGGACATTGACTGATTCGTAGCCCGAGATTGGTCCATAGCTGTCGAGCGCCTCTTTGGTGCGATTCTTCAATTGTCGCAATCCTTCGGCTCGCTCCGCGATCACGGTGCCGCGGGTCAGCTGATCATACGCGGCCTCGACCTGGCCGGCTTTGAGAGCGAGGAAAAAGGTCTCAATCGACGTCTCGGGCGTTTCGCGTTTCGACGCCGGCGCAGCCGGCGTCGCGACCGGCGTGGCACTCGGTGCCGGCTCGGCCGCCCCGGCGGGAAAAACCATCCGCTTGCGAGGATCGGAGCCGGGTTCTTGTGCAACCAAAAGACTGCTCCCCCAAATGGTGAGAACAGACCCCAGCAGAAGTCGGGATTTAAATTCCATCGCCATAAAGCCCCGTGATCTCATCTTGAGAAACCGGGGAATTCCTCATCACATCTTCCAAAGAGAGATTGTCCATGAGATTCGCCACCATGTTTCGCGCTCCCAACATGACCCGTCGAAACCGACAGACCGGCTCCTGAGAGCAACGACGATAATCGGTGACCGAGACGCAGGCGATTGGAGCAAGGTAACCGTCGAAGTGACGCACGACTTCGCCCATCGTGATGCGCGAGGGGCTTTTTGCGAGGACGTATCCGCCGCGCTTGCCGGCCGTGCTCTGAACCCAGCCCCGCTCTTTGAGGTCGAGCATGATGTGTTCCAAAAACCGTTTTGGCACATCGTTCCGCCGCGCCAGTTCGCCAATGGGAATCGGTTGTCCGCCGTGGTGTTCCACCAGAGTGAACAGCGCCCGGAGCGCGTAATCGGTGCGCATGGAAAGTTGCATATGCGAGCAGGTTAGCCGTCTTTTGCGCTCGTTCAAGTTCTCCCGCTTGACCAACAAACGATTCGACGTCACCGGGGCTCCTGCGCATACTCCCCCGATGCCCAGCCGTGTCCGCGTCAACCTCTCACAAGCCCCGTACGATGTCCTCATTGAAGACGGGCTGCTGGTCAAAGCGGGAGAGGCGGCCCTTGGGGTTCTCAAGCCGGGAAAGTGTGCGGTCGTCACCGACACGAACGTCGGCCCCCTCTATGCCGCCACGATTGCGGATTCGTTGCGGGCGGCCGGATTTGTTCCGGAGGTGGTGACGGTCGATGCCGGAGAAGCCTCAAAATCCCTGCGCGTTGCCGGGGACGTTTGTGACCGCCTCATTGCAGCCGGTTTGGATCGCTCGGCCTCGGTGATCGCGCTCGGGGGCGGAGTTGTCGGCGACCTCGCGGGCTTTATCGCGGCCATCTACTACCGCGGAATTCCTTACGTGCAGATTCCGACCACCGTCGTATCGCAGGTCGACAGTTCGGTCGGGGGAAAAACCGGCGTCAATGCACCCGGTGGGAAAAATTTGATCGGTGCGTTTCATCAGCCACGACTCGTGTTGGTCGACCCCGCGACACTGGAGAGTCTGCCCAAGCGAGAGTATCAGGAAGGTCTCGCGGAAGTGATCAAGCATGCGGCCATCCGCGATCCCGACCTCTTGCAGTTGCCGACATCCCGCGAGGAAATGGTTCGGCGCAACATCGAGATCAAGGCCCGGATTGTCGAGGCGGATGAGTTCGAAACCAAAGGCCTCCGGGCTTTGCTCAACTTCGGGCATACCATCGGCCACGGCATCGAGAACGCCGGTGGATACGGGAGGTTTTTGCACGGGGAGGCGATCAGTCTCGGACTCGTGGCCGCCGTAAGGCTCTCGGTGGAGAAATCCGGACTCACCGAGGCCGAGGCGGAGCGCGTGCTGGGTGCTCTCCGCCGGGAAGGGTTGCCGGTCGTTTTACCGAAAGACGTTCCAACCGAGTCGATCCTCGGGGCGCTTCGAAAAGACAAAAAATTCCACGCCGGGGCCATCCGCTTCGTTCTTCTTCGTTCGCTCGGAGAGGCCTTTGTTTCCGACCAAGTCCATGAATCCGACATCGTCCAAGCCATTGAAGCGCTTCGCTGAATTGCGACGCTTTGCGTTCATTCTTCTTTTACCGGCTGTTTTGTCCGGTTGTGCGACTGTTCTCGTAAGGGTCGAGAAGCCGCGTCCCACGCGCCCGCCCGTGACGCTCGACGAATCGCTCGCGGTGGCCCGTGCATCCTGGCAGGCTGCCTCGCGCGGGGAGGCCGAGGCGACCGCCCGCTACAACGCCGCCGTGGAACAGATCGTTGAAGATCTTGTCCCGGGCGGGTTTGTCTCGTCGGACAAACTCCAGATCGTCCGCAGTGGGGCGAACGTGCTGAATCCCTCCGACCACAAAACCGTCTTCCCAGCATCACGCGTGAAAATCCGCCGCCTGCTTGGTCGTTCGGTCCAGCCGGGAATCGGCGTCCCGCTCGTCCTCTGGGCGCCCAAGGGGTCTCCGGTCCTCCGCGGACAGCCGGGCATTCCCAAAGCCGGAATGACACGGTCAGCGACGGCGGTGATCTCTTTTGAAAAGACCGTTCCACGGCTGACCATCTACGATGCGATGAATGTCGAGAAGGTGAAGCTTGGCGGACGGCGCGTGCCGTTGGCGGCGGATTTCTCAGCACCGCTGGCCGTCCTTCTCACCCACGGTGCCAACCGCTCGATCGATATTGAGGGAATGCTTTTCATCCAGCGAAACATCTCCTCCGCCGGACTTGTTCAACTCCAGCCCTACGACCCGAAAAAGATTCCGGTCGTCTTTGTCCACGGGCTGATGTCCCGCCCCGAAGCTTGGACGCAGGCGACCAACCATCTTCTGTCCGATCCGAAAGTGCGCGAGAGATATCAGTTTTGGTATTTCAGTTATCCCACGGGTCTTCCGGTCTGGACATCCGCAGCCATGCTCCGCAGCGAGCTGGATCGCTTTCAAAAGACCTTGGATCCGTCGGATACCAACCCGAATTTGAACCAGAAAATCCTGATCGGCCACAGTATGGGAGGGCTGATTTCGAGCCTGATGATCCGCGAGGGCGGACGATACCTGTGGAGTCAATTTTCCGATCAGGACTTTGACAAAGTGTCGCTAAGTCCGGAGAACATGGAACTCCTCCGACGTTTGATCGCCTTTGGCGCTCGGGACGATGTTTCGCGGGTGATTTTTGTGGCGACGCCGCACCGTGGGAGTCCGCTGGCTCTGCGGCCGATTGCCGGTTTTGCCGCCCACTTGATTCAGATTCCGTTCAGTTCCATGGGGCAGCGGGAACGCCAGGAAATTCTGGCCCTGTTGCGCGACGATGTGCGCAGTCTCTTTGTGGCTCCGGCGAACAGCATTCGATTCCTTCGTGCGCAGTCGCCCCTGCTTCTGTCGATTCTCAATCTCCCACTCTCCCGCAAGGTTCCGCATCACTCAATCATCGGGGATCGCGGGCGGGGAAATACCCCCCAGAGCACGGATGGTGTCGTGCCGTATTGGAGTTCGCACCTCGACACGGCGGTCTCGGAGAAAATCGTGCCCTCGGGCCACGGGGCCAATGAGAATGCCCAGGGAGTCGAGGAAATGCGTCGCATCCTCAACGAGGCGGGCCATTAGGAACCTCAGCGGTGTTCTGGGTGCTCCACCCACCGGCGCAGCTCGGCCGCTACGGGGTTCTTCAGATCGACAAGCTCGGTGTTGGGCTTTTTGAGCGCCACGACAATGTGTGGAATCCACCAGCCGACCATCAGTAAGAGGAAGACGGGCAAAAATCGCGCGACGCGGCGACCGAACACGGGCCAGGCGGTCAGGCGTCGTCCGCGGGCCGCTTCAAAAAGGAGAATGGCCGTGGCGATCACCACCAGCAGCACTGCGGGGATGGCGAGCGCGTTCAGATCGAGGGTGCGCGAAAGATCGCCATTCAGCAACGCATGCGCGGCACGCGTTCCCCCGCAGAAGGCACACGGCAGACCGGTCGTCCCCCGAAAGCCGCATGGCAGCGTGGGAAAGGGTGGTTGACCGCGGGGCTCGATGACGGCGAGAACGGCGAGCCCGGCGAGAAGCGCGAGGGCTGCTCCGAGCCGGAGCCAGCGCTCGCGGGCAAAGAGCGGCGGGAGATTATTCGTCATCCGTCACAGGCACCGCCGGTTCATCCGAGGCGGAGATGACGAGAGTGATTTCGCCTTTCGGGGGATGCTTCTCAAAGTGCGTGAGAACCTCCGCCGGCGTTCCGCGTTGGTAGTTCTCGAAGGTTTTCGTGAGCTCCCGCGCCACGCAAACGGGCCGCTCCGGACAAGCCGCAGCGAGAGCCTCCAGCGTGCGGAGAATCCGGTGCGGCGACTCAAAATAAACGCTCGTCTCGCTCCGGGCGGCCGCCCGGGCGATCTCGGCGGCCCGCCGTCCGCTTTTCACGGGAAGAAATCCGCCATAGTAAAATCGATCGGTCGGAAATCCCGACCCCACCAACGCGGTCGGTACGGCGGAGGGCCCGGGGAGCACGGTCATCGGCAAACCCGCGGAAATGCAGGCACGGACAAGGCGGTGTCCGGGATCGGAGATTCCGGGCATGCCGGCATCCGTGATAAGCACAACATGGAGACCGCCGGCCATGCGCTCGATCAGATCGCCGGTCCTCGCCGACTCGTTGTGTTCGTGAAGACTGACGAATGGCTTTTTGATCCCGAAGTGGTGGAGGAGCAGACCGCTGTGTCGGGTATCCTCTGCGGCGATAAGGTCGGCGGCTCTCAGGGTTTCCACCGCCCGGAGCGTGATGTCCTGGCGGTTGCCGATCGGCGTGGGGACGACGCTCAGCACGTGACGGAAGAAGGATGCTTACCAGCCTTCGGTGATAGCCACGGTGATCTCGTCTGCAAGATCCGCGGCGGCGTTCGAAATCGCCTGACGCTCGATGGTTTGGAGGTCGTTGCCACTGAAGAAGGTCGTGCGGCCCTGCGAACGTCCGGCGAGGAGAATGGCCCCGGTCACGCGATCTTGAACCTGGTAGTCGGCTTCCATGCGGAGTTCGAATTCCGCCGTGGCGAGCACGTTGTTTTGAACCGATCGGATGGAGCGGCGTTCGATCTTGGCCAGCGTGCAGTAAATGATCGCATCGGCGCTATTGTCCGAGACGATCTGGTAGGTCCCATCGCGCTGCAGGGCCTTGACGAGGGTATCGGCCAGCAGCACCTCGACGCGCACTTCGTAAGTTTTGTTTTTGAATGTGGGGACGGCCAGCGTGCGCACCGAACGCATGGGCGTTGGGCGGATTTCTCCGAGTTTGTATCCGCAGCCGGAAAGCAAAAGGGCGGCGGCGAGGCAGGCGACAGCGGTTCTCATGTTATTCGGTGGGCAGCGCCGGCTCGACGGCTGGCAGGGGGCGAACGTCCCGCACATCGGTTCGGAGGCGTGGCTTGCTGACAATCGGGAGTTCGTCGGGAACGATGTCCCGGCGCGACGGGCCGTTGAAATCGGAAAGCGCCGATGTTTCCACCTGTGCTTGGAGGCGGCGGCGAAGAGCGGCTTTCTCACCGGTTTCGGCCCGTTCAGGTCCGGTGCGGAGCGCATCGTCGCCTTGGTCGCTGCGGAGTTCTTCAATCCGGGTCCGCGCGAGCTTGGCGTCTTCACTGTTGGGCGAGCGGCGGATGATATCATTATAGTAAATGGCGGCGGCGCGGAAATTCTTCTGCCGGTCGTAGAACCGGGCGATGCGCATGAGATCGCCGGATTCCTTTCCGCCGATGCTCACGAGGTTGTCCCGGGCCTGGGCGGCTTTTTCGCTTTCGGGGTATTGGAGCAGAAAATCTTCGAAAGTGTTTTTCGCGAGGACGAGCGACGAGAGATCCTGCGACCGTCCGCTCTGGCCGACCCGCATGTAAATGTAGCCGATCTGGTAAAGAGCGTCGTCCGCGATCGAACTGGTCGGATACTTGTCGAGCACGGCCTGGTAGGCGGCCGAGGCCTCTTTAAGCTTGTTCTGCTTCTCGTAGGTGAGGCCGAGATTGAACTGCGCGATGGGCGCGTTTTTGCTGAAGGGGGCATTGCGCAGGATCGACGTAAACATCGTTTCCGCACGGTCGGTCGCCGGAACAATCGGAATTCCGAACAGAGTCAGCTTTTTGCCTCCGAGGTAGGCGTTCGCGATCAAAACCTGCTTGGTGACGGCCTGCTCAAACTCCGGCGTGTCCGGATAGCGAGTGATCAGTGTCTGGTAGGCGTCAAAGGCCTTGCTGAGATCGCCGGTGGCTTCCAAGAGCTCGGCGATCCGAAACTGCGCCTTGGCGGCCAGACCGGACGCTGGGAAATTTCTCAAAAATCGACGGTAGGCGGCGAGAGCCTGCTGGGTGGCACCGGATTCGTCGTATTGGCGGGCGAGGTCGAAGTCGCCCTGCTCCTCCCCGGTGATCGATCCGCGTTCCGACGTGCCCTGAGCCACGTCCCGGCCTTGCTGACTGGGATTTTGAGCAAGAGCGGATCCTGCATAAATCAGCGCGGCGGCCGTGCAGAGCAATGGAATACGGAAGGACATCGGAGTTGCGAACCGTAAGTGACATGACTCCGCCCCGTCAAGTGCCGGCGGAAGGTTTCGGCTTGGTTCCTCGCGCCGCCATGGGCAGGCTCTCTCCCCATGCGACTCCTCCTCGTTGACGGGCACTACTATCTTTACCGCTCGTTTTTTGCCATCCGCGGCCTGAAAAACTCCCGTGGCGAGCCGACCAATGCCATTTACGGCTATGCAAAAGCCCTGCGAAAAATGCTGGCCGATGTGCGTCCGGATCGGGCGGCGGTCGTTTGGGACTGCGGGTTGCCGGCCCGTCGGGTGGCCCTGCAGCCCGCCTACAAGCAGAACCGCTCGGAGATGCCCGACGACCTCCGCCCGCAGGAGGAATGGCTCCAACAGAATATCTCCCTGTTCGGCGTGGCGAGCCTTTGCGTTCCGGACACCGAGGCGGACGACCTCATCGCTTCCTATGCCCTGGCGGCCGCCCGGGATGGTGCCGAGGTCGTGATCGCCACGAATGACAAAGACATCCTTCAGCTCACATCGGAAAGCATCCGCATTTACTCGACGACCAAAGCCGATGCCGGTACGGCCGGGTATGCGCTGCTTGGCGTGGACGAAGTCCGAAAAAAGTGGGGAGTGGACCCGGCCCGGATTTCCGATGTGCTCGCCCTGACAGGTGATGCCTCGGACAACATCCCCGGGGTTCCCGGCATCGGCGAAAAAACCGCTGCAGCGCTGATTCAAAAACACGGCTCCCTTGCAGCGATGCTCGAAAACCCGGCTGCAATTGAAAATCCGCGGCTGCGTGAAAAAATCGAATCCGCACGGCAGCTGATCCTCGACAATGCCGAAATGGTGCGGCTGGACGACGACCTGCCTTTGCCCGTTCCGTGGGAGTCGTTTTCGCCGAAGCCGAATTATCCCGAGCTACTGAACGTTCTCCGCTCCTGCGAATTCCGGAGTCTTGTTGCAGAAATCGAAAAAGAGTCCGCAGCCGTTACGCCGCCCCCGCAGGGCGAGCTTTTTGGCTGATGGGGTTCAGCTCGACCGATCGTAATGTCCGCGATCCGATGGCAACAGCAGCCCGGCAGATTCATGATCTTTCCCGCAACTCGCTGAGAATGCCGCAAGGAAGAGTCCCCACACCAAATGGGCGAGGATCATCAGTCCGTTTCGTGTCGGAGGTTGTTCGCCTGCCGGTCGCAAGACCCGGGTGACCGGGAGAAGAATCGTGTAAGCCGCCACCCAGACCAGAACTCCATAAACGAGACCTTTCGCCATCCATCGCCTGTTGGGATGGATGTTTACGACGCCGTAGAGCGCTCCCGCCGTGGCTCCGAAGCCAAAATGCGCCGCCAAAGTAAGAAGGAGTCCGGTTCGGCGGGGAAAGTCGCGACGTTTAAAAAGGTGCGCCGTTATTTCTCTGGGCGGGAGGGGATACCGGCTCTTCGCTGGAATGCGCCGGTGCAACGCGAGCATGACCGCCGTCATCGGGCCGGTCGCACTCATCCCGCCCATCGCGCCTAAGAAAAGCCTTTCGAATGCTGTCTTTACATCCCCAAGATCGTTCGGGATCCTGCCAGCGCGTGTTTCACGCCGCCCTTACTCGATCGATCGTCAGCGGCTACCGGGCGCAACAACCCGGGTTCCGGCTGGCGGAGCAAATTCGAAATCCAGTTCTCCCATCGGAACAAAGCGTTCGTCCGAGTAAGTCGCCTCGGTTCGATCACCATCGGGACTCTCGATCACGCTCGCAAGCAGCCGCAGATTCTTGTCCACGTTCACAGAGGCCCGGCGGATCATTTTTCTCACGGCCGCATTTCGTGGCTGAAGGTCGAGCCGGTACCCGGCCTCGATTTCCACAGCGGTCACGCGGAAGTGTCGCTCCAAATCCTGCAATTGAAAAAGCCGCGCCAGCGTCGCGAACAACTCGCCCGGGCCGGCCGGCGAATTCAAATCGTATTTTTCGGCTTGCTGAAACGCTGGATAAAACATCCAGAGCGTCTTTCCGTTGCTGACCGAGACATTGCCCGCCTCCGTGCGACGCAGAAACTTGTCCGGCGGCTCGAAGGCCACGGTGCCCTTTTCCGTTACCGGTTCCTTCATCATCGAAAGAAATCGCCGTTCCACAAAATCCGCCCGGATCGCCTTTCCCGTCCGATAGGCAGCCAGACGTTCGAGGAGGTGCGCCGTCGTCGGGCCGTCGAGGTCCTGTGCGAAGCCGGAGAGGAGCCCGGCGGCCAGAATAACGAGAATCTTTTTCATGCAGAAGCAGGGCGAAGCGGAACGAAATGAAACCATTGCAGAGGATCGAGAAGGAATTGAGAGGCGAGCGTATGGGCCAAGTCGGTCGTGCATTTTTGCAAAGCCTGTTCCCGCGGCAGCGAACGGTCGCATCGCAACGGAGCTCCGGATCGGATCGAATACCGTCCGTCAGGCGTTCGATGCACCGTCACCGGCAGGATCGCACAGCCGGTCATCCACGACAACAAAGCGGGAGACTGGGAGCAGGCGATGCGGCCTCCGGCGAGCGCGACCTCGCAGGACCGTCCGCCCATCGGACGATCCACAAGCATCGCAGTGAGGCGGCCGTGTTCAATCGCTTCATTGACGCGAAGCGAGGAAAAAGCGTCGGGTCCCAGTTCGATGGTCTCGGCTCCCCAACGGCGTCGATAAGACGCTCTCCAGGCTGTCAGGGCCGCCGATGGCTCGGAAAAAGTTACGACGGAAACCGGCCAGCCCATCTGGCCCAGAACCAAAGCCCCGAACTCAAAAAATCCAAAGTGGCCGGTGGCCAGAATGGCCCCGCCCGAATCCGCCCCGATCTCGCGCAGGTGCTCGATCCCGCCGTCCAACGATGCCAGGTTGAAACCCTCCGCCGGAGATCGCGTCCCAAGCCAGAGATAATCCGAAATCGTCATCCCATAAATTTCGAAGACCCGGGCAACCTCCGGGAGCGGGCGGCGAAAGCCCTCCAACAAAGCCAGATTGTCGGCCACAATGCCCACAATGCCGGGATTGGCCCGGGCATAAACACGACCAACCAATCGGCCAATCGCGGCGGACCCCTTTCGTCCAAAGAGCCCTCCCGCCGTGCGAAGCGCTCCAAAGGCCCACGCCGTGTAGCCGAGACGATAGACGGCCTTCTCCGTGTGCTGCTCCGGTTTCATCAAAACACGTCCGCCGCCGAAGGAATCACGCAGCGGTAGCCGTCCGCAGCCAAGCGCTCCAGAAGCAGTCCAAGGATCTCGACGCTCGGACGACCCGGTCCCTCGTGCATCATGACGATGGCCCCGGGTTGCACGCGGCGCATGAGACGCTCGACCACGATCTCTGGCGCGCGGGTTCCCAAGCCGTCGAGTCCGTCTGCCGACCAACCTGCCACCCGCAACCAGCTCCGCGCGGCGGCGGGATGGACACAGGAATTTGTCATGCCCGCCGGCGAGCGAAACCACGTCGCTGTTTTTCCGGTGGCGACCTGGATGGCATGTTGGCAGCGGACCATTTCGGTGCGCATCGCGCAGCAGGGTAGCGCCCAAAACCAGGCCGATGGGTGAGTGTAGGTGTGGTTTTCCAAAGTGTGACCCGCCGCAGCGATCCGGGCGCAGAGCGCACGATTCCAATCCACCTTTTTGCCGATCACAAAAAACGAGGCCCTGGCTTCGGCGGCCTCCAGAAGCTCGAGCAGGGCGGGCGTTTGCTCCGGGTCCGGCCCATCATCGATGGTCAACCAGACTTCCCGTCGCTCCGTCGCGAAGCGTTTTGCCACCGGTCCATACCAATCATTGTTTCGGATCAAGGAAGGGCCGATGCGAAGTGTCTCATGGAGCGTCCATGCCGCGACGCGCAGGCGGCCGCGAAGGATCACCGTGGCGGCGGCTGCGGCAGTACGGGCGATCAGGAGACGACGGCGATTGCTCAGGGACATGGGAGTTTCCAGAGCCGGGGGATATGGCGCGGCAGTTGAAAAAACAAGCTCGTATGCACGCGGGCGAGAAGCAGGTTGTCGCGAAGGTATTTGAAATGGGAAATCCCACCTTCGGAGCGCGGGGGGTAAACGACCGGCACCGGACGGTTCAATGTCGGAACGCCGCTCCACGCAAGTCGGACGGCGGCCACCGTATCAAAGTCAAACCGACGCCCGCTGCGCGTTCCCTCCAGAATCCGCAGCAAGGGCTCGACCGGGTAAACGCGAAAGCCGAAGAGCGAATCGCGCGCGCCGCGCCCCAGCGTCTCAACCAGCGCGAGCGTATTTCCGACCCGCCGCCCGCTCACCCGCTCGGCCGGAGCATCGGCTCCAAAGATCGGAACGCCCGCAACGAGACATCCCGGGTGGGTCGCAGAAAGATTCATGAAAGGCAAAATGTGATCGGCCGGGTGCTGACCGTCGGCATCCATCACCAGAGCGTGATCGAAGCCCTCGGCATCCGCTTCGCGCAGTCCGTCGAGAACCGCCGCACCCTTTCCGCCATTTCGTTTGCGCGTGATCACCCGGACGCCGGGCAATGCCGATTTTTCCACCGCCGCCCCGCTTCCGTCGGTGCTTCCATCGACCACCACCCAGACAACCGGCCACACCGAGCGTGCTGCGTGCACGGTCCGCAGCAGGTTTTCTCCACTGTTGAAACTGGGAAGAAGGACGAGGCGCCGTCCATCCGGCGGCGCGTTCAAAGGACTTGTTCCCTAATGAGAATGTCCTCGCCGCGTTTTTCCAGACGCGAGCGAAACCACGTCTCCAGTCGCGAGGCGAAGTCCCGCGCCGACTCTCCTGACCGCGGCACAAAGCGCTCGCCAAGGCGAATGCGATAGCGCAAGGGCAGCCCCGCCGGATGATACAATGGCTGCCCCTTGGAGAGCGTCGGCCCGCGGCGCTCGATGAGAACGGTCTGCACGGGGGCGGCGGTTTTTACTGCCACAAGGGCAAAGCCCTTTTTGAATGGTTCCACGGCATCCCGGAATGTCCGGGTTCCTTCCGGGAAAATCAGAAGATTCCCACCGCCACGGATGGTTTCGATTCCCTGTCTGGCCAGAGCGGGGCCGGAATCGTTTGTCACATAGCCGCCGATGAGTGCGCTTCCGCAAAGGGTCGGATTCCGCAGGAGTCCCGCCCGCATCACGCAGGCAGCTTCCAAGGGGGAGGCGAGGAGAAAAATCGCGTCGAGGAGCCCCGGATGATTCGCTGCCACGATTGTTCCCCGAAGGCCTCGCAGGTCATCCAAACCAGAGGTCTCCAGTTCAAGAATGCCGGATTTTTTCAACCACCAGACAAAAAGGCGGAAAAGCCCGTGAAGCATTTGTCGCCCGCGATGGGGAGAAATCCAGCGTCCCCCCAGCTTCGAAAACAGCCAGAAAATGGGAGAGACAACGGCGGCGGCTCCAAAAAACAGCCAGATCGTCGCCACTTGGCGGGCGTAAGAGAGGGTGGATTTATAAAGCGTCTTTGACGGCATGGGCGCTTCGATCGTTTCGACAAAGCGGTTACCGGCGCGGAGGGATGACATCCAGTGAGTTCGTAGCACAGACCTCCCCCGCGGGCGAGTGTTCTGTCGCGCGGGAAAGGAACACGATTTTGAAAAGACCGTTGACAAGACCCCGCCGCCGCGCTTTGATTCCACCCGTTGTTCGATTCCCTTGTGCGGAAATTCCTCCGCGCTCTCATCGAAACTCACAGAGATCCGCAGATTTTGATATCTTTGTTCCGTGGAACAGCAATGTCCCGGAGCCGGATGACTATTCCGATTTGATTCTATTTCATGGCCGGCCACAATAAATGGTCGAAGGTGAAGCGCTTGAAAGGTGCTTTGGATGCAAAGCGCGGCAAGCTCTTCTCGAAACTTTCGAAGGAAATCACCGTCGCAGTGCGACTGGGGGGAGGCAATGCCGCCTTCAATCCCCGTCTCCGGGCCGTGATTTCCGCCGCACGCGCGCAGAGCATGCCGAACGATAATATCGAGCGGGCGATCAAGAAGGGGTCTGGCGAGTTGGAGTCCGGAGCCATCGAAGAGATCAACTACGAAGGCTACGCTCCCGGCGGCGTCGCTGTCCTCGTCGAGACCGCCACCGACAACCGGAATCGAACCGCAGCCGACATGCGATCCATCTTTACCAAACACCACGGGAATCTCGCGACCTCCGGGAGCGTTTCATTTCTCTTCCAGCGAATCGGGCAGATTGCCATCCCGCTCGCGGCCGCCCCCGAGGACCGGGTTCTGGAGGCGGCGTTGGAAGCCGGCGCGGAGGAACTTGCCACCGACGAGGATCATCACGTTGTCGTGACCGCGCCCGACCGTCTTTACGCCGTGGCCGAGTCACTCCGCCTCGCCGGACTCGAAGCCGAATCGCAAAAACTCACCTTTGTTCCCCAGACAACAACCGAAATCACCGACCCACAACTTGCCAGTCAGATCCTCCGGCTGTGCGATGCGTTGGATGACAACGACGACGTTCTCAACGTCCACGCCAACTTTGAAATCCCCGAGGCCGTCCTCGCTAGCATTGCAAACAACTGAATTTTAACATGACCGACGAAACGAACACGCCGCCCGCCGCGGCCGATACCACTCAGACTGAAGCCCCCCGCTGCGCCCCGCGTCCCCGCCGCCCGCGTTCCACAGCCCGTGCCCCCCGCAGGAAAAAATCCGCGGGGACTCAGGACGCTGTCGAGCAGACGACGGACAATCCCGCTGCGTCAGAGACCCCTTCTTCGCCTGAAGCCTCCGCGCCCGTGGAGATCCCGCCAGCGGAAGCGGCCGGCGTTCCGCCGCCATCGATTCCGGTGAGTATTGCTCAAGTCGCTCCCGCGCCGGCCCCTGCTCCCGCTCAGCCTGTGGCTCCGGCGACTCCGCCGCCTCCACCACCGCCGCCGGTTTACGCCGAGGGAATTGTCGAAGTCTCCGGAAAAGGATTTGGTTTTCTTCGAGAATCCAAACGGAACTACGCCCAGTCCAACAACGATATCTTTGTGACTCCCGAAGTCGTCCGCAAACATGGATTGCGCGATGGCATGTGGATCCGCGGGGAAACCCGCCGCGGAAGTCGCGGCCCGCAACTTTTCCGCCTCACCGAGATCGAAGGCGAAGATCCCGACAATTTTCAAACCATTCCTGTTTTTGAAGAGTTGACCACCATCAACCCCAACAGGCGGATCGTCCTTGAGACCGTTCCGGATTGCTACACGACCCGGGTGATGGATCTCATGACGCCGGTCGGACGTGGTCAGCGTGGGCTCATCGTGGCCCCGCCGCGCACTGGAAAAACAACGCTTCTCCAGCACATCGCAGACGCCGTGGTGAAGAACCACCCCGACATGAAGCTGATCATTCTTTTGGTGGACGAACGTCCGGAAGAAGTGACGGAAATCCGCCGCACCGTTCCCTCGGCCGAGCTCATGGCCAGCTCGAACGACAGTGATATCAAAACGCACACCCGCATTGCCCAACTGGCCATCGAACGTGCGAAACGTCTCGTTGAAATGGGCAAACACGTCTTTGTGCTTATGGATTCGCTCACACGAATCGGTCGCGCTTTCAACAATGCACAGGGTGGGGGAGGTCGCACCATGTCCGGCGGTGTCGACGCCCGTGCGCTCGAAATTCCGCGCAAACTTTTTGCCGCGGCCAGAAATACCGAAGAAGCCGGCTCGCTCACCATCATGGCGACGGCGCTGATCGAGACCAACAGCCGCATGGATGAGCTCATTTTCCAAGAGTTCAAGGGCACCGGCAACATGGAGCTGGTCCTCGATCGCAAGATCAGCGACCAGCGGATCTATCCGGCCGTTGACATCTTCCTTTCCGGCACCCGTCGCGAGGAGCTGTTGCTGTCTTCGGAAGACTTGCACAAAATCAATGTCATCCGCCGCGGATTGGCCGGTCATAAGCCCATTGAGGCGATCGAGCGTCTTTTGTTCTTTATCCGCAAATACCCGACCAATGCAGAAATGCTCAAGGGTCTTCCGGGCTAAGTTTCGTCGCAAAAGACCCTGCCGGGCCAGGGAGAACTGGTATCGGCCATTGTGAGATTTCTCACTTTGTTTCGGATCAAAACAAAAAAAACGGGCACCCGAAAGGGTGCCCGTTTCTGGTTGAGGTTAGAATGCTTACTTGGCTTTCGCTTTGGCGACCGGAGCCTTCTTGGCCGACTTGGCAGCCGACTTTGCTGCGGGAGCGACCGGCTTGGCTGGAGCTGGTTGCGGTGCGGCGGCGGGCTTGGCTTCGACGGCCGGCTTGGCGGAGGCGAGCTTGTAGTGACCCGCATCGACGCGCTTGATCGTGGCGATCTTCTTTCCGGTGCTGCTGAACCAAACGTGGATGTTCTGCGGGTTGATCCTGAGTTTGTCCGCGATGTCCTTCACGCGCGCTCCGGCATCGCCGGCGGCACCGAGGACTGCGAGAATCTGCTCTTTCAAAGCGCCGCGCTTTCCACGTTTGCCGCCCCGGGCCTTGCGGGCTTTCGGAGCCTTGACCCCGGCGACCTTGACGGCCGACGGCTTGCGGCCCGGCTTGGCTTTGGGTGCTGGAGCGCTGGAACCACCGAAGGTGAACCCAGCGATTTCTTTTTCGATTTCGGCGACTTGCTTGAGCAAAACTTCCTTCTTTTCAGAAAGGCTCAGAAGCTTGCGCAGAACATTGCTATTGATGAGTGAGACGTCCATTGAGATCTTAGTGAGACATCTCAGAAATTAGTTTGCAAGTGGAATTTAATGTTCGAGCCCGTCTTTATTCGAAAAAATCAGCCTTTGTTGATGCCTGTGGGTGCTATTCATGTCTGGCGTTGCAGACTAACAAGGCATCTACAACTGAGCTCCGAGGAAACATCAAGAGCGGAGAAGTTTGTTTCGCCTGATGCCAGACACGCCTATGTGATGAGCCGTGCAGGCCTTCGAGAGTTATGCTCCACCTACCTCCGCCGGGCACCGGAAAACCTGCGGTTTGTCTCCGGGGCAGGGGGGAAACCGCGTCTCGATCCGCCGGATCTGGAATTCAATCTTAGTCACACCGGACGCCGTGTTTTCGCAGCGTTTGCGCGGCAACCTGTGGGACTGGATGTCGAAAATCCGCACCGAAACCTCGATTGGAAGGGCATCGCGAAACGGTTCTTTCATCCGGGTGAACTCTCGCAAATTCATTCGGCGTCGGATGCGCGACTGGAGTTTTTCCGTGTCTGGACGGCCAAAGAAGCAGTCTTGAAACTCTTTGGCACCGGTTTGGGAGAGGGACTTGCCCACGTGAAGTTTGTCAAAGACGGTGAAGTGCTGTATGACGGGCGGGCTGTCAAAATACTGCACTTCCAAGCGGAAAGCCTTGTTGGAGCTGTCGCCATGAAGACCGATTTCGCAGTTAAAGGTTGGTTTGATCTCCAAAGCTGATATCGAAAAGGGCTCTCAGTATGTCATTCCAAGATCTAGGCCTTTCCGAAAACGTTCTTCATGGAGCACAGCGGATGGGTTACTCCGACCCGACCCCCATTCAACTCCGTGCCATTCCGGTGATCCTTTCCGGCCGGGATCTGATCGCCTCGGCCCAGACCGGGACGGGAAAGACCGCCGCCTTTGCCCTTCCGGTTCTCTCAAAACTCGACCACCCCGAGCCGCGGATTCGCTGTTTGGTTTTGGAACCCACCCGTGAGCTGGCCATGCAGGTGGAGACCGCTTTTCGCGATTATATGCGCTTCATGCACACCGAGGTGTCATTGATCCACGGCGGCGTAGGATATGGAAAACAAAAGGAAGATCTGGCACGGCGCTGCGATGTGATTGTTGCTACGCCGGGACGCCTGCTCGATCATATGCAGCAGGGAGCCGTCGATCTTTCCAAGCTGGAATTTCTTATTCTCGACGAAGTCGACCGGATGCTGGACATGGGGTTCCTCCCCGATGTCCGACGGATCGTTGAGCAGTGCCCCAAAGAGCGCCAGACTCTGCTTTTCTCCGCGACGATTCCGGAGGAGATCGGCCGCCTCGCTTCGTGGTGCCTGCGCAATCCGGAGCGTATTGAAATCGGGGCACTTCGCTCTCCGGCGGAAACCGTCAACCATGCGTTTTATCCCGTGGCCCTCGATCAGAAGTTCGATCTTCTTCTCGCCCTTTTGGAGCGAACAAACTTCGACAGCGTTCTCATCTTTTGTCGGACCAAAGACGGGGCGGATCGGATCTCGCGGCAGCTCAAAAAGAACAACCATTCTGTCGCGACGCTGCACTCAAACAGGACGCAGACCGAGCGGGTGGAGGCTTTGGAGGGCTTCAAGGCGGGTCGTTACGAGGTTTTGGTGGCTACCGACATCGCCGCCCGAGGAATCGATATCGCGGGCGTCAGCCATGTGGTGAACTACGACGTTCCGCAGCACCCGGAGGATTATGTTCACCGCATCGGTCGAACCGGACGGGCAATGACCGTGGGCGATGCCTTCACCATCATGACCGCCGAGGAACTTCCGCATGTCAAAGATATCGAACGCTTCATCGGCCAATCGGTACCTCGATTGAAACTCGATGGGTTCAGTTATGTTTACACCGCGATCTTCAATGAATCCGAAGCCGCGGCCGCATTGAAAGCGGCGAAGGGTGTCAGAACCCACAAGGGCTATAAGTTCGGCGCTCGGAAAAAACGCTGAGGCCCGCCCGGCACGATTCCGTTGCAGTCATTGGGCCACCGGCTCGGCAAGAACTTCGCGACGGTTTGATTTGTCAACGATGCCAAAGCTTTCCTGCCCGGCGCAGCTTGGCGTAAACGAGGGAAGGGGCCTGCTCGTCACGGGATTCGTGCAGTCGGCGAATCAAGGCGAACGCCACCAAATTCAACGCAAACAGAATGGCGAAGTAGATGCTGTGACGTTTCCACTGAAACACTCCCGTCACGGCCTCGTAGGTGCCGATCAGATCAAGTGAAACGCCCCACATCACCGGCGCGGCCCCGAGACCGAGGCTGGTAATCACGGTAAACAAGGCAAAGAAGTGGTTGCGCCCCATTTCCGGCATCGTCGCCATGACAATACGCACATTGGCGAGATTGAAATTTGCCCCGGCCACGCCGGACAAGAAGTTCAAGACTCCGACGATCCACATCGACGCCGGAAGAATCCCGGCGGCAATCAAAAACCAGCCGACGATAACCACGCCGAAGAGCAGAAGAGCAAAGGCCATCACCGGTTTGCTCCCGGCCTCGTCCACAAAGCGTCCTACCAGCGGCAGGCTTACCAAGGCTCCGATGAAGGACAGTGCCGACAGATAAAGCACGAGCGACACGTCAAACTTCGGAAATTCCCTCAGATATTCGATGGTAAACACCCCGAGACTTCCGATCACCGCCATGAAAAGAATGTTGAAAACCAAAAGCTCCCGGAACGGCGGATACGAGAGGATCGCCCGCCAAGGCACCGGCTGCGAGGAGCGACGCACCGTCTCTTCCGCAGCAACCTCGGGAATCCGACGGATAAAAACCAGGCTGGCTGTAGCCCCGATCGCACTGATGAGAAAAACCAAAGAGTATTCCCAAGGCTCCACCCGGCCGGTCATCACAAAGGCCGAGGCGAGCAGCGCCAAAAGCGATCCGAGATGCATGAAGGTTTGATCGATTGAAAGAAACCGCCCCCGTTTTTCCTCGGGCACCAATGCCGCCATCCACGGCATCCAGGCCGCGGATGAAATGCCCCGAAGAAGGTTGAAAACGAAAAGCGCCGCGAGGATCACCGCAATCTTCGTCGGTCCATCCAGAAACGCCATCAGCGGCACCGCCGTGATGAGAAAGATAAAAATCGTCCGCAGGCCCCACCCCATCAAAACAAACTGCCGGTAGCCGTAGCGGTCGAGAAACTGCGCGGCCGGCAATTGAAAAACCGTCATCAACGGGGTGAAGGCTGCAATGATCCCGAGAACGGTCGAACTGGCGCCGAGACTCTTCGCGTAAACGATGATCGGAGCTCCGAGAATGATCTGGAACGAGACGGCATTGAACAAGCCAAACCAGTGGGCGTTGAAAGCCCCCCGGGGTACATCCCGTCCCTCAACCACAAGGCTCACGGATTACTCCGCTGCCGGGGCCTGCGGAAACGTTCGCTCACTCCGTGGCCACGGGGCCGGGAGCAGGACCGACCGCGGCGATGGGGCGGAAAACCGGCCCGCTGGTCCGGGGCGGCTGTACCAAACTTTGCGCGATGAACTCGGGGTTGATCGGCGCGATCACGCTGTAGCCTCCTTTTCCATCCGGAAGCATCGGGGTTCCCCACATGTTGCGGGTGACAACTTCCTTCGCCGGAACGCGTTCTCCGCGAAGGGTGTGATTGAACATCTCGGGTTCCTGTGGGGGGGCGAAAGTGCTGATAAAGGCACCGCCGGCAATGAGCAACCAATTCATAAATAATCATTTTAAATGGCCGGATCACACTTGAAAAGCCAAATCGTTCGCTCGTGGAATTTGACCACTGCCCACGAAAATGTGTAGAACGCCCGAATCATGGGCATGATCTTTATCAACCGGAACCGGCAAAGCCTCGGGCAATTCACCGAACAGGAAGTCGCCGATGGGCTCCACAGCGGTCAATTTCTCCCGGATGATCTGGCATGGCAGGAGCCCATGGAATCGTGGCAGCCGCTTTCCAGTTTCGAGCGCCTTCCGCAGCCGTCCCTCCGCTCGGTGACGGGCGCTCCTCCCGAGATTCTGCCGACCACTCCCGGCCGCGAAGCGCGCGTTGAGCCATCGTGGGAACGAGATGATGCCGGGCTCGTTTCCCGACTCTATGAGACGTGCCGGGATGTCCTCTCAAGGCCCGTCGAAGTCTTCAAGTCCATGCCCACCGATGGCGGCTACGGCCGGCCAATGAAGTTCTATGTCATTATCGGATGGCTCACCGGCATCGTCGCCATTATCTACCAAGCTGCGGCGGCATTTATCAACCCCGAGATGATGCTCGGAGAAAAGGCGGCAGATTTGTCGCCGACGATCATTGGAGCCATCTTCGTGGCCTTGATCGTGTTTATGCCCCTTCTACTAATTATCGGCTCGTTTGTTTCTGCGGGAGTGATGCATGTCGCTCTGATGATTACCGGCGGCACCCAGAAGCCGTTCGAGGCCACCTACCGCGCGCTCGCCTATGCTTACGGTGCCGCCTCCGTCGTGCAGTTGATTCCCATTTGTGGTGGGTATCTCTACACGGTCGCGACCCTCGTTTATGGGGTGATCGCCCTCAAGGAAACTCACGAAACCCAACTCTGGCGTCCCATTGTCGCGATTCTCGTCGTGCTCCTCCTTTGCTGCGGCCTGGTCATTGGCGGTGGTGTGCTGATCGCCGGAGCCGCCTCATCGCTCGCTAGATAACCAACGTCAACGGCGCCTCGCCGTCGTCCTGCGGCGCGCAGTGAAGTTGCACCTCGCGGCAGCCGCGGAGCCGGAGTCCCACCGCAGTGCGCGCCAACTCCGCGTTGTTACAGTCCCGGCTCAGGTGTCCCAAAATCACGTGACGCAGGTCTGCGCTCGCCACCTGGGCCACCACCTCCGCCGCAGCGGCATTCGACAAATGTCCGTGCCGTGAGAGAATCCGCTGCTTGACCGACCATGGCCGTTTGGAGTCTTCTTGGAGCAATTCTTCGTCGTGGTTGGTTTCGATAAGAAGGGCGTTCACCCCACGCACAGATTCCACCACCTGCCGTGTCGCGTAACCCAAATCCGTTAACACCGCAAAGCCCCGTCCTCCACAACGGACGACGAACCCAACCGGGTCGGCCGCATCATGGGGAACAGAAAAAGGTAGCACTTCGAACGGTCCCAGCGCGAACGGCGAGCCGCTCGCAAAGATATTCCATGCCGCGTTTACGCCCGAACGCCGCAGTGAATCTGCGGTCAGGGCCGTGGTAAAAACAGGCACCTTGCATTTCGATGCCAGAACCTTCAAGCCGCGCGTGTGATCGCCATGCTCGTGCGTGAGCAGAATTCCGGCAAGCCCCTCGGCGGTCAAGCCGCAGCCGCCCAACAACGAGGTGATCCGGCGTGCGCTCAATCCCACATCAATCAAAACCGCGGTCGCCCCGGTACGAACAAGCACCGAGTTTCCCGAACTGCCACTGGCAAGAACACTGACTTCCATCGAGCCAGCAGGAAAGCAGATCCCGGAAAAAGATGCTTGCGGGAATTCAACGATTTTCACCCCCCGGCGAGATCCTCCCCACCACACCGCTGGTGAAAAGGGAAACTTTTTCTGTCGCCGCCGGTTCAAAAGCGAACTGAGACGGAACGAAAGCGGAAAAGTGTATTGAGAGGCGCTTTTGAGGTTGACTCGCGTGGTGGTGCGCCCGCGAAGGAGGCCGGAGCGAAGCGGAGGCCGACGAAGCGGGCGCACCACCACGCGCGCGCCGGCTCGGCGGGGGTGGTTTTCCGCTTTTGAACCGTCTCCGGGGGTCGTTGGCTTCCCTCCTCGCGCGTCCTGGCCAAGATTGGCTGATGAAAATCGCAGATCATACACCGCCTCCCCATAGAGTTCGTCCGCCAAATCATGGCCGATTTCAACTCCGGCTCCATCCCCGCTTTGGAGGCTTGTCGACTCCTTGATGTCGGCAAAACCCGCCTCTATGAGCTCCGCACCCTCTGGCTCAAAGACCGCAAAGCCTTCTTGCTCGAAGCCAGTGGCGGCAACCAGCGCGGACATTGGCCCGAGCGCGCCGTCGCATTCCTGCGCGAGTTCGGTCCCCTTCAGTCCCCTCCCAACTATCAACTCGTCGCCGACGAACTTCTGCGCCTTCACGGCCTGCGCCGCGCCCGATCCAGCGTCGAAGCCTACGTCAAGAAGCACCTTCCAGATCTTATCCCCAAACCGGAGAAAAAGCCCCGCACCTACCGCCGCTTCCGCCGCGCCTGCTTCGGTGAACTCTGGCAGCACGACAGCTCCATCCACCAGTGGTGGCCCGCCCCGCCCCTGCAGACTCTCTTGCTCACCGCCGACGACCATTCCGGCTTCAATGTCCCCGGGCGCTTCGTGCCTGCCGACACCACCTGGGCTCACTTTTGCCACTTCCGGGAAGCCTTCGAGCGCGTCGGCCTGCCTCAGGCTATGTACACCGACGCTCTGAGCCTTTTCGGCCCAAGTTCCTCGGACGACCGCCGCGATCCCCGCAGCGAGTTCCAGCGGGCTCTGGGCGCATTGGGTGTCGCCCATTTGGTCGCCCCATCGCCCCAGGCCAAGGGCAAGATCGAACGCCGCTTCGGCACCTTCCAGCGCCGCCTTGTCACCCTGCTTGCTCATGCCGGGGCTCGTTCCTTCGCCGAGGCCAACCGCATCCTGCGAATGGAGATTGAGCGCCAAAACGCCACCCTCCACTCGCCCATCAATCAGGTCCCGGCCGAAGCGTTTGCTCACTCGATCCAGGATACCTGCCCAGCTCTGCGACCTCCTCCCGAGCCCACGCTCCTCGACCTCCACTTTCCCTCCGCGCTTCCCGAAAAGTCCACAACGACAGCATTATCGAGTTCGACGGGAAGCCCTTCCAGATCGCTCCCACCTCCAAAAAATACGTCACCGTCCTCTTCCATCCCAAATCCAAACTCTGGGTCCTCGCGGACAAACCCGACCGCATTTGGCCCACCATTCTCGGCCACTTCTCCCCCTGATCTCTCAGTTCACTTTTGTTCCGTCTCTGTTTTCCGCTTTTGATCCGTCGCCGACAAAAGGGAAACTTTTTCTTGCTTTATCCCATACGACGAATACCTTCTCCCTTTCAATCGCGGGGTGGAGCAGCCCGGTAGCTCGTCAGGCTC
>CAZEYT010000002.1:0-83939 GCA_964516295.1 uncultured Chthoniobacterales bacterium | reverse complement strand
ATCGAGATCTTTGCCGAGGAAAAAGTACTCAGGAAAAAAATCATGGGCATCAAGACGGACTCGACGCCGGTGGAAGAGCCGAAGCCGGTCGAAGACTCCGCGATTCTGGGGCTTTACAAATTGGTCGCGACCGCGTCGGACTACGACACGATGGTCGCCGATTTCCAACGCGGCGGGACCGGCTACGGAGACTTCAAGAAGCGGCTTGTTGGCGCTGTCTGGGAGTATTTTGCCCCGCTTCGGGCCCGACGCGCCGAAGTGGAAGCCGACCCCGCTTTTGTCGATCAGATGCTTCGGGAAGGAGCCGAAAAAGCCCGTGCAGTATCCGACGCGGTAATGACCCGCGTCCGAAAAGCAGTCGGGCTGACGGCCTAAACTGCACGCGCAATCAGATTGGTGAGATACGGGAGAAGTTGCTTCTTCCGCGAAACCACCCCATCCAATTCCCACGCCCACGGCCCGCAGTCCGGAAAGTCCACCAATCGGGTAAAACTCTCCGAGCCGCGCACGAGGAGAATTGAATTCTGCGTGTTGACATCGGTGATGAGCAGGACGGAGAAAAAGTAGTTGTGGGTCGCGCGATAGCGTTCCAGTTCCTCGGTGAGCTCCGCCTGTTTTTCGCCAAGATGCGAGAAGCTCAACTCCTCGATCTGCGAGACACTGAAGCGGATGCCGCGTTCGGTGTATTCCTTGCAGTCGGCCGTGATCACCTGTGGCGGCGTGAGCGTGAGGAGCGGCGAACCGACCGAGAAGATCTCCGAGGCCAGGTCACCGGGATCAACTCCGGCCAGCGCGGACAATTCCTTCATCACCTCCCGGTCGACTTCGGTCGTCGTCGGTGACGTGAGATTGAGCGTGTCGGAGATAAGCCCGCACATGAGCAGACCGGCAATATTCTTCGAGATCGGCAGCTCCGCCTGTCGAAAGCAGGTCGCCACAATCGTGCAGGTCGAGCCCACCGGCCGGTTCAAAAACAAAATCGGCTGATGGGTGGGAGCGACGCCGATGCGGTGGTGATCCAGGATCTCGACAATCGGGATCTCATCTGCGCCGGGAACGGCTTGGGTGAGCTCGTTGTGATCCACCAAAATCAACTGTCGCGGGACCGGACGGAGAAAATCGCTCTTCGACAAAATGCCAACGAGGCAGCGCCTTTCATTCAGGACCGGAAAGGCGAACTGCGATGACATGGCGACGTCGAGACGCGCTTCGCGCAGAGGCATATCGCTTGGCAGACTGGAAAACTCCGGGTCCAGCATTTGTCCCGAGGTCACGGCGGCCCGGGCGAGAAGAACGGTCGTCGCGGTGTCATAAGGCGAGCCAATGACGACCACCCCCTTTTCGCGGGCGGCGGCGAGAACATTTTCGCGGGCCGGAAAATTGTTTGTGATGACCAACGCCCGGACGCCGGCTTCGATGGAGAGAAGCTGGATGTTCCACCGGTCGCCGACGATAAGAACCGTGGCACCGAGATCCAGTTCGTCGAGGCGCTTTTGAAATGTTGTCGTGTGCATCGCGGCGACCACGAGTTGATGCGGCCGCACTTTGGTATCCTCCGCACCGCCGAGAAGCCGACCGTGAATCGACGCGCAGATATCCACAAGCGACGCGTTCACCTCGCGGGTGGAGGCAATTTTTTCCAAGGGAGGGAAAAGATACTGCCCGAGCTTGAATCCGGAGACCAACCCCACGCAGCGGCGATTGTCGTCGACGACCGGCAAACCGCGAAACTTCTTCTCCCCAATCCGCGTCATCGCCTCATAAACCGGCGAGTCCACATGCGAGCAGACAACATCGCGTTCCATCACATCTTCGACGCGCGGTTGAACATCCGAGCAAAACATCGGTGCCTCAAAGCCGAATTTGCGCAGGGCAAAATCAATGCGCTCATTCGTATTGCCGCAACGCGCGGCGACCACGTCGGGGGTGCCGGTGGCGCGCTTGAACTCGGCGTATCCAATCGCCGAGCAGATCGCGTCCATGTCCGGATTCCGGTGGCCGATAACAATCGTTCTCATGGCCGGGAAAAATAGCGTTCCCCGGCGGGAAGCGAAGGAAATTTGCGTGCGATCTCGGATCCCGGTTCCACCCGGCCGCGGTGGAGGTTCCTTTTTTACCTCTTGCGCCAGAGGGAAATCCGTCCAGATTTCTACGCCATGCCAAACCTCGCCATTATCTTCGGTCTGCTTCTCGATCTTCTCGGTGTCGCCGCCTTTTTGGCGACAGGTTCAACCCACATCACGGCACTCATTCCGACCTTCTTCGGCACGCCCATCCTGGCGGCCGGGATTGTTTCCCTCACGTTTCCAAATGTTCGGAAGCATGCCATGCATGTCGCTGCGGCTTTTGGACTTCTGGGAACACTCGGCGGCCTCGGCATGGGCCTTCCGAAGCTCGGGGCGCTTCTGGCCGGTACGGCCGAACGACCGGTGGCGATCCAACTCCAAATCGCCATGGGCGTGATCTCGCTCGTCTTTCTCGGACTCTGCGTGAAATCCTTCATCGACGCCCGCCGCGCCCGCCCGCAAGACTACGGGGAGAAAAGCTGAGCCTCAGTCGCGCGAAAGCATATCGCGCAACGAGGCGAAGGAAGCCGCGACATCATCTTCTTCCATCGGTCGGTTCCGGATGTCTTCATAGCTCTCGGCAAGGACGCCCTCGCCGTCGATCTCTTTGAGAAACGGGGAGGGTCGACAATACATCGCCGACCCGAATTTGGTCCGATGGAGGCAATGGGTTATCGTGAGAGATTTCATCGCCCGGGTGATGCCAACGTAAAAGAGACGCCGCTCCTCATCGACCGTGCCCTCGGTCTTCGAGCGCTCATGGGGCAGGAGTCCATCCTCGGCTCCGATCAAAAAAACATGAGGAAATTCCAATCCCTTCGCGGCATGGAGAGTGATCAATGTCACGCCTTTCGCATCCTCTTTTTTGTCCTCTTCGCGTTCACGATCAAGGGTGAGTTCATCGATGAAGTCCTGAATGCCTTTTCGTGAGCGGGACTGATGCTCCGCCAGCGCACGGAGGATTTCTTTTGCCCCGGCTTCACGGTTGAGCGTTTCCTCGGGCGTCTTGCACGAGCGCTTCAGATCTTCGAAATACCCGGTGTCGGCAAGATACTGGGAGACGAGTTGCGCGGCGTCGGCTCCGGGCGTGAGAAGGTGGATGCGCGTCGTGGCGAGATCGGCGGCAAAAACACGAATCGCCTCCGCTGTCCGCCGACTCACCTGCTCGGCAAAGGCAGGCTCGGTGAGGGTTTCAAACAGGCTTTTGTGGCTCTTGGCACTGTGCTCCAAGGCCAGCTCGACGGTGGTCGCACCGATGCCGCGCGGCGGGGTGTTGATGATGCGCAGCAGGGCGACATCATCGGACGGATTGATGAGACAGGTCATCGTGGCGAGGATGTCCTTCACTTCGCGGCGATCAAAAAAGCTCTTGCCCCCGACGAGACGATAGGGAATCCGGAGGCGGCGGAGATTTTCCTCCAGCAGGCGCGACTGGGCATTCATCCGATAAATGATGGCAAATTGCTCCCACGGAATATTGACCGTGACGCGAAGGGCCCCGATTTCGTTGACGACGAATTCCGCCTCGGCCTTGTCATCGGGCACTGAGACCACATGCACCGGATCTCCGCCATCCTGCGAGCTCCACAGATTCTTGCCGCGACGGCGGGGGTTGTTGCGGATCAGGCGATTCGCCGCTCCGAGGATGGCATTGGTGCTGCGGTAATTTTGTTCGAGGCGGATGACGGCCGGCCCGGGGAAGTAGTTTTCAAACTCCAGGATGTTCGAGACCTCCGCTCCACGCCATCCGTAAATGCTCTGATCATCGTCACCGACGACGCAGACGTTCGGAGGATCGCCCGATGCCAGCAGGCGGACCAGGTTGAGCTGGAGCCGGTTCGTGTCCTGAAACTCATCGACAAGCATGTAACGGAATTTCGACCGCCATTTCTGCCGGACCGATTCGTGATTCTCGAGCAACTCAACGGCCTTGATGAGGAGGTCGTCGAAATCCATCGCATTCAACGTCTTGAGCTCGCGATCGTAGCGGGCATAGACGGCGCCGATTACCGTCTCCTCGTCGCGCGGAGCCGACCAGCCATTGTTCTTGGCCTTGCTGATCATGGTCTTCGCCAGTCCCGCATCCAGCTTCTCGTCACGTGCCGTGACACGGTTGATGATTTTTTTGATGAGCCCCAATTGGTCGCCCTCGTCGAAGATGCTGAAATTGTTTTTGTAGCCGAGCTTGTCGGCATCCGTTCGCAAAATCCGGACGCACAGGGCGTGGAACGTGCTCGCGGTGATTTCCGCCGCCTTGTCGGCGTCGATCATTCCCGCGATGCGGTCTTTCATTTCCCGCGCCGCCTTGTTGGTGAAGGTGACGGCAAGAATCTGCGATGGCGGCACACGAGCCGCTTCGACAAGCCACGTGATGCGCGCGACAATCGTACGGGTCTTTCCCGTGCCCGCTCCGGCCAGAATCAAAAGCGGTCCGGCGTCATGCGTCGCGGCACGCTGCTGCTCGTCGTTGAGATCGTAGAGTCGAAACCGGCTCATGGAAGCTCGTGGCGGGCAAAACGGGCGATCACTTCGGGATAGAGCCGGTGCTCGGCGACTTGGATTCTCGCGTGCAGCGATTCGGCGGTGTCGCCCGGTTCGATCGGAACCTCCGCCTGGGCGATGATAGGACCGGTATCCATGCCCTCGTCCACGAAATGAACCGTGCAGCCGGTGACCGATTCTCCGGCTTCCAACGCCTGCCGCCATGCCTCGAGTCCCGGATACTTCGGCAAAAGCGAGGGGTGGATGTTGATGACCCGATGCGGAAAGGCCGAGAGAAGGGGGGCTTTGACCATCCGCATGTAACCCGCGAGCACCACCAATTGAACGCCACTCGCCAGAAGATCCGCGGCGACGGCCTCTTCCACCTTTGGCGAGAGCCGGGTACGGAATTTCGTCTCGCCGATGACATGGGTGGGAATCCCCGCGTCCGCGGCCAGTCCGAGAATACCGGCCTCGGCGACATCCGAGAGAACCAGAACCGGATCAACCTCCAGACGTCCCGCGTGAATTTCGGAAAGGATCGCCCGAAAATTCGAGCCCTTGCCGCTGCCAAGAATACCGATGCGCAACCGTTCCATTGCCGGGGGATGATGCACGCTCGCACCGGCATGGCAAGCGGACGGTGGAAGAAATCTCCCGCCCCCGGTTCCACCACCCCGGTACCGAAGATCACGGTTTTTTCGGGTTTCTTCGTCGGGGGATTTCTGCTTCGATCAACGGTCCATGCGACGGACCCTCCTCCACTTTGCAACGCTGCTCACGGTCACGAGTTTGCAGGCCCAAGTGCTGGACGCCACCCTCGCGACGGGCAGAAAACTCGCGCCCTTTGTCCTTTCGCTGAAGCCCTCGGTGCAGATGAGCCCCCTCCCCGGCTGGATGCATGCACCGGCCGTCGTTCAACCGGCCACGGCGACGGTTGAAATCCCAATTCCGGCCCTGTGGGAAAGCCCGGCTGGCGAATTCTATGCGCTCACGGTGGTTTTTGACGACCGCGGCGACGGCGGACCGGCCGTGGAATGGCGGGCCCCCAATGGCACCACCTCGACGATTTCTCCCGGCTTGGGCGAGGAAGGCGTAGCCCTCGGTCTCAACGCCCGGACGGTCTTGCTTCCCCACGATCTCACGCGCGGCGGCGGCGTTGTTTTGATTTCCTACTACGGGCGCTTTGCCAACCTGGCCAGCATCTCGGTGCGCCCGGGTCGCGAGGACCTCCTGGCCGTTCTGGGTGCGCGTACGACTCCGACCTTGGTTGATGAAGCGCTCCGCGTTTTCGAACGGGAAGACGTGGACGGCCAGCGCCGGGCGCCGATTTCCGGCGATGTTCGCGACGGGGCCGTTGTCGAGGCAGAACTCGCTGCCGGCATCGAGGAACTCGCGGATGAAGTCGAATTTGTCGTCCCACTCGAAGGCTCCTTCGAAGCAACCCGCATCCAACTTGACGTTCTCGGGCTCGATCCCGAGGCCACCATTGAGGCCCGAGTCAACGGCACTTTTGTCGGGCGCATCGGATTTCCCGCCCCGCGCCTCGACGATCCGGCGCTCATCGCCGACGGGGTCGGACGACTCATCATCGCCGGTTGGCGCAATGGCTCGCTTTTCATCCCGGCCCGCTTTTGGTTTCCGGGCGAAAATTCCCTCGTCCTCACGCTCAAGCGCGCCGAGTTGGAGTCCGGCCGCCCGGTTTTTTTCCGCCGCTCCCAGTTGCATGTCCGCTTCGGCGGAACGGCCGCGCCGGTTTATTCCAACACTCCGGACATCGGCGATGAACCCGATCTCACCCTGCCCGATCCGCTGGTCCCGGATCCCATGGATCCCCCCCTGCCGGAGATTATCACCGGGTTTCGATAAAACACTGCAACCAACCCCCTGATGCTTGGTTGAATGAGATGATGGAGGACTGGAAAACAACTGACGCCGATTGGAAGCTGCTCGGGCGCGCACGGCACGTGTCCGTTTCCCCGTACTTCTCGCGTCGTGTTCTCCGGGCCGTGCGCACCGAATCAACGTCACGCCCCCCCGCGTTTACGGAGTTTCTTTTCCGGTGGATCGCCGGGGCGGCCCTCGCCGTGATCACGGTGGGATTTTTCACCTCGGCGATCATCTCCCAGCCCGAGGTGATCACCACGCAGTCGCCGGAATTCATCGAAGCCTTTGACCGGGCGGCCGGCTTGGACCTTGTTGTCTCATCCGTGTCCCCGACGTTCACCGTCGACTCGATTTACTGACGCCCCATCCGCTCGCGAATCAGTAAACGCGGATCTCAGAAATCTGCGCCTCGTCGATTCCATTCGTCGCGGAAATGCCGATGCGAACAGAGGTGGCCTCAACCGGCGTTTCCAATCGATGAACCCGTTTCCGGAGAAAATTTTCCTCGATCCGGAGTTCCACATCCCCCACCCGAATCGAGCGTCCAATGCGCAGAATCGGGATGATCCCCGGAATTTTTGACATAATCCCAAATGCCCAGCGCGATGCGCAGCAGTTTGTGGCGGATGAAATCGTTGTCCTTGATGGTATCGTGTTGCCCACCCCACTCAAATCACCAGTAACCATACTCATAGCTGAAAATCGGGCGGTGCTTGAGATCGGTCTTCGTAAATTTCCGAATCCACGACGGAGCCACAAACGGCTGTGGCACCTCGTGTTTTTCCCGTGATGAGAATGGAACTTCCGAGCGTGTATCGGTCGGACTTGTCCTGCGCGAGCAATTCTCCGAAATCGTCTTTCCCCTCCCGTCCGACATGAAAATCCGCGCCGCTCTCCAAGACCAGCCGGCTGTCGCCCGAGCAGTCGGCAAAAAACGGTGCCCGAAGCTCAAAGACGTCCTCGGTGGAATTCCGCAGCGCCACAACTGAGCGAATCGCCCCGATCTCCGAATCTGTTACGCACGAAAGGCAGGTCGTATCCAGCAACAGCTCGATCTTTGGTTCGCTCCGAACTTTCTCATAAAGGAGGAGACCCCACTGCGAATAAGACCGGTAGGGGTTCGCGCCGCGTCCTCGAGCTTGAGTTCCTCGATGATTCCGGACTCTCGGGCTCCGGGACGCAGCCCATGGCAATTGGCTCCGACGATGTGTATCTTGATCTCGCTCGAGGCATTGCCGCCCAACACCAAACGATCCTGCACGAGGACGATCCGGGCTCTGTTTCGCGACGCCGCGAGGGCCGCACTGACGCCAGCCATGCCGCCGCCGATCACCACAAAATCCACGTTACGTTCATGAACAGCCAGCTTGCCGGGAAGAGAATTCATCAGGGGAAGGGCCTATGTCGCCTTCCAGAGAATGAAAATGGACGCGACCGGCATCTGTTTGTATTTTCTTGATTTATGGATCGCCCGCTGCGGACGCCCCCGCTGTGGACCGGGGTGGTGTCGAACACGCGAGAATTCCCTGTCCCTTCGCGATTTCGAATTCTGGATGGTCTGGACCGGACGCGGCTTCATGCGCAGCCGGGATCGCGAGTTTGTCATTGCTCCGGGCTTCGCCGCGCTCATGCGCCCCGGGGGAATTTATGACGCCATTCACGATGTGAGCGACCATCCTTTGGGGATCATTTACCTGCACTTTGATGTGGTGTCACCGGCCGCGGGACAAGAGACCCTCCGGCAGGCCCCGGAGTTCTATGAGGTATCTGACCCGGACTTTTATGATGCGATGTCCCAACGCATTCTGAAGTGGTTGCCGGAAGATGAGAAAGTGGCCGGGCGGTTGCTGGAGGCGCTCATCGAGGATCTTCTCCGCCAGCCGCTCCGGCAAAACCGCCAAGCAAGCGGAAGCACCCGGCAGGCGGAGATTTCCGGCTTGGTATCGTGGCTGAGGACAGCCTCACCTGAGGAATTGCCGACCGTTTCCGAGCTGGCCGCCCGTCTTCACGTCAGTGTCGAGCACTTCTCGCGGCTCTTCCGGGCGGCGACCGGGCGGAGTCCGATGGATTTTCTTCTGGAGCGCCGCATGGCCCACGCCCGCCACCTACTGCGTGAGAGTCCCTTGGCGATCGGAGAAATTGCCGACCGCCTCGGTTATCGCGATGTCTATTTTTTCAGCCGCCAGTTCAAGGAAAAGACCGGACGGTCGCCGACAGCCTTCCGCGCCGGCGATAATCCGGCGCGGCCCCGCTAAGCCATCAGGCTTTGGTCGAATACGTCATCGCGTACTCAAAAACCTCGCCCGGCAGGAAAAACCGCTTCAGTTCGATCTCGGCATTCTCCGAACTGTCGGACGCATGTACGATGTTCACCATCACATCGACCCCGAAGTCGCCGCGCACCGTGCCTTTTTCGGCCTTTTTCGAATCGGTCGGCCCGATGAGGTCCCGGACACGGGCGATGGCATTCTCGGCTTCGAGCGCAAGCGCAACGACCGGGGTGGACTGCATAAAGGCCTCGACCTCCGGGAAAAACGGCTTGGAGGCGATGTGCGCGTAGTGCTCGCGGAGCAAGGCCGCATCGGCACGGAACATTTTGCAGCCGCGAATCTGGAATCCGGCCTCTTCAAAGCGTTTGATCACTTCTCCGACCTTCCGGCCGGCGACACAATCGGGTTTCAAAAGAACAAGCGTTGTTTGCATGGGGAGCGCAATCTAGCGAAGCGCGGGCGGAGGGAAAGCAGATTTGCATTCCCCATGCGACCGGTTTTTGCGAGCCTCCGGTCATGAGCAACCACATTTACAAGAAGATCGAACTGGTCGGCTCCTCCCCCAACAGCATCGAGGAGGCCGTTCAGAATGCCATTTCCAAAGCCTCCCAGTCCCTTCGCAATCTTCGCTGGTTCGAAGTGGTCGAGACCCGCGGCCAGATCGACGAAGGTCGCGTCGCCCACTGGCAGGTGACCGTCAAGGTCGGCTTCACCCTGGAGGATTGACGATGAGCGCCGAAGCGGCGGATTCCGAACCCGTCCATCCCTCGCGCCGCTGGATCGTTGCCAGCGGGATCCTTTCTGTGCTGGTTGGCTTGCTGGCATTGGTCGCACCGGTTTTTTTCTCACAGATCTTCACACAAGTCGTAGGTGCCTTTTTGGTCGTGAGCGGCGTGGCCGGGCTGGTTGTCGGAATCTTTGGAAAACACAATTCCCACCGATTTTTTTCCCTGGTCACCGGTCTCATCCGCTTGGGAGCGGGATGGATGTTGTTTTTCAATACCGCGTCCGGGTTGGAAGCGCTCACCGTCGTCCTCGCCACGGTGTTCATCCTCGAGGGCATCCTGTGTTCCGTCGCCGCCTTCGGCCTGCGGAACAACCCGGCGTGGATTTGGATTCTCCTCAATGCCATCGCGGCGTTCCTGCTGGGAGGTATGATTTATGCCGGATGGCCGGATGACTCGGCTTGGACAGTCGGACTCCTCTACGGACTGCAAGCGCTCGTTGCCGGAGCGGCGCTTCTGACCTACGGGTTGGCTCGCGAGCGGCGGACAGCCCCCGTCTAGAACGCTCCATAAAAAGCGACGGATGCAGACGCTTTTGATCGCCCTTGCCGCGATGGGGCTTTACCTCGTCGCGTATCACACCTACGGCCGTTGGTTAAGCCGGAAAATCTTCCGCCTCGACTCCGCAGCGAGCGTTCCCAGCGTCGAGCTCCGCGACGATGCCGATTATATACCGACGGCGAAGAGCATTGTTTTCGGGCACCACTTCACCAGCATCGCCGGCACCGGACCGATTGTCGGCCCGGCGCTTGCCATCATGTGGGGCTGGGTTCCAGCCGTTCTTTGGGTCGTCTTCGGCTCGATCTTCATGGGAGCGGTGCATGACCTCGGAACGCTGGTGGTAAGTCTCCGCAATCGCGGCATGACCGTGGGGGAGATCGCGGGTCGTGTCATCAATCCCCGGGCGCGCCTGTTGTTTCTCATCCTGCTGCTGTTCGCGCTCTGGGTCGTTCTGGCGATCTTCGGGTGGGTAATCGCCAGTGTGTTTGTGCAATTTCCGGAATCTGTCATTCCGGTCTTCCTGCAAATTCCGATTGCGATCTGGATCGGCGTCGCGGTTCACCGCCGGGATCAAAGCCTCCTGACACCAAGTATCATCGCGCTGGCACTCATGTTCTTCACGGTTTGGCTGGGAGCAGGCTGTCCGGGAATCGCTTGGGATGGCGGAGACGTCGGCGGAGCGATCCGGGCCGTGAACCAAACCCTGGCCACGCTGCCGCTGTGGGCTTGGGTGGGGATTTTGCTGGTGTATTGCTATATCGCCAGCGTCCTGCCGGTGTGGGTATTGCTGCAGCCGCGGGATTATATCAACAGCCTGCAACTGATCACATCGCTGGTGCTGATCGTGGGCGGGTTGGTGGTGGCGGGGTTTTTTGGATTTCCGCCATCGGAGACCGGTCTCTCCGCTCCGCTTCCGCTGGAGATGGCCGCCCCGGCCTTTCAGTCCGCACCGCTAAATGCCCCCCCGATTTTCCCTTTTCTTTTTGTGACGATTGCCTGCGGGGCGATCAGCGGGTTTCACTGCCTGGTCAGTTCCGGCACGAGCAGCAAGCAGCTCAAAAGCGAAACCGACGCTCAATTTGTGGGCTATGGCTCGATGTTGCTTGAGGGCTTTCTCGCCACGCTGGTCATTCTCGCGGTGGGAGCCGGACTTGGCATGGGATGGCCGCAGGCGCATCCGGGTCTGACCGGCACGGTGTTGTGGAACGATGTCTATGGCGACTGGAAGGCCGTTACGGGCGGAAAGGCCATCGGGGCTTTTGTCGTGGGCTCGGCAAACTTCGTGCAGGCGCTGGGAATCGATGCCGCCATGGCCACAGCGATGATGGGTGTTCTGGTGGCCAGTTTTGCGGGGACCACGCTCGACACGGCCACGCGGCTCCAGCGTTATGTCGTGCAGGAACTCGCGGCGACCTTTGCGTCCCGCATTTCGCCCTCGGCGATGGCGGCGGAAGGTTACGACACGGAATTCGAGCGCGGGGAGGTGCGGGCCGGTGGAAGCTGGAACCCGCTCACCTGGCTGACCACCACCCACGGCGCGACATTTTTTGCCGTGGCCACGGCCTTTGTCCTCGCATTGTTCCCCGGGCCAGGCCGTCCATGGAATGCCGAAACCATCGGCACCGGCGGTCTGATCCTCTGGCCGCTTTTCGGAGCAACCAACCAGCTCCTCGCAGCCCTCGCGCTCCTCGTCGTGTCGTTCTGGCTGGTCCGCCGCGGACTTCCAACGTTTTTTGTCACAATCCCGATGGTCTTCATGTTCGTGATGCCGTCTTGGGCGCTCATCACCGACATCCAGCGCTGGGTGCAAGGCGGGAGCTTTCTTCTCGTCGCCGTGGGTGCCCTGATGCTGGGAATCACGGCCTGGATGGCCGTCGAGGGCATTCTTCTCTGGCGTCGGGCACGTGGCATTTTGGAGGAACCCACCCGGCCTGAAAATCTGCGCCGATAAGGTTTTGCAGGGGTTTTTCAGCGAAAAGTTGCGCGAGGGCCGGAGTTGATGGAAAGTCGCCGCGATGTTTTTTGATCTCCGCAAGCTGACGTTGGTGGCTGCGGTGCTTCTCGGGGCGTTGGCCCCGGTCGGCGCCGCTCTCGACTTTCAACTCCTCGAGACCGTTCCCGTGCAGGAAAACGGGCGGAAAAAACCTTTCTTGGTCTTTGCGGATGAAGCTCTCCTCAGCATGACCGGCCGACCATGGATCGAGCGGGACGGCCACCGCCTCGGCTCGGTCGAGGGGGTCGTCTCGATGTGGCTCGCCCCGCAAGGCTGGGACGCCGTGCCGTCGATCTTGGTAAACAACAAAAAACTCAAGGAACGCGTCGGCCTCGACACACGCCGCAAGCTTTTTTCCTACAACGAACTCGCCGCCACCAAGCCGCTCCTCGAACTGTTCCAAGAAGTTGCGGAAACCCGGGCCAAAAACCCAAAAATTCGTCTCGATGCCGTGATGAAGGCGGCCTCCGACGTCGGCATGCGCCTCGCGATTTTTGAGGGGCTGACCAGCGGACGCCTCATTACTCCCCTCCCCACCGGCGCAGCCGCCTGGAGTCCTCTTGGCCCGAGTGATCCGGCCCTCGCCAAGCTTCGCGCGGGCTTTTCCGGGAACAATCAGTCCGAATTCAACGCAGGTATCGAGCTTCTGCGAAAAGAACAGGCGGCCGAGAATCCGCGATTCCAAGCCGATCCCGACAAAATCGCTATCGAGACCTTTTACCAGCGGTTGCACCCGTTCCGCTGGGCTTGGATACTCTACCTTGGAGCCGGACTTTCACTCCTAGCGCTGGCCGGTCGGGCTGCTCGGATCGGCTACATCGCGGCTTGGGCACTGGCTCTGGCGGGTCTCGGGATGCAGGTGCTGGGATTTGTTTGCCGAATCCTCATCTCGGACCGGGCTCCAGTGACGAACATGTATGAAAGCGTCATCTGGGTTGCCTTCGGCACCATTCTCTTTGCGATGATTTTCGAGGCGATCCACCGGTGTCGTTACTTCCTGCTCGGGGCGATACCGGTCGCTGTCGTCTCACTCATCCTGGCGGATACGCAGCCGGTGATTTTGAATCCGGCCATCCATCCGCTGGTCCCAGTCCTCGCGGACAATTTCTGGCTGACCACGCACGTCCTTACGATCACACTCAGCTACGCGGCGTTCGCGCTTGCCCTTGGTGTGGGACACATCGCTTTGGGCCAGGTGATCTTTGGCAAGAAGCCCGCACCCGCCCTCTACAACTATCTCTATCGATCACTGCAGGTCGGTGTTCTGCTTCTGGCGGTCGGGACGATTCTCGGCGGAGTCTGGGCAAACTACTCGTGGGGACGGTTCTGGGACTGGGATCCGAAAGAGACATGGGCCCTCATTGCACTCCTCGGCTATCTCATCGTTCTCCACGGGCGGATTGCCGGAAAGTGGGGTGGATTCGGAATGGCCGTCGGGGCCGTTCTGGCGTTCCAGTCCATCATCATGGCTTGGTATGGCGTGAACTTCATCCTTGGCGTCGGACTCCATAGTTACGGATTCGGAACCGGTGGATTCCCCCTCGCCGTTGGCTTTGTGATCGCCGAAGTCGCGTTTGTTGCTCTCGCAGTTGTCCGAAATCGCGCTCTGCGCTCCGGACGCGTCTCAGCGGTTCCCGCCTGACCGACTACTCTTTCTCGTAAACGCCGGTTTCCCGTTTTTTGTAAACGGAGAAGCCGGCCTTTTTGGCATCCGAAATGGATAACGGCTTCGAGACTTTCGGGGTCGTCACAACGGACAAAACACGCCGGACCGGTTTTTTGCAAACCGGACAATGGGTGGGATGCGGACGCTCCGCGGGACGACGCAATTCAAAACGTCCCCCGCAGGCTTTACAGCTCTGACCGTCGGATGGCTCGTACTCGTAGAGGGGCATGGCACCGAGGCTCCGGTGCGGCGACCTTTACCAGCTCGCCTTGGTCACGCCCGGGATCAACCCAGCCGAGGCCAGCTCACGGAACGTGATACGCGAAATCTTGAAACGGCGAATATAAGCACGGCGACGGCCGCTGACCACGCAGCGGTTCACCAGACGCGTCGGACTGGCGTCACGCGGGAGCTGTGTGAGCGAGGCGTAGTCTTTCTTCGCCTTCAACTCCGCACGAAGCGCAGCATACTTTTCCACCGTCTTTTGCTTGCGCTTGTTACGCTCGAGCCATGCTTTTTTTGCCATAGAAAGAGAAGAATCTCACGACCTCCGGCGCAACTCAAGGATTTTTTGCAGGAAAGTTAGGCAGAAAGATTTCCGGAAAACGAACGTGTATTTTTGCCTGATATTAGTATCCCTAATCATCAGCATGACCGCAGAGTGGCTCGCCCGGATCCAATTTGCCTTCACCGCGGGCGTTCACTACCTCTACCCCCCGCTGAGCATTGGCTTGGGTGTTGTTTTGGTGATCATGGAGGGGATCTGGCTGAAAACGGGCAATCCGCTGTATCACAATATGGCGCGATATTGGACGCGTATTTTTGCTCTTACCTTCGCCATTGGCGTCGCAACCGGGATCGTGATGGAGTTTGAGTTCGGTACAAATTGGGCGACCTACTCGCGTTTTGTCGGCGACATCTTCGGCAGCGCGCTGGCGGCGGAGGGGATCTTTGCGTTTTTTCTCGAGTCCGGATTTCTCGCCCTGCTGCTGTTTGGCTGGAACAAGGTCGGGCCTCGGCTGCATTTTTTTGCCACGTGCATGGTGGCATTCGGGGCACATTTCAGCGCGGTGTGGATCGTGGTGGCGAATTCTTGGATGCAAACACCGGCCGGGTTCCATCTGGAGAAGACAGTGAATGGCGAAGCCGTTCGGCTGCGGGTGGGCTACATCGTCCAACCGGAGGACCTGACCAGCGTCCGGGCGGTGGTGGATGACTTCTGGGCCATGGTTTTCAATCCATCAAGCATGGACCGCCTCACACACGTCATTTTGGGCGCGTGGATGGCCGGAGCGTTTCTGGTGGTGAGCATCAGCGCGTTTTATTTGCTGAGAAAGCGACACCTCGAGTTCGCCAAGGCCTCTCTGAAGGTCGGTCTCGCGGTGGCGACGGTGGCCACGATTCTCCAAATGGTGAGTGGTGATGCCACGGCCAAGGGCGTGGTGAAAAACCAGCCGATCAAACTGGCGGCGATGGAAGGGGTCTTTGAAACCGTTCCTGAAACCCCGATGGCTCTTTTCGGAATTGTCGACATGAAGAATGAGACGGTGATCGGGCCGAAAATTCCGGGCCTCCTGAGTTTTCTGGCGTGGGGAGATGTTTCAAAACCCGTGGTCGGTCTGAACGACCTGCCGCCGGATTCTTTTCTCCAACCGCGCTACCCGGAGGCGGATGCGGAGCAGCTGCAGACGATCCGGCGCAACTACTGGCCGAATGTTCCGGCGGTGTTTCAGTTTTACCACATCATGATCGGCGTCGGCTCCGCCCTGCTCGGTTTGGTGATTGTGGCGAATTTTTACTGGTGGCGCGGGTGGCTTTTTCGAACCGACCTCCGAACGACGCGCTGGCTTTTGGTCCTGTTGGTCTTTTCCGTCCTCGGTCCGCAGATTGCCAATCAGGCCGGGTGGTTCACGGCGGAAATGGGACGCCAGCCTTGGATCGTCTATGAGCTTCTGAAGACGTCGGAAGCGGTCTCCAAAGTCGTGACGGCAAACCAGATCGTCGCCTCGCTGATCATGTTCGGCTTTGTGTATGCCCTGCTGTTTGTGATGTTTTTGTTCCTGCTCACACGAAAGATCCAGCACGGGCCGGATTCCGAGGAAGAAAGCGAAGAGATGCCGGAAAGTTGGAAAGCCATCGTTCGCGAGCCCGCTCCCCGCGCATGAACTGGCTCGATCTTAACACGATCTGGTTTGTGCTCGTGGGCGTTTTGTTCACCGGCTACGCCGTTCTCGACGGTTTCGATCTGGGTGTCGGAGCCGTACATTTGTTCGTGAAAAAAGATGAACACCGCCGGTTGTTTTTGAATTCCATCGGCCCGGTCTGGGATGGAAACGAAGTCTGGCTCGTCACGGGCGGAGGCGCGCTGTTTGCCGCGTTTCCGGAGGCGTATGCCACGGTGTTTTCCGGGTTCTATCTCGCATTCATGCTGCTTTTGTGCTCGCTGATTTTCCGGGCTGTGGCCATTGAGTTTCGCAGCAAAGAGACATGGACCTGGTGGCGGCGGTCGTGGGATGTGGCCTTCAGTGCCGGGAGTTTTTTGTCCTCGTTTCTGATCGGCGTGGCGATGGGAAACATCGTGCGTGGCATCCCGCTCGACGCGGATCATGAGTTTGCCGGGACGTTCCTCGGCCTCCTCAATCCCTACGCTCTGCTCATGGGCGTCACGACCGTCCTTCTGTTCGCGATGCATGGAACGATCTATCTCGCAATGAAGACGGAGGGCGAACTCCAGGAAATTGTCCGGGGGTGGATCCCGCGCCTGATCGGCCTTTTCCTGGCATCCTACTTCCTGTTCAACATGTACACCCTCGTGGAAGTGCCCTGGGTCCTGGATACGGTGCGCGAAAGGCCGTGGGTGTTTGTCGTTGTCACGCTGAACATTCTCCTCGTGCTGAACATCCCGCGCGAGATTCATAAAGGGCGGGAGTTCAATGCCTTTCTCTCATCCTGCATCTCGATGGCCCTGATGATGGCGACCTTCGGGCTGACTTACTTTCCGAACATGGTCCTCTCCAGTCCGAACCCGGAGAACAGTCTCACGATCATCAACGCCGCTTCATCGCAAAAAACGCTCGGCATCATGCTTTTCATTGCCGCTCTGGGCGTGCCGCTGGTGCTGGCTTACACGGCGAGCATTTATTGGATCTTCCGAGGGAAGACGACCCTCACCAAACACAGCTATTGAGGGCGGACGTTCAGCGCGAAAGATCGCCCTGATTCAGGAGCGTGAATCCCTCGCCGGTGAGGACCGACGACGCACATTCGATATCGTCGAGGTGGAGCGCAAGAATGGCTCGACCGCGGGGACGGATCAGAAGCGGATAACTGAAATAGATATTCACCTCGGCCATGAGGAGCGACGCCAGCACGCGGGCCAGGTCGGCCGGCCCCTCGTCGAGTTCGACCACCATCATTTCGCAATCGCTGTGCGGGATGTCATTTTCCTGGAAAAGCTCCGCCGTTCGCTCGGGGTCGCTGACAATCATCCGGCCGATGGCGGATTCCGAGGAATCCTGAATACTGAGAGCCAGGACGACGATGCTGTTGTCGTTGAGGAGCTTCACGACTTCGAGCAGGGCCCCGACTTTGTTCTGAAGGAAAACGGAAAACTGGCGGACCAGCGGATTGTTGAGTTTTTCGGCGGTCGTGGAAGGCATCGGATTACTTGTAAGAATAAACGAGGCAGAAGTCCGCTTTCTCACCTTCAGTCATGAGAACCCGAACAATGCGTGGTCCGCTGGTGGAGGGCACAAATCCGGCCGCGGCAGATGGACCGTCTTCGTAAGTCTCGCCTTCGAGCGGCTTGCCTTTTTCGTCAAAGAGCGCGACCGAAATCTTTCGGGCCGGGCCGGTGGCCGCCGCCGAGAACCAGTATTCGTTCCCGGCAAAAAGATTCACCTCAAGGAAGACCGGTTTGTCTTTCTCCAGCGTGCCCGACCAGAATCCATCGCGAATCTTGTAGCCTTCATTCGCAAAGGCTCCGGCGAGCTCGAGCGCGCGGCTTCGGGCGAGCGGGACCTCATCCGCCGAAGGCACGGCCGGCGTCGGCGAGGCTGTTGCGGTCGGAGTGGGATCGGCGAAAGCCGAGACCGTGCCAGCGATGAAGAGAGCGCAGACGAGGCGTTTCATGATTTTTCCTCCTCTTCGGAAATGACATCGACCAGCCCGGACATCGTTGCGGCGAGGGTTTGGACCGCACTCTCCGAAAGGGGTTCGCCGGAACCGGTGCTGACGAGCGGGAGGACGGAATCGAGCCCTACCCGAATTTTCATCACGAGAGGATCCTCCCGAAATCCCGCGGGCAGTTGGTCGATCTGGGAGAGAAGATAAGTCACAATCGCCGGCTGGCGCAGGAGCTCGGCAAGCTCGGGCGTATAGTTTTTCGCGATAAACTCCGCAGCGGTATCGGTGCCGCGAATCCACGCTCCAATGGTCACCAAAGTGACGAGCGACTGGTCTTTTTGCTCGGCCATCGCGAGCTTCACCTCGTTTTGTGTCGCCTCGAGCTCTTCACGCAGGGCGCTCCAGTCGTTGTTCTCCGCGAAGTCGTTGATGCTGTTGCCGCGACCGATAATGCTCTGGCTCACGTTGAGTTTCTTCGCGAGGCGGACGATGTCTTTTCCAACATTCTTCACACCCTGGCTGTCCTGGGCTTCGACAGCAATGTAGCCATCGGCCACCAGAACGCCGAGCATGAGGGCCATTTGTTCGCGGCTCGACGTGAGGACGGCGGCTTCGGGTTGAAAAAGCTGCGGCCAGTTGAGCTGGCCCTGTTTGTCGAGGGCCACGAAGAACTCTCCGGGCGTCGGGATCGTCAGCGAGTCCAGTCGCGAGGTGGCCGCGAGTTGCTCACGCGTCAACGGGGATTGCGCCCACGCCGCCCCGGCGACAACCACCGCGCTGATTCCACTGCAAAGCCAACATCTCACCGACATGGTTGGGAAAACTACATGCCCGCAGCGGAATTGGCCAGCGTGTTCCTCGGGCAACTGAGCTTGACGTGGCACCGGCACAAAGGAATCGTCCGCACATGCCGAGGATTCTGCTCGTGGATATCAGCAACTCTTTCACCAAGCTCGCCTTCGCGGAGCGGGGCAGGATCGGAAAAATCGTCCGCCTCCCCACCCCGGACCTCTCCGCCGCGCAGATTTCAGATTTTCTGAAAAACCGGCCGATTTCCGGAGTCGTGGCGGCCTCGGTGGTTCCAAAAAAAAAAGGCGAAGTCGACATCGCGGCCGGACGACCGGTTTGCTGGGTCGGGCCGGAGGTGGAGCTCGGCGTCGGCATTGACTACCCCAATCCCCACGGCATCGGTGCCGACCGGCTCGCGAATGCCGCCGGCTGCGCCGCGCATTATGGCGTTCCGGCCATCGTGGTGGATTTCGGAACGGCGGTGACATTCGACGTGATTTCGGCGAAGGGAGATTACATCGGCGGCGTGATTGCCCCCGGCCTCAACGCCATGACCGAGTATCTGCACGACCGCACAGCGCTCCTCCCGCTCATCCGCCTGCGGCACCCGAAAGTGGCGGTGGGACGCTCCACGGAAGCCGCGATGCTCTCCGGGGCGGTTCACGGTTACCGCGGCCTCGTCGCAGAGATCCTCACGCAGGTCACGCGCGAGGCTTTCCCGAAATCCCGCCCGAAAATCATCGCGACCGGGGGCGACGCCCGCCTGATTTCGTCCGGCGTTCCCCTGTTCGACGCCGTTGACCCCGCCTTGACCTTGAAAGGCCTGCTCGTGATCGCCGGGCTCAATGCCACGTTTTTCGAACCCGTTTCAGGTGCAAAAAACACTCGCCGTCCACCACGCGTCGCGAAGCGGTCCGAAACTCGCAGGCCGATGGCAAAAACCCGCCGGGCAGTCCGGTGAGCGTCGGCGCGCCCCGCCCCCCGAAAATCACCGGGGCGATGGTCAGGTGCAACTCATCCAAAAAATCCTCCGCCGCCATCGCGCGCAAAAGCGTCCCCCCACCCTCGCAAACCAGCCGTTTCACGCCGTAATCTTCCCGTAACGTCCGAAGAACCGCGCCGAGCGGAACATTCTCCCGATCAAACAAATGGAGATCCGCATGGGGAGCCAGCCGAGATCGGTCGGCACCCGAGAGGCGTGTTGTCGAAAAAATCACCAATGGCGAGGCCTGATACTGAAAGATCTTCCACCCCGGATCGAACCGACCGGCATTTGACACCACCACGCGCAACGGCACTTCCGCTCGCCCCGCCGCGCGACGCGCCTCCCGCAAGTCCGCCCGCGAGAGTCCCATGCTCATGGTATCGGCCGCGACCGTTCCCCGTCCCGCCAGCACGGCATCATTCTCGGCCCGGATTTCCTCCAAGCGCGCCTTGTCCGCCGGGGACGTGAAAAGCGAGGGCGTGAAATTTCGCGTGCTCGTCTTTCCATCCACCGTCACGGCAAAGTTCGCCACGACTAGGGGCCGCCGGAAGTTCACTCGCTCAGCCATTTTTCTCGACCGCTTCCTCCACCGCACCCACCGCCTTTTCCATGTCGCGGAGATGGACTCCGGTCGGCCGATACAGGAGATAGACTACCCCGCCCACCAGCCCCCAAAAGAGAGTCATCGAAAATCCACCCAGCGAAATGACGGTCGAAACATCCGTCGGCAGTCCAAAAAGCGCCCCGAAGGTGTTTTGAAAAAGTTTTTCCCGCACGCCGACGCCGGAGAGACTGATCGGAAGCGCCGTGATCGTATTGATGATCGGCATCACGCAGAACACGTTCATCAAACTCAAGGCGTCCGTAAACGCGCGCGCCGAAAAATAGAACGCCGAAAAAATCAGCAAGTGCGCCGGGATGGAAAGACCGAGCGTCGCAAGAAGAGTCCGCCCATCCCTCGCATAAATCGAAAACGCCGAAGCCATTTCCACAATCCGCCCGTGCAGCGGGATCCAGCCCGGCAGCCGGTGGGCCAGTTGCAGACGATCGACCACAAATCCGGCCACGATCACGCCCAGCGAGCCGCCGAGAATCACCGCCAGAGAGCCCATCAGAGCCGCTGTCACGGGATTTGAGAGAAGCATCGAGAAATTCCACGCGCAGATCACCGCAGCCGCCACGACCAAGGCCACAAGGCCGACGATGCGATCCACCATCACGCTCAAAAATGCCGCACTTTTCTTCGTCGCCGTCTCACGCATCGCATAGAAAATCTTGATCACATCGCCGCCGGTCGCCCCGAAGAGGAAGAGATTGAAAAACGCCCCGACCATGATCAGTCGCCACGCCCGCCACCAGCCCATCGAAATGCCCTGAACCGCCAGCAACATCACCCACCGTTGCGTCTGAAGAAGAAACGCCGCCCCTACCGCAAGCACGCCCGGAATCAGCCACGCGAACTTTGCACTCTCCAGCGCCGACAGCATCAGCCGGTTCTGCTCGGGATCCCGGAAAATCCACCACAACAGCCCCAGCGTCACGAGGGTCTGCAAAACCGGAAGGATGTAGCGTTTCATTCGATTCGTGGCTGATAAACGTTCACAACGCGAACGCGAGCCATTTCTTCCCAGGATGCCGGAACCACAGAAGGTTGCAACGGCCACGCGGGGAGTTTCGATAAATGACCATGATATTGTGAGTCCTTCCCAACAGGCCCGGGAACTCTCGATCACGGCTGACCGACAAGCCATTGAATTGTGAGAAAATCAAAATCGACTGCCGATTTGGTAGATGAGGACGGCGGCCACCCAGGCGAGGGCGGTCATGACGAAAAACGAGCCGATGGCCCAGCCCCAGTTCAGTTCTTTGGCGATGACGGCGACGGTGGCACCGCACTGCATGCAGAGGGCAAAGAAAACCATGAGGGCAAGGACGACCGGAAGGGTGTAAACCGGCTGACCGGCGCGCGGTCCGCTCTGCCAGGTCTCGCGGGCGAGCGTCGAGCGGAGATCATCCGAGCCCTCGTCCACTTCGGCTCCGAGATTGTAGATGATGCCGAGGGTGGCGATGATCACCTCGCGCGCCGGGAAGCTCGAAAGAACGCCCACCGTGATTTTCCAATCAAAGCCCGCCGGATCGAAAATCGGCTGCACGGTTTTGCCGAAGCGTCCGAGGTAGCTCTGCTCGATGTAGGCGGCATCGACGTAATGGGCGAGGCGGAGGGAGAGGTCGGACTCCGGATCTTCCAGCGCGGATGTGACCTCGGCGGCGGGGAGATTCTGCGAGGCGGCTGCGACAAAGGCTTCCCGTGTTTGGTCGGCGACCGATTCCGGGCGCGGGAAGTAGAGGAGCGCCCAGATGATGATGGAGAAGGCAAGGATGACGGTGCCGGCCCGGATGACGAATTCCCGGCCGCGTTCCCACATGCGGAGGACAACATTGCGCAGGGCCGGGACCCGATAATCGGGCATCTCGAGAATGAACGGCTGGGCTTTGATGCCGAGCACGCAGCGGTTGAGAAACCAAGCCAGCGGCATCGCGACAGCCGCTCCGACGAAATGCATGGCAAACAGCGTCCACCCCGCCACCAGCGACCCATAAACCGGCTCCACAAAAGCTCCAATGAGGAGCACATAAACCGGCAGCCGCGCCGAGCAACTCATGAAGGGCGTCATCAAGACCGTTGTCAACCGGGCCTTCGGATCCTCGAGCGTCCGCGCCGCCATCACACCCGGAATCGCGCAGGCATAACCTGAGAGAAGCGGGACGAAGCTTTTTCCATTGAGGCCGCACCATCCGAAGAGTTTGTCCATCAGGAACGCGGCCCGGGCGAGGTAGCCGGTATCTTCGAGAATCGCGATAAAAAGAAAGAGCAGGAGAATTTGTGGAAGGAAAATGAGGACGCCCCCGACACCGGCGATGACCCCGTCAATGACCAGACTCTGGAGGACGGGCGTGCCAGCAAGAAAAGGTGACACGATCTCCTGCACCCAGCCGGTCGCGGCGTCGATGAGATCCATGATCGGACCGGCCCACGCGTAAAGACTCTGGAAGACGACATACATCACGCCGAAAAAAATCACCGTTCCCCAGACGCGGTGGAGCAACAGGGCATCGATGGAGCTCCCCGAGCGGGCGGTTTTTCCATCGCCACCAACAACGTCGGTCAATAGCGCGTCGAGGTGTCGAAAATGCAGGACGGGTTCCGCCGAAGCCGGATTAAGTCCATGGGAGCGAATTCGGTCCCGCGCGGCCTTCAAAACGGGTTGGATGCGGTCCTTGATCCGTCGTTCCCCGGCGTAGGCACTGTCGGCATCAAAAATCAGTCGCAGCGCTTCGGGATCGGTGGATTCGACGCCGAATTGTTCCAGGCCGTTTCGCACCATCTCGCGGGCTTCGAGAACAAATTCCGGCCAGACGATTCGCGAGAGCAACCGGGGATCGCGGAGGACCTGCTCGATGGCACGCGTGAGGGCATCGATTCCCTCGCCCCGTTTCGCAACCGTGGGCACCACCGGTACGCCGAGCCGCTCCGCGAGAAGATCGACGTCAATGCGAAGACCATTTCGCTTGGCGGCATCCCATTGATTCAGAGCGATGACCATCGGAATCCGAAGCTCCGCCGCCTGCGAGGCGAGGAAGAGGTTTCGCTTGAGGTTCGTTGCATCCACGACGCAGACCAAAAGATCCGGGGCGGCCTGCCCGCGTCGTCCGCCGAGGACATCCATGACAATCCGTTCGTCCGGCGAGGTGGCGGCGAGACTGTAAGTGCCGGGAAGATCGACGAGTTCGACCTCCCGGTCGCCGAGAGTCATCCGGCCGGATTTTTTTTCCACTGTCACGCCGGGGTAATTCGCGATGTGCTGGCGAAGTCCGGTCAGGCGGTTGAAAAGCGTAGATTTGCCGGTGTTTGGATTTCCGAGGAGACCGATCCGGATCGTGCGGCACTCGGCGGCGAGGGGCGTCATTCGATCTCCTTCACTTCGATCAAGGCCGCTTCGGCCCGGCGGAGACTGATTTCTTGGCCGTCCATTTCGATGGAGATGGGATCCCCCAGCGGCGCGATGCGCGAGATCCGGATCCGGATTCCCGGCAAAAATCCCAGCGCCGAGAGTCGCCCGGCCCGCCCGCAATCGCTCGAAAACCCAACCACTTCCAGCGGTCGGGCGTGGTGGATATCACCAAGTTTTTTCATCGTTTGTGGAGCCAGACTCCTGAGAAACATTCTCATTAGCAAGCCCGACTTGCGATGATTTCAAAAACGTTATCCGGGATCAAATTCCCCGGGCGGGGATCAGAAGGCGATGGCTGCGCGACCTCCGATGACCAAAGCGTTCTCGGTGCTCGATGTGCCGCCGGGGTTGATGATGTATTGAAGATCCGGCTGCACGCTGAGCCAAGGTGTAAGCTGGGCCTGATAGGTCAGCTCGAGAACCATTTCGGCGCCCATCGGGACCGCGCCTTCCTCGGCCACCGCGCTGCGGGCGCCGTTGCTGAGCTGGGCGTAGGCAAATGCCAAGCCGAGGGAATCCTCATCGCGGGTAGGAATGAGGCCTTTGTAAGTGAGGCCGGTGTCGAAGTAGAAGTTGATGAAATTGCGGTCGGTCTTGGTGAAGGCCACGCGCGAAAACCAGCCGAGCCCCTGATCGGATTTTTCCAGGACGACGGGCACTTTGAAATCTTTGGTGACGACCGTTTTGCCGTCCTTGGAAAGACCCGCGGCGGGAGCGGATTCGGCCCCGGGTTCGCGGAAGAGGAGTTGGTCGATGATGCCGTAGAATCCGAAATTCCCGGACGCCGTGGACTCGGCCAGCGCGTCGGCGAACTGTCCCGTCTGGGCCCAGGCTCCGGCTTTGAATTGCCCGGCGAGTCCGGTTTCCTCGTCTCGTTGGTTCCATCGGATTTGGATTTCGTTCAAAAACGTGTAGCCGGTTTCGGCATTGAGCCGCCAGCGGAAGCCGTGACGATTGACATCCTGGGCAAAGACATTGCCTTGAAAGACGGCGGACTGGAACGTGAACCACTCGACGGGGTTCAGCGCGATGCGGGCTCCGAGGGTTGCCATGGGGTAACCCGGACCGCCCTCGGGAAGGTTCATGTAGGCAAAGGCCGGCCAGCCGAAGGTGCCGTTGATGAAGAGCGAGGCGTAATCAGAACCGATGAATTCCGCATCGGCCGCGAGCTGCCCGACACGAATCGAGAGTTTATCGTCGAAGAGGTTCTGTTGAAACCACAAGTCGAACATCCGCAGCGTGTTGAAGCCTGCGATGTTGGAAACGGTGAGAAAATTCCCCGTGAGGTCCTCACTGGCGTCGCGTCCGCTGAGCCAGAGCCACGTTGTGCTGACGCTTGCGCCCGTCCAGCCGATGGCTTTCTCGAGGTCGATTTCCACGCCAAAGTCGAGCAGCCCGGTATAGACCGTGCCCTGTTTGAGGCCGCCTGTGGTGTTTCCCCAGACTTCGACCGTGTAGCTGCCGAAGATGTCGATTCCGCGATCCGAAAGCGAGGGGCGGATCCCCTTCCAGTCGCCAGTGATCTGTTCGCGGTTCAGCCATGTCTCGGAGTCTGTTTCCGGAGAGGCGGGCAAGTTTTCAGCGGGAAGGTTCGCCGGAAGAATCGCCGCGGCGAGAACGGCCAGTGGGAAAAGAAAGCGCATGGAGGCCGTGATAAATGGAACACGCCAAACGTCAAGACCGATAATGCAAGTTTATTGCATTAAATAAGAGCGCCTCCTCGGGAAAGCAAAACAGACGCCTTGGAAGGCGTCTGTTCGTGCCGGGAGGCTTCTGGGTCTCCGGGGATGGAGAAAGGTTCAGTCGACGATCTCGAGGCCCATCTGGCGGGCGGTGCCGCAGAGGGTGCGGAACGCCGCTTCTTCCGAGCGGGCGTTCATGTCCTTGATTTTGACTTTCACGATATCCATGACCTGTTTTTTGGTCAGCTTGCCGACTTTCGTCTTGTTCGGTTCTTTGGAGCCCGAGGCGAGACCGGCGGCTTTTTTGAGGAGGATCGCCGCGGGTGGCGACTTCGTGATGAAGGTAAAGGTCTTGTCCTTATAGACCGTGATGACGACGGGGAGAATGTCGCCGGCCTGCTTTTGGGTGGCCGCGTTGAATTCTTTGCAAAAGGCCATGATGTTCACGCCCTGTTGACCGAGGGCCGGGCCGACCGGAGGAGCCGGATTGGCCTGACCCGCGGGGATTTGCAACTTGATCTGTCCTACAATTTCTTTTGCCATAACGAAAGTCCGCCGGTTGTGCGGAAAGTGTGGAAAGGAAACCACGCATCCCGGGGCCTGACAAGGAAGAAATTCGCAGTTCTTCCGCCGCCAGACCGGACGGGGCAGTCCCGACAAGCGATCAAGCCACCACTGGCGCGAGTGCGGCTACGCGGAGGCGGAGGTCATCCGGATCGAGACGCGGGCCGATCACGAGGAGCAACGGCGACGCCACCCGGGGCGTCGGACCCACCGGGAAAAACTGGATGTCGTCGTCGATTTTCTGGAAGACAAAAAACTCCGCCCCGCGCTGATGAAATCGCACCAGCCCCTTCGCCCGCACCACTTCGTGCGGAAGATCGCGGAGAAACCGACGGAACGATGGCTCGTCCACCGCCTCCGGCAAGGCCAGTTCGGCCGATGCAAAATGATGCTCGGCGTGGTGGTGATGCGCGTGCTCATGGTCATGCGCCTCGTGCTCGTGATGCTCGTGGCCATGATGATCGTGCCCGCAGGAACAACCAATCGTCCGTGTCTCTGTGGCGAGGGATTTTTCGAGGGACACAAGTTCGTCCGCAAACGCGACGGGATCGGTCCGCCGGCCTTGAATCCCACGGTCAGCGAGCGATTTCTCCACTTCCGCCAAGCGCGGGGCCGGAACGCTGTCCGCGCGGGTGAGCCAGAGGTGCGACGCTGTCAGCGCTTGGCCGCGCTCGAGGGAGTTATGCCAGAATCGTTTCTGCCAGCGTTGGACGTCGATCATGGAAACTTGGATCGGAGGGCTGAAGCCTGCGAGATCGGGATCGAGGGCGAGTGCTTCGATGAGCGGTCCGGCGTCGGTGGTTCCATTGGTCTCGACGAGCATCACGCGCCTCGGACCGTGTTGAAACCTCCGCAATTCGTCGAAAAGCTGATCCCGCGAGCCGCAGCAAACGCAATCCCCGCTCAAAGCGCGCACTTCGTCGATCAAATCGCGGAACTGCTCCGCGTCCACCCGGGCATTCTGGTAGTCATTGATGAGGAGCCCCGGCCGCAGGCCGCGCTCGGCGAGGTTGGGGACGAGCGATTTGAGAAAGGTCGTTTTGCCGGAGCCAAGAAAGCCGACGACGAGCGCAAGCGGGGTCATGCGGCCGAACGTGCCACAGGCTGGCGTTTTTGCAAATCCCTTGCGCGAGGTTTCGCTCCCCACCCCGACTCTCGACATTTCCCCTTGGCGCGGCATATTTGCGCCCGGTATGGAACGCGCTTTGCAGTCGATCACCCGACAGATTCTCACTTCTTACGGGGAGGTCGGAGGGCTCAACAATACGGACGGTCACAATTTGCCGTCCAAACGCGCGCTGCACCAGATCTGCGAGCAGTTGTTGCAGGTGCTTTTTCCGGGATTTCACGACGAAAAACCGATCCACAAAAGCGAACTCGGCGACATCACGGAGGAACGACTCCGGGCGGTGGCCACGCGGCTGGAGGACCAGATCGCCAAGAGCCTGCGGGTGGTGGATCCCAAGTGCCCGAAGGCCCAGGCCCGGGACGTGCTGAAGCGATTTTTGGAAGCTCTGCCGGGGATTCGCGAGATTTTGCGCACGGATATCGAAGCGGCCTACGAGGGCGATCCGGCGGCTTTGAGCAATGAGGAGATTATTCTTTCCTACCCGTGCATCGAGGCCATCGCGATCCAGCGCCTGGCGCACGTGCTTTACACGGAATGTGTGCCGCTCCTGCCGCGGATGATGACGGAGTGGGTCCATGCGCGGACGGGAATCGATATTCATCCCGGGGCAAAAATCGGACCGTATTTCTTCATCGATCACGGAACCGGGGTGGTGATTGGAGAAACCTGCCGGATTGGGGCGCGGGTGAAGCTTTATCATGGCGTCACGCTCGGAGCGCGGAGTTTTGCCAAAGATGACGCCGGCCACATCGTGAAAGGCGGAAAACGCCACCCGGATGTCGGAGACCGCGTCACGATTTACCCGAATTCGACGATTTTGGGCGGCGAAACACGGATTGGTGATGGGTCCACCATCGGCGCCAACGTTTTTCTCATGCACAGCGTCCCCGCCGGTTCGCTGGTGGTTTACGAGGAGAAGCAGCTCAAGATTCTGGACAAAACCCAGCGGGTGACCGCGGGCGAAATCGAATGGTTTATCTAGATTACAATGCGACCACTCCGCTCGCCCCGGAGGCGAGGGAGGCGATGCTTCCGTTTTTGGACGGCATTTACGGAAACCCGTCATCCATCCACGCGTCCGGACGTTGGGCGCGGGCGGCGGTGGACGACGCACGCGAGCGCGTGGCTGCTCTCATGGGAGCCAAGGCCCATGAGATCATTTTCACCGGTGGTGGCACCGAGGCCTGCAATCTCGGGGTAATCGGCCTCGCCCGGGCGCACGCGGTTCGCGGACGCCATATCATCACCTCCCCCGTCGAGCACCATGCGGTTCTCCATGCCGTGGAGCATCTCAAACACTACGAGGGATTCGACGTGACCACGGTCGGCGTGGACCGCGACGGGCGGGTTGATCCCGATGAAATCGCCGCAGCGATCCGCCCGGACACAATCCTCGTCACCGTGATGCACGCCAACAATGAGACCGGGGTCATCCAACCGCTGGCTGAAATTGGGGTGATCTGTCGTGAGCGGGGCGTTTTCCTTCACACCGATGCCGTGCAAACCTTTGGAAAACTTCCGGTGTCACCCGCCGAGCTCGGCCTGTCCGCGCTGTCCATCGCCGGGCATAAATTTTACGGCCCCAAGGGCACCGGTGTCCTCTGGCTGGGAGCCGGGATTGCCCTCGCCCGCACCGTGCATGGCGGTGCCCATGAAAACACCCGTCGGCCGGGTACGGAAAATGTCGCCGGCATCGTCGGTCTGGCCGCCGCCGCGGAGGTCGCGGTTTCCCGCGCGCCCGCCGACCTCGACCGCCTTCTTCGGCTCCGGGAAGATCTGTGGAGTGGAATCTCCTCCGTCGGCCCGCAGGCGGTTCGCAATGGTAACGCCGCCAGCTGTCTGGCCAACACGCTGAATGTCAGTTTTCCCGGAGCCGACGGAGAATCCCTGCTGATCGGACTCGATCTCGAGGGCATCTGCGTCTCCAGTGGCTCGGCCTGTATGGTCGGCTCGATCCAACCCTCCCACGTTCTCCTGGCCATGGGCGTATCGGCGGAGCTGGCCTTGGCGACGGTGCGTTTTTCCCTTGGACATCAGACCTCCGACGACGACATTGCCCGCACCGTAAGGGCGGTGGAAAAGGTTCTGCCGCTCCAACCCGCAGTCGTTCGATGAATCACAAACAGTTGCTCCTCGATTTCGGACGGGCCGTCATGCGCCGCGTCAAGACATCGCCGGATGATCTCCATCGTCCGAAACCGAGCTCCCGCTTGCGCCCCGACCCCTTGCTCGCAGACTTCGCGAATCAATTGTTACGAGCGGCCGGGTGTCACGACTTGACGGTTTCCGTTGCATGGAACCCCGCCCTCCGGACGACCGCCGGGCTGGCGTGTTGGCGCACGAAGAGCATTGTTCTCAATCCCAAGCTCGTCGAGATCTCGGCTGCCGAGGTGCAAAGGACTCTGCGCCATGAACTTGCGCATCTTTTTGCGCAACATCGGGCGGGCCGGCGGCGGATTGAAGCCCATGGCCGCGAATGGCGCGAAGCTTGCGAAATGCTGGGGATTCCCAATGAGCCCCGGTGTCACAATCTCCCCTTCAAACGCCGCAAGGTGGAGCGGAAATACTTCTACGCCTGCCCCGAGTGCGGCACGATTCTGGCCCGAGTGCGCCCCCTCCGGCGCGCGGTGGCCTGCCTCAAGTGTTGTCGGAAATTCAACGGCGGACGCTACCACGTCCGGTTCCGGTTTCAACCGGTCCAGCCGCCCGAGGAATTGGCGGCTTGATATTTTTACGATTTTTCTCAGTTTTCTTTCGTAAATTCCTTCTTTCCAGAGACTTACTGAATTTGAATCATGCAAATTTATAACCGCCGCATATTTAGCGTATTTTGCGAATGAAGTCGCTTTCGGTGGTTAAAATTCTGATCGGCTGGAATGTGGCAGTTTTCATCATCAGCGCAGTCCCGCCTTACGCATTGTTAGCGAAGCCTCTGGCTTTGAGCTGGGTTGGACTCCAACAGGGCATGGTCTGGCAGCTGGTGACGCATCAGTTTCTGCATGCCAATTTGATTCACCTGCTGTTCAACATGCTCGGGCTGTGGTTTGCGGGCCGGACGCTGGAGAGTCTGATGGGAAGTCGGCGCTTCCTGATTTTGTATCTTACCTGCGGGGTGGTGGGAGGCTTAGTGCAGGTGTTGCTGGTGCCGGAGTCGTTCTTGATCGGAGCGTCGGGTGCCGTATTCGGTGTGGTGTGTGCCTATTCGGCGCTTTTTCCGGAAGCACCGATCCGAGCTCTTGTTTTCTTTGTCATTCCGGTGAACATGAAAGCCAAGTGGCTGGGACGGGCGTTGGTCGGGATTTCGCTTTTCTTTGTCGTCACCGGTTGGGGGGGAGACATCGGCCATGCAGCCCATTTGGGCGGGGCGCTGACCGGGTATCTTTTCGTCTGGTTCCAGCGGCGGAACCGATTCCACGTGGTGCGCGGGTAGGGTCAGGATCCCTGTCGGATTTTTTCTTTCTCCCGTTCGCGCTTTTCTTCCAAGCGGGCGAGTTCCGAGGTGAGTTGTCGCCGGATTTCGTCCCGTTCGTCGGGGGTGGCCGTCGCCATTTGCCCCTCGAGAAAGATCTTCTTCTCCGCGATCTTGGCGTTGATCTCGCTATCGATCTCGGCGATTTGCGCCTTCTGGGCATCGGTGAGAGCGACGGTGGGAGCGGATTTCTCGAGACGGCTCATGGCCAATTCGTAGGCGGATTTCATGGGTGTATTTTCGCAAACCCGAGCCCGGGCGCGACAAAAAATTGCGGCACCGACTGCGTGGGTGTTTACTGGCAGGATGTCTCTGATCCGTCTCCTGAGTACCGATTTCGATGGAACGCTGATCGCCCATCCATCCGACGGCCGATGCTGCGAGGCGTTTGCAGACGTCCTCGAGCAACACAAAGCAGCGGGGGGCCTGTGGGCGATCAACACCGGCCGGACACTGGATCATGCGATCGAGGGCGTGGAACGATTTTCGGGACCGTTCGAACCCGACTTCCTGCTCACCAATGAGCGGGAAATTTTTCATCGGGACGGGGATGGAATCTGGCGCTCCTACGACGAGTGGAATCTGGCGTGTTACCGGCGTCATGATGAGCTATTCAAACGCTCGGGGGAGATTCTGGCCCGGATTCGGGCGCTCGCGGAGTCGTCGAACGGGATTACCCTCATCGAAGAAGACAATCGCCCGGTGGGCTTGGTGACTTCATCCGAGGATCTCATCCAAGAAGTTGCTGCGTTTCTGGACACGGAGCGGGAGACGTCTCCCGATTTCTGCTACCAGCGGAATACGGTTTACATGCGCTTCTGTCACCGGGATTACCACAAAGGAGCCGCGCTTGGCGAACTGACCCGCTGGCTCGGGCTCGAACGGGACGCCGTGCTCGCGGCCGGCGACCACTTCAACGACATCCCGATGCTCGACGGACGGTTTGCGGCGTTTGTCTGCTGTCCATCGAATGCGATTCCCGAAGTGCAGGAAACCGTTCGCCGAAACGGCGGTTTTGTCGCGTCGCTCCCCGCCGCCGAGGGCATCGCCGAGGCTTGGCGCTCTTTTCATTCATGAACCCCGCTCTGATCCGTCGTCTCACCCGCAAGCTCGGCAGCGATGCCGTTGTCCTTTCCCCGGCCCCCGAATACTCCGGCGACAAGTGGTTTTCCAAAAACCCACCCGACCTGCTGGTTTTCCCAACTTCCACCGCGGAGGTCTCGTTCGTGCTTCGCGAGGCTTCACGGGAAGGGGTGCCGGTTACGCCCCGCGGAGCCGGGTACGGTTATGTCGGCGGCTGCACGCCGGTCGAAGGTGGCATCGTGATTTCGATGGAACGAATGAACCGGATTCTCGAGATCCATGAGCGCGATTTCGTCGCGGTGGTTCAGCCGGGTGTGATTACCGGAGACCTTCAAAAAGCCGTGCGGGTGAAGAACCTGTTTTATCCGCCGGACCCGGCCAGTCTGAAAGATTGCAGTCTGGGAGGGAACATTGCGACCAATGCCGGCGGGCCCCGGTGTTTGAAATACGGCGTGACGCGAAACTACGTGCTGGGTCTGGAGGTTGTTCTGGCCGACGGCACCGTCGTTCGCTGCGGAGGGCGCACGCACAAAAACAAAACGGGATTTGATCTCGTCGGTTTGTTTACGGGGTCCGAGGGATTGCTGGGACTCGTCACGGAAGCCACCCTTCGCCTTTTGCCACTGCCTCCGGCCCGAGCGGCCCTCTCGGCCGGATTTCCGTCCATGGAACGCGCTGCGGAAGCCATTCAATCGGTTTTCGCCCACGGCTTCCTTCCGGCGGCCGTTGAAGTCGCCGATGCGTTCACGCTGCGGGCGGCTCGCTCTTATCGCCCGGACGCCAGTTTCCCGCCGGGCGAGGCGCAGGTCATTCTCGAGGTGGACGGCCAGCCCGGCAGCGTCCGGAGTGAGGCGCGGGCGCTTGGAAAAATTCTCGAACAAGCCGGAGCGGCGGGTGTGATCGTGGCCACGACGCCGACAGCCTGCGAAAAGATCTGGGGATTGCGTCGGGTCTATTCCCAGTCGCTCAAGGCCACCGGCCTCAAGAAACTCAACGAGGACATCGTGGTGCCACGCGGGCGGTTGGTCGATCTCGTTCACTTTGCCGAGGCGTTGCAGAAGAAGACCGGATTTCCCATTGCGTGCTTCGGCCATGCCGGGGATGGAAATATCCATGTCAATATCATGCTGGCCGATCCGGAGAGCCCCAAGGTCCGGAAAGCCTCTGGTGCCGCGCTCGATTCCCTGTTCGAGCAAGTTCTCGCTTGGGGGGGAGCCATTACCGGTGAACATGGCGTCGGCCTCGCAAAAAAACGCTGGTGGCCGAAAGCCGTGACTCCGGCGACCCGTCAGCTCCACACCCGACTCAAACAGGCCCTCGACCCCGCCGGACGACTGAACCCCGGAAAATTTGTTTCCATATGAAACGCTTTTCCCCGGGGATGCCCGATCTCTCCTTGGAGCCGATGAAAAAAAATCGCAATTCCGTCAAAGAACAAGAAGGCCCCTCCGGAACGGCGAAGCTTCTTTCCGGAGGAAACCCTCAGATCCCCAAGGGCGATGGAGACGCTCCCGTGCAAGCCTACATCGAAGCCATGCCAGGCTGGAAACAGGCGTTCGGCCGACAATTGGACGATCTCATTTCCAGAGAAGTCCCCGGAGTCTGCAAAGCCGTGCGGTGGAATTCCCCGTTCTACCGCCGGGAGTCCGGCGGATGGTTCCTGTCGGTTCACGTGCTGACGCGCGCCGTGCGGGTGACCTTTTTCGACGGTCTGTCGCTTGTCCCCATCCCTCCCGGCGGAACACCGAAAAGCGGACAGGCCCGCTGGGTGGATCTCCACGAAGGGGAGGCTTTTGACGAAACGCAGTGGAAAGCCTGGATCTCACAGACCGAAACGCTGCCAGGCTGGTCCGTCTCCTTTTCCTGAGCCCGCGGGTACGGGCTGACTTCTACTTTTGGGAGAGCCCTCCGGAAAAAGAAAACGCGCTCCCTGCCGGAGCATGGGAGCGCGCTTCTTGGGGGAAGGTCGTTACTTCTTCTTGCCTTGTCCCGGGCGATACTCTTCTTCCGCGAACTGGAAGGCCTGGTCGAGGCCGACCATGTCTTCTCCGGGGCGGAGGGTATCGAACGCTTCGGCTTCTTTGCGAAGCTCTTCTTCGCCGTAATTCGCGGCCTTGATCGAGAGACCGATGCGGCGCTCGGCCTTGTCGACCTTGATCACGCGCGCTTCGACTTCCTGACCGACTTTCAACACGTCCTTGACCTTGTCGATCCGATCTTCGCTGATCTGCGAGATGTGGACGAGGCCGTCGATGTCATCCTGAAGTTGGATGAACGCACCGAAGTTCGTGAGTTTGCTGACCGTGCCCTTGACGAGATCGCCAATCCGGAAACGGGTGTCGATTTCTTTCCAAGGATCGGTGTCGAGTTGCTTGATGCCGAGGCTGATCCGTTGGTTGGCCTTGTCGATATCGATGACCACCGCTTCGAGCTCGTCGCCCTTTTTGAGCATTTCGCTCGGGTGATTGATCTTGCGGGTCCAGGAGAGATCCGAGACGTGGATCATGCCGTCGATGCCTTCCTCGAGTTCGACGAAGGCTCCGTAGGCGGTCATGTTGCGGACCTTGCCCTTGACCTGTTTGCCGATGATGTAGCGGAGTTCGATCTCATCCCATGGGTTCGGCTCCAACTGACGGACGCCGAGAGAGATCTTCTGTTCCTCTTTGTTGACGCCGAGGACGATGGCTTCGATCTCCTGACCGAGCGTGAGAACGTCCGACGGGCGGGCAATGCGCTTGGTCCAGGAAAGCTCGGAGACGTGGATGAGACCTTCGACGCCCTCTTCGATCTGCACGAAGGCTCCGTAAGGCATGAGGTTCGTGACCTTGCCGGAGACTTTCTGGCCGACCGGGAAACGCTCTTCGATGCGGTCCCATGGATTCGACTGCATTTGCTTGAGGCCGAGAGAGACGCGCTCCTTGTCCTTGTTGATGTCGAGAACCTGAACTTCCAACTGCTGGCCGACTTTGAGGAGTTCGCCCGGGTGGTTGAGGCGGGCCCACGACATGTCGGTGACGTGGAGAAGACCGTCGATGCCGTCGAGGTCGATGAACGCACCGAAGTCGGTAATGTTCTTGACCGTGCCGGTGATGCGGTCGCCGATGGTGACGCTTGAAAGGAACTTCTGGCGTTTTTCCGAGCGTTCCTGCTCGATGATTTCGCGGCGGCTGAGGACGACGTTCTTGCGATCTTCGTTGATCTTGACGATCTTGAAGTCGTAAACATTGCCGACGAATTGCTGGAGATCTTTCGGTGGGATGATGTCGATCTGCGAGGCCGGGAGGAAGGCTTCGACGCCCACGTTCACGGTGAGGCCGCCTTTCACGACGCTGCGGACCTTGCCCTTGATGAGACCGTCGCCTTTGAAGACGCCGACGATCTTTTCCCAGTTCTGACGTTGGGCGGCTTTTTCTTTCGAGAGGACGACCATGCCCTCGTCGTTTTCGAGGCGCTCGAGGAGCACTTCGATTTCATCTCCGATTTCGACTTCTTCCGGGTCTTCGAATTCGGAGGCGGGAATGACCCCTTCGCTCTTGTATCCGATATCAACGAGGAATTCCCTCGGGCGAATTTCAAGGATGTGTCCCTTGACGATACTTCCTTCGCGATAATTTTTGATCGAGCTGGCGATCAATTCCTGCAGTGCTGGCATATGGTTGATGGTTCCTTTTAAGTGTTCCGCCACCTCTTTAATTCCCATTAAAGAAGCTGCTACCCTCCTGGAGCGAGCGGGTTTGGTAGGTTAACAAGAGCAGAATCGATGGCAATCTCTTTTTCGGATGCCAAGAAAGCCCGAATAACGCGGGAGTCTTCTGCCCTCTGATGGAGGATTCAGAATGGGATGTCGTCGTCCTCCGCCGCCGGCGGTGGCGGCTGGGACGAGCGCTGGGGAGCCGGGCGGCTGGAGCGTTCGGGCGCAGGGCCGGAGTCGTAGTCCCCTCCCCGGCTGGACGAGTCGGAAGACCGACCTCCGAGAAGTTGCAAATTTTCGCCGACCACACGAAGCTTGGAGCGTTTCTGTCCGCTTTGCTTGTCGTCCCAGGTATCGATGCGAAGCCGACCCTCGATGTAGATCGACTTGCCCTTTTTCGCATACTCCCCGGCAATTTCGGCAAGACGCCCCCAAAGCTCGACGTCAACAAACGTGGTCTCCTCGCGCTTCTCGCCTTCGACGGTGTAGACGCGGTTCACGGCCAGGCCAAGGTCGGTAACGGCACTGCCTTTGGGCGTGAACTTGACCTCCGGGTCGCGGGTAACGTTGCCGATGAGGATGACTTTGTTGACGCTGGCCATGTCGGGGTGTGTGGGTTAGGCGGCGGCGGTTGCGGCAGCTTTTTTAGCGGGAAGCCGCAGGTAATTCTGCAGCATCACGTCGTTGTCGAGTTTCAACTTTGCTTGGAGTTTGTCAATCGTCGCCGGAGCAGCTTCGAAAATAAAATTCACGAAGTAGGCACTGCCGGCGTGATTGGATTCATAGGCGAGATCCCGCTTTTCGAGGCGTTGGACCTGTTCGATGACAGCTCCTTCGGCGGTGAAGACTTTTTCAAGTCGTTCGATGGTTTCCTTGGCGGTGTCTTCCTTGCCGCGGGTGTCGAGGGCGAGGAGGGCTTCGTAACGTTTCATGATGGTTCTTGGTTTTTTTGGTTGAATTGGTTCATGGCGGATTCAATGCCATGGGCGTTGGCGTATTCGAAAGCATCGGCGGCCCGTGCGACCGCGAAATCGACGAGTTCGGTCTCTTCGGGAGTGAACCGACCGAGAACGTGGTCGTGGAGCGGGCGGCCGTCCGGCGCTCCGATTCCCACGCGGAGCCGGGGAACGGCTTCCGTGGCGAGGTGGATCAAAACCGATTCCAAGCCATTATGGCCGCCCGAGCTTCCGGACTTCCGGATCCGCACGGTTCCCAGCGGGAGGGAGACGTCATCGAGAACAACGAGTAATTCGGAGGCCGGAAGCTTGAAGTAGCGGGCATACCCGCCGACGGATTCGCCGCTGAGATTCATAAACGTCTGGGGCTTCATCAGCGCCCGGCCGCCGCAGGAGGCGACTTCCGCATCCCACTTGGCGTCGAAGGAAAACGTCGTCGCCGTGCGACGGGCGAGTTCGTCCAAAACGAGGAATCCGACATTGTGTCGCGTGCCGGTGTATTCGCGGCCCGGATTGCCCAGGCCGGCCACCAAACGAAAAACCGCGACATTCTCCACGCGCGGAAAAGGTTACTTCTTGTCCTCGGAGGCGCCGGCCTCGGATTTCTTTTCCTTGAGCACTTCCGTGGCTGTGGCCGCCACAACAGGCTCTTCGACGACGGTCGGTTCCGCCACGATGAAAACCGTGAGATCCGGATCGGAAACAGCCTCGACTCCGGTCGGGAGCGGAAGATCGCGAACGTGAACGGCATCGCCGATCTTGAGAGCACTGACGTCCACACGGATGATCTCCGGGAGGTTCTGCGGAAGACACTTGATCGTGACAGCACGCATGCTCTGCTCGAGCAGTCCACCGAAATTTTTGACACCGTCGGCCTCGCCGAACGACTCGATGACGATTTCCGCCTCGATCTCTTCGGTCATCGAGACCGCATGGAAATCCACATGGAGAACCTCGCCGCGAAGGGGATGATGCTGGACCTCTTGGATGAGAGAAAGACGATTGGTCGTTTTGCCACCCTCTTCAATTTCGAGCTCGACGAGGATGTTCTCACCGACCGAGTGGGACAGAAGACGCTCGATCTCGCGACGGGAGACCTCGAGGTTGGAGGGTTCGGATCCCGAGCCGTAAATGACGGCCGGGACAGCGCCGCGGGCGCGTACTTGTTTCACTGCGTTGCGACCGCTTTCCGTGCGCGGACGCGCGGACAGTTTGACTTGCTTTGCCATAAATTAATCCTGCTTGGTGTTTTTCAGTTCAAAGAGCGAACTCACCGACTCATCGTCATGGATGCGTCGGATGCCCTCGCCGAGCAACTCGGCGACCGACAGCACTTTGACACGCTGATCGGTGTTGGGGCGGGCCGGAACGCTGTCCGTCGTGATCAACTCCTTGATTTCGGAGTCCTTTAATCGCTCAACCGCCAAATCTGTCAAGACTGCGTGCGAAACGCCAGCATAAATATCAAGCGCTCCATGGGACCGCAACATGCGGGCGGCGCTGGTGAGGGTGCCGGCGGTTTCCGTGAGATCGTCGACGATGAGGACGTTCTTGCCTTTCACATCGCCGATCACGTGGGACGCCTCGGTCTCGACCGCGCTTTTCCGTTTCTTGACGACAATCGCGAGGCTGGCTCCGAGGGCTTGGGCGTAGGCCGAAGCCATTTTGACCCCACCCACATCGGGAGAAACAACGACGAGATTTCCGATGTTGAGCCGGTGAATGTATTGAACCATCACCGGGCGGGCATGCAGGTGGTCGACCGGAATGTCGAAAAAGCCCTGCAATTGCTGGGCGTGCAGGTCCATGGTCAGGACCCGGTTCACGCCGGCAGCGACGAGAAGATTGGCAACCAACTTGGCAGTGATCGGCACGCGCGGCTGGTCCTTGCGATCCTGTCGGGCGTAACCAAAAAACGGAATAACGGCCGTCACCCGAGCTGCGCTGGCCCGGCGGGCGGCATCGACCAGAATCAGAAGCTCCATCAGGTTCTGGTTCGTGGGCGGACACGTGGGTTGTATAATGAAGACGTCCCGGCCGCGGATGTTGTCATTGATTTTGACAAAGGTTTCACCGTCGGGAAAGGAACTCACCGAGGCATCGGCCAAGGGGACCTCCAGATAGCGGCAAATATCACGCGCCAGGGCCGGGTGCGCGTTTCCGGTGAAGATTTTCATCTCCAGATTGTGCGTGGACATCATGAGAAGGGCGGAATCCGGAGAGGAGCCATTCAATTGGCAAGGGGCTCGGGCACAGGCGGCGGATTGAGAGGAATGGTCGGCTCGATCCGCGTCTGCGCGAGGCGGGCGAGGTAGGCGGCTTCCATGACGTCGACCCGGGCGGTCAGCTCTTTGTCCACGGCGCGCATTTTTTTGAAAAGAAGGCGGTAGTATTCGCGATAGGCGGCGCGCTCGTCTTCGGAGGTCTTTGCCTTGCGGGCCTTTTCGAGAAGGGAACGGACGGCAGAGTCTTTTTCGACCTGCGTGCGGACTTCCTGATACCGAATCCGAAGTTTCCGCTCAATTTCACCGGCGCTTGGTCCTGTGGGAGCGGCAGGCGAATCCGGGATGACATCCGGCCCTGGCGGAAGATCGCCTGTGAATGCCGAATCGGTTGGCCGATCCAGCGCAGGCACTTCGGTCTCGGAAACAATCGGAGCGCCGACGTCGCCGGTCTCTGGCGGAAGCGGGATCATGTCCGGGTCATCGGAGGGACTGGCGTCCGGAGTCGCGGGAGTTTCCCCCTCGGTCGCTCCGCTTGGACTTGCCTCCGGCGTTGGAGAGGGCGACGAGGTGTCAGCTGCCGGGGAAGGCTCGGGAGCGGGTGTGCTGTCCGCCGGGGCAGAGGCAGCCTCCGCCGTAGCGGCGGGTTCCGGTGTGGCCTCCTGCGCGTGGAGCGACAGGGCGGTCACGAGGACGAGAGCGATAACGAGAAAAAAGGGCATCGGATGTTTGGCGGAGCGGCGAACTTGAAATGAGAGCAATTTTACACTCACTTGGCAAGCGCATGGATGTCCGTCTCAAATCGCCGCCCGGCCCGGTGGAATGCGCCCGGGCTCTCCGGGACCGGCCGGGGCTCGCGTTTCTTGACTCCGCGGTCGCTCGCGCCGGGTCGATCTCGCTTCTCGCGACGAATCCCGATTTGGTTTTAGAAGGGACAGACTGGACGGCGTTGGAAGCCGAGCTCGAGCGTCGCCGGCGGCCGGGTCCTGATGTGGGTTACCCCACCGGTGCCGCGATCGGGTGGGTGGCGTTCGATGGCCGGTTTCGCTTCGCTTTTCATGATCGTGTTCACGTTTACCTCCATGACCGGGACGACTGGGTCGAACCGCCTGCTTGCCTCGAACTCCCTCAGGCCGGCGCCGATGTCAGCATTCCCTTCGCGCCGAAGATCCGGCGGGAGACGTTCCTCGAAATGGTGGCCGCGGCCCGCGAATACATCGCCGCCGGCGACATCTACCAAGTTTGTCTCGCTCATCCCTTCGAGGCGGAAGGGGATTTTTCTGCATGGGATTACTATGAAGCGCTGCGACATTATTCCCCTGCCCCATTTGCGGCGTATCTTGATGCCGGGCCGTTGAAGATCGCCTCGGCATCGCCCGAGTCGTTCCTTCGCCTGAGCGGACGTCACATCGAGACGTGTCCGATCAAAGGCACCCGCCCGCGAAGAGCCGCGCCGCAGGACGACCAACGCAGCGCTTACGATTTGATGACATCGGCAAAAGAAATCGCCGAGCTTGTCATGATTACCGATCTCGAGCGCAACGACCTCGGGCGCATTTGTGAGTTCGGAACGGTCACGGTCCCCGATCTGCTTCGGTTGGAACGTTTCGAGCAGGTCTTCCATTTGGTCTCGACCGTGACGGGACTTCTGCGGCCGGAGGTCAGCCACGTCGCCGCGCTCCGCGCTTGCTTTCCCGGCGGGTCCATCTCGGGAGCTCCCAAAAAACGCGCTCTGGAAATCATTTCCGAACTCGAGCCATTTCCACGCGGGCTTTACACCGGAGCCATCGGTTATTTTGGTTTTAACGGCGAGAGCCAGTTCTCGATCACGATTCGCACCGCGCTCTTCGAGCCGGGACGGGCTCATTTTCACGTCGGAGCAGGTATTGTGGCCGACTCTGATCCGGACGCCGAATGGAGGGAAACGCTCGACAAAGCCGCCGGCCTCCTTCTCGCTGCACAGGGTCGCAGCTGAAGAATTCCGGTTGCGAATCACGGGCCCGTGGGTTTCTTTCCGCAGGGATGAACGGGACCAACCATCGATAGCGCCATGTGGATCGTCCTCTTCGCTCTGCGCTACAAATACACGATTGCGGTCATCGCCATCGCGATCCTCCTCTTCGGTCTCCTATCCACGCAGCGCATGTCCACCGACATCATGCCACGGGTCGACACTCCGGAGATCCTTGTCGTGTGGACCTACTCGGGTCTCAACGCCCGGGAAATGGCGGCAAAGATCACTTCGTTCTCGGAGATCGCGACACTCAACAACGTCGATGACATCCTGGAAATTCGCTCCGAAACCTCCAACGGCATCGGTTTGGTCAAGATCCGCTTTCAACCTTACGTGACAAGGGAACGCGCCCTCGCACAGGTCACCTCCGTCTCACAGACCATCATCCGCCGCATGCCGCAAGGCACGACCCCGCCGCTCATCGTTACGACGAGCCCGTCCAGCGTGCCGATCCTGCAGCTTGTCATTTCGTCGGATTCCATGTCGGACGGAGCGCTCTTCGACTGGGCCCGCCTCGCCCTCCGCGCACAGGTGCAAAGCATTCCCGGGATTCGTCTTTCCCTCCCCTACGGCGGTGCGTCGCGACAAATCATGGTCGACATTGATGCCGAGGCGCTGAATTCCCTCGGACTTTCCGCCGCGGATGTCAGCCGGGCCATCGGGTCCCAGAATCTCACTCTCCCCTCCGGAAGCCTGCGCGAGGAGGGGCGCGACATTCCGATCGCCGTCAATGCCAGCCCGGAGACGGTCGACGAGTTTCTCAACCTTCCGCTGAGATCGGTGGAGGGGCGGGTCGTCCTGCTGCGGGATGTGGCCCATGTGAGGGACGGCGAGGCGGTCTCCACGAACATCGCACGACTCAACGGCCAAAATGCCGTCCTTGTCTCGGTGCTGAAACTCGGAAGCGCATCCACGCTGGAAATCATCGGCGAGATTCTCAAGCGACTCCCGGCCATTCGCGCCAGCGCACCGCCCGGACTCACGATCGAGCCGATTTTCGACCAATCCGTGTTCGTCCAAGCGGCCATCGACACGATCAAAAAAGAGATTCTTTTGGTCGGTGCCCTCGTCGCCCTCATGGTCCTTTTGTTTCTCGGATCGTGGCGCTCGACCCTCATCGTCCTCACATCGATTCCCCTGGCGCTTCTGTGCTCGGTCATCGGCCTCTATCTTTCCGGCGCGACGTTCAACCTCATGTCGCTCGGCGGACTGGCACTCGCCATCGGTATCCTGGTGGACAACGCGCTTGTCGAAATTGAAAATATCAACCGCCAGATCGCGCAGGGAAAAGACATCCGGCAGGCGATCATTGATGGTGCCCGGCAGGTCGCCTTTCCGGAATTTGTTTCGACCACCGGCATCTGTATTGTTTTCACGCCGATCTTTCTGCTCGGCGGCACCGCCGCGGATGTTTTCAAGCCGCTCGCGCTGGCCGTGATCTTTTCGATGATCGCCAGCTATAGCCTCTCCCGCACACTGGTGCCCACGCTGGCGTCGATGCTTCTTCCCGCCGAGCAGGCCGCGGCAAAAAAGAGCGCCGGACGTCCGCCATCGCTTCTCGCCCGTGCGCATCGTGCGGTCGAAAAAACCATCGACCGCGCTGCGCTCCGCCAAGAACGTGCTCTCAATCTCTTTCTCGCCCGCCGGTGGATTGTGCCGCTCATCGTTCTCGGCGTGGCAGGCCTCGGTTTTCTTGCTTGGAAATCCCTCGGCCGCGAATTTTTCCCGGCGACGGACGCCGGACTCATGCGTCTCTTTGTCCGCGTGCCGAGCGGCGTTCGCGTGGAGGAGACCGCCCGCCGTTTTGCAGAGATTCAAAAAGAAATCCGCGCGATCATTCCGCCGGAGGAAGTTCTCTTCATCGCCGAAAACATTGGCACCCCCTCATCGGTCAATCTCGCCTGGATCGAAAGCACGGCCGTTGGCTCCTACGACGGAGAAATTCTGATCCAGCTGTCCAAAGAGCACCAACCCACAGCCGGTTACATGGCCCGCTTGCGGGAACGTCTCCGGGAAACCTTCCCCGACATCCAGTTTTTCTTCCGACCCGCCGATGCCACCAGCCAAACCCTGTCGGCCGGCGCGCCGACCACCTTCGAAGTTCGCTTCATCGGTCGCGACGTCCCGGGAAACATCGCGCTTGCCAAGACTTTGGAATCCCGTCTCCGGAAAATTCCGGGCGCGGTGGATGTGACGCTTCGTGAGGTGCTCGACCTGCCCGAGTACTTTCTGGAAATCGATCGCATCCGCGCGGCTCAACTCGGCATCAGTCAGCAGGACGCGGTCGGCGCGCTTCTCACCGCTCTGGGCTCGGGAGGTTCCGTTGCGCCGACATTCTGGGCGGACCCAAAAGTCGGAGCGTCTTATGAAGTCACCGTCGCCGTTCCTCCGTCCGACCTGCCGGATACCGTGAAACTTCTCAACCTCCCCGTCCGCCCCTCGAACGGCGGCCCTCCGGTAATTTTGGGAGCTTTCGCAAAACTCAGCGAACGGAAAACCCCGGCAAGCGTCTCGCGCACCACGCTTCTGCCGACCATCACGGTGCTGGCGAATGTGCAAGATACAGATGTCGGGTCCGTCGCCAAAAAGCTCGATCCCATCCTCGCCGCGCTCCGCGCAGAACAGAAACCCGGCAACCGAATCGAAGTCGCCGGTCAGGCCGCTCTCATGAACTCCGCCTATGCCGAGCTTTTCGGCGGTCTCGCCCTGGCGGCCGTTTTGATCTTCCTCGTCCTGGTGATCAATTTCCAATCCTGGGCGCTGCCGTTTGTTGCCATCAGTGGACTGCCCATCGCGGTTTCCGGGGCGTTTGCCGGACTTTGGATCACGGGAACGCCACTGAGCGTCCCGGCGCTCATGGGATTGATCATGGTGGTGGGGGTTTCGACGGCGAACAGTGTTCTCGTCACCAGTTTTGCCCGCGATCTTTGGAGCGACGGCCTCCCCGGAGCCAAGGCCGCCGTCGAAGCGGCAACCACGCGGTTGCGGCCGGTTTGCATGACGGCGCTGACGATGATTCTCGGCGTTCTTCCGATGGCTCTGGGTTTCGGCGAAGGCGGCGAGCAAAATGCTCCGCTGGGCCGGGCCGTGATCGGCGGTCTCATGCTGGGAACCCTCGCTTCGCTGCTGGTGGTTCCCTTTGTGTTTTCGATCGTCAAACGCCGACCGCCCCGCGAGGCGGCGCTCTCCTCCGATCCCGCACTCGTCCCCGCATCATGAAAACCGCCCTTCTCGTCCTTCTTTTTGTCCCGCTGCTCGCCACGGCCTCCGAGCCGGGTGCCGCCGCCCAGATCGTTCGACCCGAGGCCCCGCAGGAAGCCGTGCCTCTCCGACTCCCGGCGCGCACCGCGCCTGCCGAAGAAGCCGAAATTTTTTCCCGCGCCACCGGGGTGGTCGGCGAACGTCGCGTGGACATCGGCGACCGCGTCAAGGCCGGCGACATTCTGGCGGTGATTGACGCTCCAGAGGTCACCCAACGCGTCGCCCGCGCTCAGGCGACCGTCGCGCAGGCCGAAGCCCGTGCCGAACTCGCGCGCCTTGCCCTCCAGCGAGCGAAGGCCATGTCCCAGAACCGGGTCATTGCCGCCGAAACGCTCGATGAGCGCGAGGCCAATGCAAAAATCGCGGAAGCGGACCTTCTGGCAGCCAAGGCCGAGCTCCAGCGCAATCAGGAGGAACAGAATTTTTTGATCATCCGGGCTCCATTCGACGGCACTGTGGCGGCGCGCCGGATTGATCGCGGGGATCACATCCGCGGCGACCAATCCCAGCCGGGGCAGGGCCTTTTCCACCTCATGCGACTCAACGAGCTTCGCGTGGAATTGAATGCTCCACCGTCCGCGGCGATTCGAATTTCCGCCGGTCAAAAAGCCACGATCGAGTTCCCCGAAATGCCCGGGCGATCCTTTGACGCAGTCGTCTCCCGGTTGGCGGGGGCGATTGATCGGGCGTCGGGAACCATGCGGGTCGAGCTCATCCTCCCAAATCCCGAGTTCGCCCTTCCCGCGGGACTCACCGGCACCGCAACGCTGCACTTGGATCCGGCAAAAAATCTCGTGCAAGTGCCAAACAATGCCATCGTCGTCCGCGAAGGGAAACCCCACGTCGCCAAAGTCGCCTCCGGAAGGGTTTCCTTTGTGCCCGTCGTCGTGGGTCGCAATCTTGGGAACAAAATCGAGGTTGTCTCCGGCCTGACGTCCGACGACGCCGTCATCGTGAGTCCAAACGCCCTCCTGCGCGAAGGAGACGCAGTTCCGGGGGCCTGATCAGGTCCGGGGAACCGTCGGCGGGGGAGCGGATGGCACGAGAACGTAAGCCATCCCGGCCGCCTCGGCTGCGGCGATTCCGGTCGGACTGTCTTCGAAAACCAAGCAATCAACCGGCGCAACGCCAATTCGGCGAGCCGCTTCGAGGAAGGGATCCGGAGCCGGTTTGCCATGCTCATAGTCTTCCGCACACACCACCGCATCAAAAAGGTCACGGATCCCCAGCGCTTCCAAGGTGGCATCCACCAGCGCATGTTGTCCACCGGATGCGATGGCAAGCGGACTCACTCCGTGCATGCGTCGGGCAATCTCCAGCACCGGCACAATCGGCAACACCTCGGGAATCATTTCCAAGTAGTAGCCTTCCTTCCGCCGCACCGTTTCCTCGACGTCCAAGGCGGTCCCGTAGTGCACGTTCAACCGCTCGACGATTCTGTGCGTTGGTGTCCCTCCCCATTCGTAAAAAAGGTCCTCGGGAAAAGTGCCGCCGAAATCCTCCATCGCCCGCGTCCAAGCCCGGAAATGCAGCGGCATCGTATCCGCGATAGTGCCGTCACAATCAAAGATATACCCACCAAAATGCCGCGCCGGGACGTCGAGTTTCATCGGCCGCGAAGCATTCCTCTCCGGCCTGCATTTGTCGACCCTGCAAAACGAGAAATGTCCCCAGGTGGAGTCGAACCACCATCTGAGCTTTAGGAGAGCCCTGCTCTATCCACTTGAGCTATGAGGACGGCTATCCATGGTGTAGCCCGGGCGATGCGCCACCGCAAGAATCGGTTTTCGCCAAAGCCAGAGCCTTTCTTAGTCGCTGTCGTCCGGGGCCTTGGCGGCTGAGACGCGAAGTGATGCTTCAAACGCCTCCGCGTCCTCCGGCGTGTCAATCCCGGGACCGGCGGACTTGGTGACGAGAACCCGAATGCGGGCTCCATGCTCGAGGGCGCGGAGTTGTTCCAGCTTTTCCGTGCGTTCGAGGGGGGACGGCTTCCACTTCACAAATTCGAGCAAAAACCTTCGCCGGTAGGCATAGATTCCCAAATGCCGGAGGAGAGGAACTTTCGAGTCCCCATCCCGGTCGAACGGGATCGCCGCCCGCGAAAAATAGAGCGCGTCTCCGTCTACCCCGGTCACGACTTTCACGCAATTCGGGTTCTCGCGCTCGGACAACTCCAGTGGACAGGCCGCAGTGGCCATCGCCAAGGAAGACGAAGCCCGAAGAGCATTTGCCAGCCGGTCGATAAGCCGTGGGTCGATCCGCGGTTCGTCACCCTGGACATTGATCACGGTACCAAACCCGGTCCCGAGCCGCCCCGCGACCTCGGCGATCCGATCTGTGCCGCTCGGATGCTTGGGCGACGTCATCGACACTTCGGCTCCAAACGCGAAGGCCGCTTCCGCGATTCGCATGTCATCTGTCGCGACCACGACCAGATCGGCACACTTCGCGCGAAGACAGCGCTCCCAGACATGCTGGAGGAGGATTTTTCCACCGAGCGGATGCAGCGGTTTGCCGGGGAAGCGGGTCGAGCCCCAGCGGGCAGGAATGATAATGGCACAGCGGGACATAAGACTCAGGGGTTGTTCAAAATGTAATCCAAGGCAGCAATGACATCCGGGACGACCAGATCGGCTCCGGCATCCAGGTGGCTTTTTCCGTAACCGGTCTCAACCAAAATCGTCCGGCAACCGGCTCTCCGACCGCATTGGATGTCGATGGCTTTGTCCCCGATCATCCAGCAACGGGCGAGGTCGATCTCCCATTCAGCTTGCGCTTCTTCGAGCATGCCGATCCCGGGTTTCCGACGCGGTGACGGGCGGTCCGACGGATCCGGGCAAAAATAAACTGCGTCGAGCGCTCCTCCCAGTTGACGGCGGAACTCCGCATCCACCGCCTCGTATTCGGCCGGGGTAATACGTCCGCTGCCGATGCCGCTTTGGTTGGTGATCACAAGTGTCCTCCACCCGGCGGCCTTCACAGACTCCAGCGCCGCTGCGGCTCCGGGAAAAACCCGCACGTCTTCGGGTCGTCGACAATAATGCACTTCCTCCATCAACGTCCCGTCCCGGTCGAGAAAAACGGCCCGGTTACTCACGGGCGGGACCGGAATGAAAGTCGTTCAAGAAACTCGCCGTCAGCTCCTCGGGCGTAAGCGTGGCCGTGCCGAGCTTCGCCACGACGACTCCGCTGGCATGATTCGAAATCTCCGCCGCGTCTTCCGGTTCCGCTCCTGCACAGATCGCGAGCGTAAAAAGTGCGATCGCCGTATCGCCGGCTCCGGAGACATCGAACACCTCGCGGGCCCGCGTCGGTGTGTGATATGGAGCTTTTCCCGCCCGGAACAAAATCATCCCGTGCTCGCCCAGCGTGATCAACAAACCGGGGAGCTTCCATTTTTCCAAAAGCGCCCCGCCCACTTCTCGCAGCGGCCCGTCGGTCAAGGGGTCGTCTGCCGCGCCCGGATCTTTCCGACCGGCCATCGAAAAGGCCTCGGAACGGTTGGGTTTCAACAGATCCACACCGGTCCAATCGAGCGGATTGCCCGGATTCGGATCCGCCGAGACGTACTTTCCGGCCTCCCGCGCGAGCCGGCACACCGCGTCCTTCAGCGCCTGATCGAGAAATCCCTTCCCATAGTCTTCCAAAATGACGCCATCCACGTCGGCCAAGAGGGGAGCCAGAATTGCGGACGCTCTCCCGGCCAGGGCCGCATCGGTCTCCCGGCGCTTTTCCCGATCCACCCGCACGACCTGCTGATTTCTCGCCACGATCCGGGTCTTCACGATCGTTGTGAATCCCTCCTCCGCCACAAGAGCCCCGGTGGCGATGCCCTCCTCCTCCAGCAGCCCGCGCAATCTCCCCGCGTGGGCATCCGGCCCCACAAGCCCGCACAGATCCACCGCCGCGCAAAACGGCCGGAGATTCCGTGCCACATTCGCCGCACCACCCGGATAACACGTCTCGCGCTGCACTTCCACCACCGGCACCGGAGCCTCCGGCGAGATCCGCGAGACCCGCCCCCAGACAAACTCGTCGAGCATGACGTCGCCGACCACGAGCAACCGCTGCCCGGCCGCCTTTCGAAGAAGATGTTGTAATGTTGAGGGATTCATCGCATGGTAATCGGGCTTTTTAGCCGGACTACCATCCGCTCACAAAGCCCATTTTTTACAATGCGAAAGACCACTTCTGTCTGCGTTGCCGCCTTGGCGCTGGCGACCCTGCCCGTTTCCCGAGCCCAAGAACCGGCCGGGACGATCGACCTTTCCCGCTTCCCGGCGGCCTCCGTTGACGACGTTGTCGTCCCGGTGCCCAGCGAAGTTTTCCTCGTCCTCGACAAGCTCGGCAGCCCGAACTGGCGCGCCGAGCTCCGCTCCTCCCTCGGAAAAAACACCGGCAACCGCGCCCAAGTCGCCCTTCTGCTCGGCACCGTCATTGCCGAGGGCTTCATCGCCGTCGAAGCCGAGGACACCGAGCGGGTCAAAGAAATCGGCCGCGAAGTCCTCGAACTCGCCGAAGCCATCAACGTCCGCAAAGCGGTCATCGCCCGAAGCAAGAGCATCACAGAAAAAGCCGAGGCCAAAAACTGGCGCGCCGTCCGCGTGGAATTTGACGGTGCCCTTCAGGATGTCCGCGGAGCGATGCAGGAACTCGGCGACGACGACCTCGCCCAACTCGTCAGTATGGGCGGCTGGATCCGCGGCACCGAGGTCCTCACCTCCATCGTTCAAAAAAACTACACCCCGGACGGTGCCGAGCTTCTCCACCAGCCGGAACTCCTCAGCTACTTCACCGGAAAACTCGACGGCATTAAAAACACCCGCCTCGGCAAGGACGAGCTTGTCGTCCGCATCCGCCGCATGCTCGGGGGAATCCGCCCGCTCATCGGCAAGGAAGATGGCTCAAAAATCTCTGTCGAAAATGTGAAGAAAATCCACCAGATGACCAGCGAGACCGTCGCAGCCATCACCACGGAGAAAGACGCCTGATTTTTCCTGTGAAACGCTCTCTCTCCCTCGCCTTTCTCGCTGTCGTGATCGCCGCCGGCCCCGTGCTGGCCTACGTCAACGACGCCCTTTCCTTCGCCCACGAGGCGGCTGTGCCCTACGTCAAACGCGGCTTCACCGTCCGCGAAGATGCCTGGGGCGGCGATCTCGGTGTCGGTGAACAACAAGCCGTCACTGCCCAGCTTTTCCGCGGCAACGAATACTGGTTCTGCCTCGGCACCGAGGTCCGCAACGCCGTGGTCACCCTTCACCTTTACGACGCGCAGGGAAAACTCGCCGAATCCGAGTCCTGGCAGAAAGGCCGCTTCGCCGGCGCACGCATTGTCCCCCAGAGAACCGGCACCTACTACGCCATCATTACCGTCGAAAAAAGCCCGCAGGAACGCACGGGCTGGGCGGTCGTTTACGCGTATAAATAGTCGCCCCTCTCGAAGGATGGAAACCCTCACGCTCGAATTCGAAAACGCCCGGGCCGTTCACGCCCTCTATGGCGGCGAGGAAAAGCTTCTCCGCGAGTTGGAGTCCCGCCTATCCGTCCGCGTCACCACCCGCGACGGCTGGCTGCGTATCGAAGGCGGAAAAGACGACGTGGAACGCGCCAAGCAGGTCTTCACCCAGCTCGAGGATGCCGTCAAACGCGGAGTCACCGTCCGCCGTCACGAGTTTCACTTTGCCCTGAAATCCGTCGAGTCCAACAACCAAGCCACCTCCGGCCTGGGCCAGCTTCTCGACACGCGCATTCACTGTTCGAGCCGCAAGCCGCCGATCGTCCCGCGCACCGTGGGTCAGAAAGCCTACGTCCAAGCCGTCCAATCCCACGATGTGACCTTTGGAGTCGGCCCGGCCGGCACCGGAAAAACCTACCTCGCCGTTGCCGTCGCCGTCGCCGCGCTCAAGCAGGAAAAGGTCAGCCGCATCGTCCTCACCCGCCCGGCCGTGGAAGCCGGTGAAGCCCTCGGGTTTCTTCCGGGTGACCTTCAGGAGAAAATTCTCCCTTACCTCCGCCCACTCTACGACGCCCTCTACGACATGCTCGAGGTCGAGGAGATCCAGAAATACATGGACCGCGGTGTCATCGAAATCGCCCCCCTCGCCTACATGCGCGGCCGCACACTCGCCAATTCGTTTGTCATTCTCGACGAGGCGCAGAACACGACGGCCGAGCAGATGTTCATGTTCCTCACCCGCATCGGTGCCGGCTCCAAATGCGTCGTTACCGGCGACCGCACCCAGATCGATCTCCCCCGCAACAAACTCAGTGGCCTCATCGAGGCCGTCGAAGCCCTGCGGGATGTTCCCGGAATCGGCATGCACTTTTTCACCGAGCAGGACGTCGTCCGCCACCCGCTCGTGCAAGCCATCATTCTGGCCTACAAGGATCACCGCGGATCCCGCGAAAGCCGTATCTGACCGCCATGTGGGATTTTCTTAGACGCCGCCGTCTGGTGGAAAAGGGAATGGCTTGCGGAAAAAAACGCCGCACCGTTCAGGAAAACGAGTTTGCCGAGGCCCTCCAATCCGGTTGGGCCGCCCGCTCGATCCTCCTCGCTGCTTTTGTCTGCGGACTCGCCGCCCTCATCTTCACGGGCCAGCAGGACGAGCCGGCGAAAAAATTCCTCCTCTGTCTGCTCATTTTCGTCACCGCGATCACCCAGCTCTGGATCAATCATCCCCAGACCCTCGCGGTGAACTCCCGCCTCTGCCTCCTCCTCGGCACCATGCTGGCCCAGCTCGCCATCATCAAGGTCACCCTCGTCCAGGCCGCCGCGGGAAATATCGACCTCCAGCTTGCGCCGCTTCTCGTTCCCTACGCGTTCGCCCCGCTGGTCCTCTCGGTCATGCTGGGACGCAATCACGGCCTCTACGCAGCCGTCTTTGCCAGCCTCTGGGGTTCGCTGCTCGTTGGACGCATCGACCCCGTCTTCCTCGTCATTTCACTCATCACCGGCTTCATTGCCGTTTACGTCACCCTTCAAGTCCGCCGCCGAAGCCGGCTCATCCGCGCCGGCGTTTACGTGGGCATCGCCACTTGGATTCTCGCCGCGACCTTCGGTCAGATCGGCCCGATTGTCTGGGAATCCCTGCCGCAAACCGATTGGCGTATGATCGGGCTTCAGAGCCTCGCCGCCATCGCCACCGGCATCGGCACCGCCATCGTCGTCAGCGGTGTCCTCCCGGTCCTCGAAAACATTTTCAAAATCACGACCGATATTTCATGGCTGGAGATGAGCGACCTCAACCACCCGCTCCTCAAGCGCATGAGCCTCGAGGCACCGGGCACCTACCACCACAGCCTCGCCGTCGCCAACCTCTCCGAGGCCGCCGCGGAAGTCGTCGGAGCCAACCCCACCATCTGCCGCGTCGGCTCGTATTTCCACGACATCGGCAAACTCGTAAAGCCGGATTACTTCACCGAAAATATGCCGCCGGGGCACAATCCGCACGACGATCTCACCCCCACGATGAGCGCCCTCATCATCGTCGCCCACGTCAAAGAAGGCGTCGATCTCGCCCTCAAAAACAAGCTCAACAGCGAGATCATCGACATCATCCGCCAGCACCACGGCACCTCCATGGTGAGCTATTTCTACAAACGCGCCCTCCAGCAACAGGACGACGCCCGCCTCGGTGGAAAAATCATGAACATGCGCCCGGACGATGTGCCCGACGTCCGCGAGGAAAGTTTCCGATATCCCGGCCCCCGACCGCGCACGAAAGAAGCCGCCATCGTCAGTCTCGCCGACTCCATCGAAAGCGCCTCCCGAAGCCTCGAACGCCCAACACCTCAACGGATCGAGGATCTTGTCAATTCCATCGTCGAAAGTCGGATCTCCGAACACCAACTCGACGAAGCCCCCCTCACCCTCGCGGAAATCCACCGCGCCGCCGAAAGTTTCCGATTCACGCTCGTCAACATGCTCCACGCCCGTATCGCCTACCCGAAGCGTGAAGAAAAAGAATCCGGCTCCGAAAAACGCGACCAAAAATCTGCTGCCTGAGGTCACCATCACCCACCGCCAACGCGGCGGGAGATACGACCGAACGACAGCGGAGGCCATCCTCGCCGCCGCGCTCCCCCACTGCGTCGCCGTCGCGTTCGAGAAACGCGGCCCGCTCGCCCGGCTGGATACCATCGAGATTTCCGTCGTTGGCCGTCGCAAGATGGCCGCCGTCCACCGCGAATTTCTCGGCATCTTCGGAGCGACCGACGTCATCACCTTCCCCTACGGCGAGATCATCGTTTGCGCCCCGGTCGCCTTCGAACGCGCCGCGGAGTTCGGCCACTCCCCCACCGAGGAACTCGCTCTCTACATGATCCACGGCCTTCTCCACCTCGCCGGGCTCGACGACATTTCCCCGGCCGACGCAAAAGAAATGGCCGCCTCACAGAGCCGAATCCTCACGCGCGCACGGAAGAAAGTGCTCCCTTCCCGTCCGAAGATTCCCAGGTAGACCCATCGGGAAAAGCCCCGCCGGCCACACCCGAATCCACGTCGCCGCACGTGCGGCGAGCCACGAATCGTCAAGGCATTTTTCGTCACATAAGTGTTACAATATCTAGCTTGCGAGCCATCCCCGGTTTTCATCATGTGCCTCCGCCAAACAATCCATGAAACCCCGTTATCTAAGTATCTTTGCCGCCGGAGTGCTCGCCCTTCTGCCTGCACTGAGCCACGCTCAAACCATCGCCGCCGGAACAAACGCGGGCGCATTCTCAGCCAACGTACCCGGCACCAATTACATCCTCAACGATGGCGACACCAGGAGTCAGGGCGGCGGAACAGACGGCGTCAGCTTCGGCGCAGCGGGAACCTCCGGGACCTACAATCTCACCATTGATGGGTTGCTCATCCAAACCGGCTCGGGACGTGCTCTGCGGACGGCCAACGTCAGCGCCGCCGGCGGACACACGTTCAATCTCAATGTCGGACTCAACGGCCTCATTCGCGCAACCAGCGACGATGCCGTCCAAGGGCGCTTCACCGGCTCGGGAAACTACGTCTTCAACGCAACCAACCTCGGCACCATCTACAGCGGCCCGAACCTGACCGTGAATCCCGCCTCCGCGATCGCAACCGGACAGGCCCTCGACCTCGCCTCCGCCAGTGGCGGGAGCGTGGTGAACGGATCCACGACCAACTCGACCGCCCTCATCCGGGCTGACGGCCACGACGCCGTGCGTCTCGGCAATAACATGACATTCACAAACTACGGAACCGTCCTGGGCAACTCGGTCGTCAACGACAGCCCCGCCAACAACGTCTTCAATGCCCCTCCCAACAACATCACGACCGAGACCTTCAGCGCTTCGGAGGGCGTTTCCTTCGAGACGGGCACCAACTCGAGCCTGAACAACCACGGCACCATCAGCGGAGCCCGCCACGGCGTCGAGGCGGCAGAAACGGCCACTGGAATCACCGTCAACAATCTCTCGACCGGCTCGATCATCGGTCGCAATGGATCGGGCGTGGGCTTCGACACGACGACTGCCACGGCCTCCGACGTCGTCATCGTCAACGACGGCGAGATCCGCGGCAAATACGCCGGCTCCGGAAATGTGATCGATCGGACCGGCACGGCCAGCTTCACCAACGATGGCGACGGGGACGGCGTGGACGTTGACGGGGCCGCCACCATTACCAACAACGGGCTCATCTTTGGCGAAGCAGCGGGCGGATTCGACACCGGTGGCCGCGCCAACAGCGCCGAAGGCGTCGCCATCGGCGGCGGCACCGTCCTCAACAATGCCAGCGGCATCATCCGCGGCGGAAACCGCGGCATCCTCGCGAACAACGACTCCAACCTGAACCGAAGCGCCATCGCCGCCACCTCGGTCACCAACGCGGGACTGGTCGAAGGCCTCAATGGATTCGCCATCCGGTTCGAAGGAAACTTCGCCGATACCATCACCAACAGCGGAACCATCAATGGCAGCGGCGCGATCCCCGAACCCACAGCCACCGTTCTTCGCCAGGACGGCAGTGTGGATCCCGCAAATGGCACGCTCGACGGCGTGACCTACTCTGCAGGCTCCGCCCGTTTCATCCGCGGCGATGGGTCCGCCGTCCAAACCGGTGATGGAAACGACGTTGTCACAAACTCCGGCACGATCTCCGGCAGTAATGGTCGCGCGATCACTCTCGAAGGCGGCGACGACACCCTCAATATCCAGGGCGGCACCGCCACCATCACCGGCGCGGTCGATGGCGGCTCGGGCACGGATACCCTCAACTTCGACCTCGGGGTCGGCAACAGCTTCGACTTCGGTCAGGAGCTCACCGGATTCGAAGCCGTCAACATCCAATCCGGAACCGTCACACTAGGCGGCGATTCCACCTACATTGGCACGACCACCGTGACAGCCGGGACCTTGATCATCGATGGAACCCATTCCGGCAATGGAGATTTGATTGTCCAGAGAGGCGCCGCGCTTGGCGGCGATGGCACCATCTCTGGCAGCTTGAGCCTGCAAAATGGTGCCAGCTTTGTCTTCAACCCCGGTTCCACTCTCACTGTCAATGGAGCTTCCGTTGACCTCGGCAATCTTGGCATAGCGAGCCTGCTGGGTCTCGACAGCTCAACCTCCAATGGCACTTATACATTGATCAACGGCAGCGCCGTCTTCGACTTTGCGGATGTCGCGAACCTCGGCTTCGACCAGGCGGCTGCGCTCGGCGGTGGAAAATCGGCCTACTTCCAAGAGGGTAGCCTGAACGTCATCGTCGTTCCTGAGCCCGGCACCGCCGGTCTGCTCGCCGGCGGCCTCGCCATCTGGCTGCTTGGCCGTCGGCTCCGGCTCCGGAGCGCCTCGCGTCAGGCCTGACCCGTCATTCCCAGGGATTCGGATCGGGGTCACTCCAACGACCCCGATCCACGCGGCCCGCCGGTTTCAAATTGAAACCGGGGACATTTTGGCTATTTTGTCCGTTATGGCCAAAACATACCACCCCACGTCGTCCCCCTCCCCGCGCCTGCGCGAGCTCCCCACCGTCACCGCCACGGCCCTCAAAAACTCCACCGCCGAAGTCCTCGACCAAGTCTCCCTCGGCCACGCGGTCGCCATTACCAAACACGACAAGCCACGCGCCGTTCTCGTCTCCTACGACGAATACGTTTCCTGGAAATCCGGCGAGGAAGAGACCTTCCAGTCCCTGCTCGAAGAATACCGCGGGGTCCTTCAAGACATGCAATCCCCCAAACAAAAAGCCGCCGCTCTTCGGGCCTTCAATGCCACACCGGAAGAACTCGGGGCCGCCGCCGTGGCCGGGGCTCGACGTGACCGATTGCGGAAAAAATGATCCGGCCCGCGCAGATCTTCGTCCTCGCCGGTGTGAACGGAGCCGGAAAATCTTCCGTCGGCCAGAATATTTTTCAGGCCACCGGCTCGAATGTCTACAACCCCGACACCATCGCCGCCCGCATCCAATCCCTCCACCCAAACATCTCGCAAACCCTCGCCAACGCCCACGCGTGGGAGATCGGCCGCGCCCTCCTGGAGGAGGCCATCACCACCCGTCGTGACTACCGCTTCGAAACCACCCTCGGCGGCCGCACCATCACCGACCTCCTCATCCAAGCCGCCGGAACCGGGTGCCAGCTCCATGTTTGGTTCTGCGGACTCGAGAGCCCGGAACTTCACATCCGTCGCGTCCAGTCCCGCGTGGCGCACGGCGGTCACGACATCCCCGAAAGCAAGATCCGCGAGCGGTGGCGGACCAGCCGCGAGAACCTCATCCGGCTCCTCCCCCACATTCACCACCTGCGCGTTTACGACAATTCTTTCGAAGCCGACCCCGCCCGCGGCAAACGCCCGCGTCCCGTTCTTTGGCTCGAGACGAAATCCCAACGCATCACCGCCCCTCCCGACCTCTCCGGAGCTCCCGTGTGGGTCCAACCCCTCATCGCCGCCGCCTACCGCCTCCACCGCACCGCGTCGACCTGAATACGGCTCCGGACGTTAACGAAACGACCTCCTCTCGCTCTCGCGCCGGTGACGGCCTTTGACAAAAGCAACACGGCATGGAATCACTTCGTTCCCGCGGTGAAACAGGCGGCGGATGGCGTTCGCGGTTATCGCCCGACGAAATCCGCCCCCACCCCGCCGGAAGGCGAACCCAAAAAGCCCAAGCGCAAAGTCGGCCAACAGAGCTACGGCGACATCGATGCACTTTTCGAAAAGGTTCTCGAGGCGGTGAAGCCGATCTCCGACTACCTCCCGGCCGTGACAAGCAACATCCAGAAATCCCAACTCGAAACCCTGCTCACCAGCTACCGGTCTGCAAACTCCGACTTTGCGAAGAAAGCCGCCGCCCTCTCCGCCGCACAAACCGCCCGCTACGCCGCTTATGAAGACGAAACCTCCGGGCTCCGCACCAAAATGAAGAGCATCAAAGAAGCCGTCAAAGGCCAATACGGCTCGAAAAGCGCCGAGTTCGCCGAAGTCCGCAGTATCCGGGTGTAACAACCCGCGACCGCGAAAGGCCTGCGCCGAACTCCCAAGGCCACGCCCCGCGGGCGCTATGGCTTTTCGATTCTATGGGACATCATCTTCGTCAGATCACAGACAAGCCGCCATTCGTATCGCGGCCACGAAAAATGAGGGTAATCCTTGAGAAACGTGGACGCCAAAGCGCAGCTCCAAACGTTCACCACTTGGAGCACCGGCACCATAACTGCCGCCGACCTGTGAAATTCCATCCCGACTCGCCGGGATACCACCCCTCTATTGGCAGGTGGCGTGCCAGAGCGAGCCAGCGGAGTTTACGGCGATTGAATAGTCTTGGCGGGATCAAACTCAAGATTGCGGCTGGCGGGATTTGGATTCAAGTAGGAGGTCAATCGTAGGCTCTTGTTCCCTGGTACCATCCGAAATTCAACCACAGCATAGCCCTTTGATGTTTTGACGAAAAATCTTCCCCCCTTGTAGAGGCTTCCACTTTGAAATCCCTCCGGTCGCGGTGAGTCTTGGTCAATCCGAACTTGGTTGTTGTAACCGCCCTCGGGAGCAATCACCGAAAACTCTTCGTTTGCGATCTGTAGTCCTCCGTTCCTAGCACTAACTATAGCTGCCCACTCTTGGCCGGGGCCGTCGTTTGGAAATCAGGGTTTGCGATAAAATCGGAGCGCCTCGATGGGACTGCCGAAGTCTTTGAGGGGATAGACACCGGCCTGGCCGCCGCTTCCGGGGTCGCGGACGAGGTAATCGTAGCCCCGTTTTCCACAGACGACGAGAAAGTGAGTGATGCCGTTTGGATAACGCAGGCGGACGATGACCGGATTTCCCTGGAGGAGATTCCAGTCGATGAGGAAAAACGAGGGCTTGTCTTCGTAGTGCGGAAGGAGTTGGGCGACGCGCGAAGGGTCGATCTCGGCGGCTTTTTCCCAATAGATCCATCCTTGGGGCGTGTATCCGCCGCGCAGGCGGGTGAGGAAGGCGTTGAGGCGGCCCGGATCGGTATCGATGCCATAGCCCGCGAGCACCATCGCCGCCGAGGCCACGGCACATCCGACCTCGCCCATGGTATCTTCCGTCGGACCAAGCAGATCTCCACTCCATGCGGGATCGGCTTGGAGAAAGTGAGGACCGGGCAAAAGGATCTCTCCGGGAACGTAAAGTCCTCCGCTGGACGGCGTCGGGCCGCGTTCCATCCAACCGACGATCCACCAAGTTCCAGCGGCAAACGCAACAAGGATCGAGAGAAACAGGGCGGGCAAAATGCGTCTTGCAGACATGAGGAATCCGTACGTTTCTAGAGGATGCGTTTTCTACTTCCAGGCCTTTTCATGATGCTGACCGTCGTCGCCCCTGCCTCGGATTTCAACGGGATTGTGTTGCGTGCGGTGGCGGAGATGCCCGAGGGCGGCGGTTATGCGACCACCCGCGAGGCGCACGAGGCCCTGACCTCGGCCGCGCGTCTGGACGAGCGCGGGGTGCGGCTTCAAGCCGAGCGGGCGATGCCGAGCTATTGTTCCGGCGCGACGTATCTCGTCTTTCTGAAGGCGCTTGGTCTTCTGCAAAAGTCCGGATCGCTCAAGCTTTCCCGCTCGCATTGGGAGGAACTCCTGCCGGCGGCGATGAAGGACGGACACGGACTCTGGGGACGGTGGAATGCAAACGGCCCCGGGACCGCCCGTCTTTTTCATGAACTCGGTTTGGGGCGAAATTTCACCGCGTTCGAAGACGCGCGGCCGGGGGACTTTCTCAAGATTTTCTGGAGCGATGCGGTCGGCAAACACGAGCGAGGTCACCTCGTCGTTTATCTCGGGACCGAGACAAAAGACGGCATCGAGCACGTTCGCTTCTGGTCGTCGAACAAGCCGGGCGGCTATGGGGAGAAATCCGTGCGCCGTTCCGCCATCAAACGTGCGATTTTTTCCCGTCTCGAGAGCCCGCAGAATCTTGCTGCTCTTGACCGCCTGTCGCCGGCGGATGCTTATCTGGCCAGTCTGTTGACGACGGAGTCCAGTTTTCGGGAGGCGTGTCGGCTGTCCGGCGTAGAAAACTAAGCGAACTCGGCCAAAACGCGTTTTGCGGCGGCTTGGAATTCGGGCCAGCGTGGGGAGTCCGGGTCCGAGGCATGGACCACATGCCGGAGGAGGCTGCGCCATTCCAGGTCGGCACGTTCGAGGTCACCGCGTGAGAGTTCCTGCGTCTCGGTGACGATTGCCCGCATGCCGCCCTGGCGGAATTTTTCCAACGCTTCCCACGTGCCCTCGCCGAATCCGGGGCACAGGCCGGCCTCCAAATAGCCGTCGAGATCGATATGGCCGAAAACCGAGCGTGCAGCGAACGCGAGACGCTGGCTCGTTCCGTCGGCGAAATCCTGAAACCGATAGCCTCCCCGGAGGTTGGCCATGTGACAAACGATGTCCTCCACCGGGTAGCGTCGATCCTCCAGTGCGGCGGCAATCATGAGCCCCTCGCCCGCTTGGAATCGGCTCATGATCCGACCGCGGGAAGTCGGAATGCCCGATTCATCGACCAGCCCCAAACGTCGCCATGCAAAGGCCGCCGAGCCCGGCGGTGGATTCCAGACTCCACCATCCTCGCGCCGATAGCTCGTCTCATTTCTCACTGCGACACGGCGGGTTGGTGGATCGAAGAGGAAGGAATTTTCGACCTGAAGAACGGGAAGAGGCCAGTCACAAAGATCAAGTCGAACCGCCAACAGAACGCCATGCCGGGTGGTGTCAAAAATCCGGGCCGGCTGCCAATCCGTCGCCAAAAGAGGGAGAACGACGTCATGGAGCGTCACGTCATCGACGACATCCGTGATCCCGAGGCGCTTGCGGACCCAAGGGAGCAGAGACCACCGCCCTTCGCCGTCCGTTTTGGCCATGATGACTTCGCGTCCGTAGGAGAATCCGTCGGGCAGCGGAAGGCGGCAGATGCGCCCGGGGCCGAGAGTCTCGACAAGTCGCGGCGACCGCACGGCGGGAATCCATTTCTCCCGGTGGAAGACGAGGGCATCACCAAGCGGACGTTCCTGCGGGAAGGCTTCATCGAGCGGACGCCAACGACCGTCGGGGTGGAGCACCTCGCGGCGGGTGGGACCGAGCCGCTCGTCGGGCGACGCACCCTGGGACATTTCCAAACCGATCGGCTGGCGCTGGTGTCCGAAAAGCCGTTCGACGACTTCTTCGGCGCGGAGGATGGGATTTTTTCCATCGGCGGCCGCCGTTTCCATGACGCGGAGGAGCGTCGGCCAGTCGAGTTGGTTGACGCGGCGGATCTGACGGGGCGAAGCGTCGAAAAGACGCGGCGTGTTCTCGGCATAGAGCACGTGCCCCCGCTCGTCGAGACCGCGGCGTCCGGCACGGCCGAACATTTGAAGAAGTTCGTCCGGGCGGAGTTCGCGATGGAAGGGACCGTCGGAGTATTTGACGGATGCGACGATCACGGAACGCACGGAAAAATTGATTCCGGCCGCGAGTCCCGTGGTGGCAACAATCACGCGGAGGGCTCCGATTTTTCCGAGCCGCTCGACCCAATCCGCCCGCACGGCATAGGGGAGCCCGCTGTGGTGGAAGGCGACCCGTTTTTGGAGCATGCGGGTCATCTCCGATCCGAGACGCGCAGCTTCGTCCGGGCCGATGGGAAGCGGCTCGTCGACGGGAACGGCGGCGGCGATCTGGCGCGCAAGCTTTTCCGCTTCTTTGCGACGTGGGGCGAAAATGAGGAGCGGCGACAATCCGGCGGCGAGCACTCCAAGGGCGACACGCGGCCAGAATCCCTGCACGGCCTCGGAGACGCGCGGCAGGTCGCGCACGGCAAAGTCCTCCAACGGCACCGGGCGCTCGGTGACGCGGATGAGCTCGGGGGTTCGTCCGAGTCTTTGAAGCCAGGCGGCAAGGTCGCCCGGATTGCGAACACTGCCGCTGAGGAGAAGAAGTTGGGTGGTCTCCGGAGGGAGCGCGAGGGCGAGCTCGTAATTCAGGCCACGGCGGTCGTCGGCGATGAGTTGGTATTCGTCGATGACCAGCAAGCCCGGAGCATCGCCCGCGAGGATGCGCTCGCGCTGGGTCTCGAGGGTCGCGACAATCACTGGGGCGTGGAGGTTCTTGGCGATGTCCCCGGTGGCAATGCCCACATTCCACCCCATCGCGGTCCATTCGCGCCATTTGTCATTGGCGAGCGCACGGGTGGGAACGGTGTAAACGGCCCGGCGCTCCCGAAGGGCCTGGCCGGCTTCGACATAGAGCTCGAAAACGCGGGTTTTTCCGGCTCCGGTCGGTGCGTCGAGGATGACATCCCTCCCGGCGCGCAAAGCCCGGACCGCCTCCTGTTGCCAGAGGTCTGGAATTTGTATCGGGATCTCCAGCATTCCAGATTCTACCGATTCCGGCGGCGGGGGAAACCGGAAATCTTTGACACCCCCCACACTTCGCAAGTAACCGCTTGGACATGACGCAGGGGTTATGGACACGGCGGCGCTTTCTCGGGGCGCTGGGGACGTCGGTGTTGCTCCCGCGACCTCTTTTCAGCGAACCGGACGACATCGCCCACATCGCGATTTTTCATACGACCGACTTGCACGGTCACATTCTGCCGACGACGGATTACGAAGGTGTGCCGGATCTCGGGGGATTCGCCCGGTGCGCGTCGCAGATCCGGGCTTGGCGCGCCGAGGTGCCGGATTCCCTCCTCCTGGACATCGGCGATGTTTTTCAGGGAACCGATGTCGGACTTCGAACACGCGGGCATGTGATGGGGCGGTGCTTCGACGCGATGGGATACGATGCGTGGGTTGTCGGGAATCATGAGTTCGACTGGGGACCCGGAGCCTTTTCGGAGTTTCTCGAGAAAACCGCGACGCCGGCGTTGAGTGCAAATGCCTCGTTGTTGGAAAAATCAGCGGGGTTTTCAAAAATCCGCCCGACCCGGATGTTGAAGGTGGGGGGCTTTCAGATTGGTGTGATTGGTCTGACGACGCCCGGGTTGGACTCGTGGTTCCGACCGTCCTTTTTGGGGGGATTTCAAGCGGGCGATCCCACAGCGGCGGCGCGGGCGGCAGCGGATGAGTTGCTTGCAAAGGGCGCCGATGTTCTCGTTTTGGCGGGTCACATGGGGATGCGCCCGCCGGGCGATGATTTTGCCAATCGCGTGGACGCTGTGACCCGGGCCGTTCCCGAGGCCGCGGTTTTTCTGGCCGGACACACCCACCGGAATGTTCCTTCGCAGGAGATCAACGGGGTCGTTTATTCGCAGGCGAATTACTTCGGCATTCATGTCGGGCGGGTCGATTTGTTCCTCGACCGGAATAGCCGAAAAGTCGTCCGCCGCAGGGCCGGGACAACCGTCATGGATGCCACGATCCGTCCAGATCCCGCCATTCTCTCGCTGACTGCCAACGATCTTGAGACTTCCGCAAAAGCGCTTGCAGCACCCGCCGGACGTCTCAACGAGACGTTCGAACCCGGCAGGGCTTTTGGTGAGCCCGGCTCGGTGGAACGTCTGATCGCTTCCTCCATTCTGACAGCCCTCGGCCGTCGACAGGTCGTGGCGGATGCGGTCCTGCACGGGCGTTTTTCCGATGAATCGGTAGCGGCCGGAGAAAAGACCGTCGCGGACATCTGGAAAATTCTTCCCTACGAAAACTATGTGATCACCGGCGAGCTTTCGCCGGCGGAGTTGGAGGCCGTCTGCAACGAACTCCTCGCATCCGGACGACGGACAAGCCTGCAATTGCTCGGGATGCGGGTCGAGGTCCAAGGCGAACGGTCCAACCGTCGCATCGGGGGACTTTTCACTGCCGATGGCCGCCGCTTGGATCCCGCGCGCCGCTATCGGATCGCGATGAATACCTACGACGCCTCGTCCGCCGGGCAGCGGCTTCCCGTTCTGCGCAGGGTGATGGATGAGGTGAAAACCTCCATCCATCCCGTGCAAACTCGCGAGGCGCTTATCGAGTTCCTTTCGGAAAAACCCGGAGGCGTGGGAGCGGGCGACTTGGTCGTCTAAGAAAAATGAAGGAATCCGCACCCGTCGTCACGGGAGAAATTCAGACCCACGCAGCCGCTTCCGAACCAAATCCCGGGCGTTTTAAAGGCATCGATTGAGGTATCCCTCTCACTTCACTTCTTCCGGGCGGCCAGGCTCTCAGCCAGCAATCCGGCTTGATCCCGGGTTCGGTCGCCATTGGCTCCCGCCTTTTTCCACGCCTCGGAACTGGCGCGGAAGCCGGGGGACTCGAGAACGCGATGGAGGGCGGCGGTGGCGGCGAGCGGGTTGGCGCGGCTTCGGAGTCCGGCTCCGAGGCGCTCGACGCGTGCGGCGTTGTCGAACTGATCGTGCGCAAGGGGGATAACGACCTGCGGCAGAGCGGCGGCAAACGCTTTAGCCGTCGTGCCGATGCCGCCGTGATGGACGACGGCCGTCGCATGCGAGAAGAGCGACTCAAACGCGACATGCGGCCAATGAAACACCCCCTCCGGCAGCGGCCCCTCCGGAGCCTGTCGGCCGACCAGCAGACTGCGGATCTTCAACACCACCGATGTTCCGCACGCCACACGGAAAAACTCCTCGGTGTGCAGATTCGCTGAGCCGTGGGTCCAAACGACCGGCGCAGGTCCGTTTTTAATCCATGCTCGGAGCGCCTCGGGCAAAGCAGGCGGAGGCCCGGGCTCGATCGGAAATCCGAATTGAACGCACTTCGTCGGCCACCCGGGCTGTGGCGGAGCGAACCAATCGGGGAACAGGAGTCCGACCGCATCACCGCTCATGAGGGCCTCCCGATAAAAATGACGCCAGGCTGGAAGTCCCAACTCCGCGCGAAAGGCGTTGATCCGCGGCAGAAGAATGCGATTCAAAACGACATCGGCTCCGGCAAACATCGCATGCAGTGCCGGCCGCGGCAGTCGCAGGAACATTTCCAAACCCGCTCCCATCAAGGGGGGATCGCCTGCACTCCGCATGCACACTGGCTGCAAATGGAGCATCAGATGGGGAATCTTCGCTGCCTCGGCCAGACTCGCCGCAGCAAAGCTGAACGAGGTCGTTACCACCAGATCGAACCTCCCGTCGAGCTTGGCAAAGGCTTTTCGATAAACGTCCAGCGATTCGAACATGGCATCGGCCACGCGAAACGTTCCCCGGAAGGGCTTCCAGAGATTTGGATCCCCGGCCATCCGGAAAAAGTCCTCCTCGGTTCCGATGGGATGCCATTCGAACTCTTCGACCCGCTCCCGATAATGCGGCGTGATCAGAAAGACTGGCTCATGGCCGCGATCCCGAAGTCCGCGCGCGAACCAGACGAGTGGATTCACATCGCCCTCGCTTCCAAACGGGACCAGCAGAATCCGAAGCCGCCGGGACATCAATCGAGACGCTCGAGTGTCGGCAGCGCGTATTGCTCTTTGAGGGCTTCGCGGTTCTTTTCCACCGCCGCGGCATCGAGGAAAATCAAATGCGGATCCTCCTCGAATTCGATGCGTTGAAACCCATCGACCGGAGTCTTGGCGGCTTCGACGATGTCCTCCAGCTGACGAATGACCCTGCCATTCCACTTGGAAACAACAAGATTCTGAAGGTCCTCATAGCCGAGCGTATCGGACGTGGGAAGGACCTGGGCGAGAATCACTACCTTGCCGCGTTCGGGCGGAAACTCGTTTTGGAACGCATCATAGTAAACCAGACGTTTAGGCGCTTCTTTGACCCAATTGCCTCCCCATTCCTGCAAGTAAGAGCGGGAGAGCTCGAGAAAAACAAGACCACCGACAATGACGAACCGTGGAGCGCGGTCCACGATGAACGGCTCGCTCAGCATGGAGGCGCGGTCTTTCACTTCCAGGACCACCGGCACTTCCTTGATCTGTCTATCGCGGAAAATTCGGAACGGCACACTTCCGCCGGGGCGGGATTTTGTATTCGTCAGATGACTGAACGCGATCCGTCCGAACTCCGGATCACTGTAGTTTCCATCTTGATCGATGGCCTGCCCGGCGACGGAGAGAATCACATCACCTTTCTGAATGCCAGCCTTCTCCGCCGGCCCGCCGCGGAGAATCTCGGTGACATAAACACCACCGGCCTCTTCCAATCCGAGGTAACGTCGGAGCTGAGGGTCGCGCGTGCTGGCGAACGCGATGCCTGCGCGGGGAATGCCGGGAGTCTCTGCATCCAAAAACTGACGGATCACCGGCGGCGGGATCACATCCCCGGTCTGACTCCGCGCATCGTAGCGCATCAACAATCCCAGGAGTCGCCCGTCGCGGACGGCGGGAACCGTGAAACTTCCATCCCGTTGCTGGAGCGGTGCGCTCAGGCGAAACACCAGCAGACCGATGTTTTCGAAGGGATATCCGCTCACCGTGATCGACGAAATCCGGGCGGATGTTTGCGCCAGTTCGCCGTTCGGTTCCAGCTGAAGGACCGTGGCGGAGTCCCCGACCCTCGCTCCGGAATCCAGCGGCAGCGGGCGGAAATCCTTGAGAAACTCCGGCTCCGAAGGGCGCAGGATCGCGAGGTTCGACCCGTAGTCGACGCGCTCAACAGTCGCGGCTGACTTTTCGGCGGTCAGGGGTTTTTCCAGCTCGACGAAATTGTGATTCGCCACCAACTCAGCGGTGACAAGCACCCGTCCCCCTTCGATGACCGCGCCCAATCCGCGCCGCGAGAATGGCGGCTTTTTGGTCCATGGCCGAAAGAAGTCAAACGACTGATTCGTCGAATTCACGCGGACGACCGAATCGGCCGTGGCTTCGGGCACCGGCGCGTTCTGGACCGTGGCGGGAGTGCCATCGGGTTTGGGAACCGGTGTCGTTCCGGCAAAGGCCGGGATGGCGACGAGAAGGAAAAGAAGGGATCGTGGGCTCATTTGACAAGATTCTGTTCACGGGTCACGCCGTAGCGGGCGAGAATGCGCTCGCGGGCGGCCTCGACGGCCTTTCGTTCCAGCACGATCGGGCGCCCGGAGCCGACCATCCGAATCACATAATAGTCGGCCGGCTCCTCGAATGCGGCAGCCACATCCTCAATGCAGCGGATCTTTTTGTCGTTGATCTCATCCACGATGCCGAAGAGCGCATCCGCGGCGTAGGCATTGATGGGATCGGCCAGGATGCCGCTCAGGACAACGATCTCCGGCCGCTCGCGATAGACTTCATCTTCGACAAAAAAGTCAAACGTGTAGCGAAGACGGAGGTCGTCGGGATCAAATTCCGACATGAAATTTTCGTCCACCGGCTGGAAAACGAGGCCGCCAAAGATGACAAAGCGCGGTTTTTCGTCATAGGCATTGCTGTGCAGCGTAAAGGGCCACGGCTGGGTCAGCGGCACGACGAGGTCGATGACCTTTCCATCGCGGAGCGCCTTGAGTTTGACGCTGTCTCCTTTGAATTTCCGCTCGACGACTTCCGCCAGCTCGACCGATTTTCCATCCATCTCGATCGTGCCATCACTCGCTATCGGCAGCCCGTCGATCTCGAGAAGGACATCGCCCGGCTTGACGATTCCCTCCGATGACCCGCCGCCATAGACCGTCCCGACAAGAACGCCGCGGTCGTCCTCCGTGACACCGAGCGCCTTCCGAGCCGCCGGGTTGAAGAGGCTGTGATAGCTGAGGGCCAGGTCAACGTAGCGGTCATATTTCCCATCCTCCACGTCGCGCAGGAATCGCCGCACAACCGGCGTCGGGATCATATAGCCGACATTCTGCGCGACATCCCCGCTGAAGCCCTGAAAGGCCACTCCGACGACTTTGCCGTTCTGCAAAACCGGTCCGCCGCTGTTGCCGGGGTTGATCGCGGCATCGATTTGAATGGTGAGGTGGGCATCCATGCCAGAATGCGAGTAAGGCTGAAAATCGATTCGCGACACAATGCCACGCGTGACCGACAGGCGGGCTCCACCGATGGGGTATCCGTAAACGGAAACAGTGGATTCGATCTCCGGAATCCCGCCGAATTCAAGAGCTGCCGTGCCGCGGAAAAAGCCCGGATCATCAACCGTGAGTAACGCGAGATCACAATCATGGGCAACATGAAGAACGCGGGCCGGATAGGGGTTTGGATCGCCCTCCTTCGAGACCGTGAGGAAGCGGGAATTGCTGACAACGTGGGCGTTCGTGATAATGCGGTTTCCGGCAATGATGAACCCCGCACCGACGACGCCGGAAACTTCGCCCGGATTCCACGGCAGGCGATAGTTCGGTTCCTGCGAGGTGGCCTCGATACGGACAAGGCTCTGCGCCACGGGAGCAGCGGCCAGCGGGGACAGCGCGGCGAGAGCCAAAGCCGCGAGAATCGATCGAAACATGGGGCCAAGGTAGGTTTCCCCGGGTCTTTGACAACCCCGATTTTGACGCCAAATCTGCTTGTTTGGGGCCGGACGCGGGTTTCTATGGGGGCCGTGCAGAGTTCCGATTCGAAAATGACCTGGCGGCTGTTGTTTTTTGCCACGGTCCGTGACGCGGCAGGCGGGCGGGGCGAGGTGGAGATCCCATGCCCGGGAACGGCGGATGAAGACGACGTCTGGTCGGTTCTGCTCGCACACTTCCCGGCGATCGCCCCACTGCGCGCCTCGTGTCGGCTCGCCCGCAATGGCCGGCATGTCGAGCCGGAAGAATTTTTTCAACCCGGAGACGAGATCGCCGTCTTACCGCCTGTCTCGGGAGGCTGAATCCATGCGCGTCCGCGTCTCACTTCAGAGGAATCCCCTGCCCTTCTTCCTCGATGAAGCGCCGACGGACAATGCGGGGGCCGTCGTGGAATTCACCGGGCTCGTCCGTGCCCGGGAAGCCGGAGAGACGATCCGCGGCCTCCGCTATGAAGCCTATGAATCGATGGCGGTTTCCGAGATGGAACGCATCTTGAACGATCTTGCCAGCGCGCACCCCTGTCATTCCGCAGAAGTGATCCACCGCTTGGGCGATGTGCCGGTCCGCGAGGCTGCCATTCGCATTCGGATCACGGCGACCCACCGTCGGGAAGCGTTGGCGATGATGGAGTCCTTTCTTGACCGGCTGAAGCGGGACGTCCCAATCTGGAAAACTGGGGTGCTCCAATGAGGAGCGTCGACGAGGTGTGGGATGAGATCGACCGGCTGGTGACCCCGCTGGACGGAGAATGGATCCCCTTAAATCAGGCGCTGGGGCGCCTTCTCCGGGAACCCGTCATTTCTCCCGAGAATCTTCCAGCGTTTCACCGCTCGGCGATGGATGGTTTTTTGGTCGTCCTTTCCGAAAAATGCGGGTCCCGGTTGTCGATTGTCGCCGGAGCGCTCGCTCCCGAACCGGGCATCGCCATCCGAATTGCCACCGGCGGCGCTGTGCCGGACGGGCACTTTGGAGTGATCCGCCTCGAGGACGTAACGGAAAACGCCGGTTTCATCGTTTTGAACATCGAGCCCGACACCCGCCACATCCGCCCGGCCGGCTCGCACTTGAGAACCGGCGATCTCATCTTCGCGGCCGGTGAACAACTGAATCCGGCCTCCATCGGCCTTCTCGCCAGCTTGGGAATCACCCGCGTTTGCGTGGCTCCGATGGTTTCGGCCGTCCACATCACAACCGGCAGCGAAATCGTGACCGCCGGTTCCATTCCGCGACCGGGCACAGTGCGCGACGCCAACGGTCCGTTGATCGCTGCACTTCTGACGGCCTGCGGAGGCAACCGGATTCGTCGGGTGCATGTATCCGAGGATTGTGCCGAGCTCGTCGCCCAGTTGGATGACCTTCCCGAGCTTCTTGTCATCAGCGGAGGAGCGAGTGTCGGAGCGCGTGACCATACCCGCGCCGCGCTGGAGCAGGCGGGCTTTGACGTTTTGGTAGCCGGGGTGAATGTCCGCCCGGGAAAACCACTGATTCTCGCGCGACGGGGAAAGACGGTCGCCTTTGGACTTCCGGGAAATCCGCTTTCGCATTTTGTTTGTTTTCACCTGTTTGTCCGCCGTTTCCTCGCCCGACTTCGCGGCGAGCAACCCGCTCAACTTATCGGGGTTCGTTTAAGGGACCCCCTTCGCGTCCGACGGGATGCTCGGGTCACTTGGTGGCCGGCTTATCGAACCGTGAGCAAGGAAGGGATCACCGCCGAAGCGTTGGCATGGTTGGATTCCTCCGACCTTCGTCATTTGCACCGGGCGAACGGACTGCTTCGGATTCCCGCAGCGTCCGAGACGCACCAAGGAGACGTTTTTCCCTTTATGCCCTTATGAAGAAAGCCAAGTTCACCCACGTCGACAAAGCCGGTCGGGTTAAAATGGTCGATGTCGGCGACAAGCCGGTGGTCCGCCGTACCGCCATCGCATCCGCCGCCTTGCACTGTTCGGCGTCAACGATTCGTCTCCTTCGGCGCGATGCCCTGCCGAAGGGCGACGTGCTGGCCACCGCACGCCTTGCCGGCATTCAGGCGGCAAAGCAGACGGCGTCTCTTATTCCCCTCTGCCACGCGCTCCCGCTTCATGTCGTCGAGGTCGATCTTGCCGTCACGACTTCGTCCGTGAAGATCACCACCACGGTTGCCACCGATGCCCGGACCGGCGTCGAAATGGAAGCCCTCACGGCTGCCAGCGTGGCCGCGCTGACCCTCTACGACATGATGAAGGCGGTCGATAAAACCATGGTCATTGACGGCATATGCCTCGTGAAAAAAAACAAATCCCCATGCGCATCGGACGCCTGACCGCCAGTGATCGCGCCAGTGGGGGTATTTATGACGACCGGAGCGGACCGGAGATCGAGCGCTTGGTGACCGCGCTTTTTCCAAACGCCGTGTGGTTCAGGAGAGTCGTCCCGGACGAACTCGACTCCATCGCACGCGCCTTGGCCGAACTCGCCGACCACGACCGCTGTCACTTGATCATCACGACCGGAGGAACCGGCCCGATGGAGCGTGATGTCACTCCGGAAGCAACCCGCAAAGTCATCGAAAAAGAACTGCCCGGGTTTGGAGAAATTCAGCGGATGCGCACGTTCGACATCGCGCCGACCTCGATCCTGAGCCGGGCCACAGCCGGCGTACGAGGTCACTGTCTCATCGTCAATCTACCCGGACGTCCCTCGGCTGTTGCCGAATGCTTGGGCGTGTTGGCCCCGGCCATTCGAAAGGCGATCGAACTCTTCGCACCTACGAAAGAATCTTAATGTAGGCCTTTTGCCGGAGCGTATCCAGCCAACGTTGCTGAGCGCGCATGCGTTCCTGTTGGATGAGATTGCGCTCGATTTCCTCGCGGACGTCGGTAATCGGCTTGATCGAGGCGTTTTTCCTGGCCTCGACGAGCATAATGTAAAAGGAGTCGCCGATGCGCACGACCGGACTGACCTGTCCCGGACGAAGCGAAAATGCCACACTCGTCAGTTGCTCATTGAGAGTCCCGCGCTCGATCCAACCCCAGTCCCCACCCGCGTCGCGGGTGCTCTCGTCATCGGAATACATTTGCGCCATGCGGTCAAATTCCGCTCCGCTCACAAGCTTCTGCCGGATCTCATCGGCAATCTGTTCTTTGCTGCCCGTGCCCGGCACGACTTCACCACCCGCATCGCGCAGAACGATCATTCGCAGTTTGATCTGCTCCGGCAGGGAATAAGCGGCTTTGTTTTTATTGTAATAGGCCTGAATTTGCGTCGGAGAGATCACGAAATTGTCATTCACCTTGGCCTGCCGCATGGCCTGCACGATGATCTTATCGCGCTCGATTTCCTTGAACCGGGTCACCGTGAATCCTTGGGCTTGGAGCGTCCGGACAAACGCCGAACGGTCACCGCCGAATTCCTCGCGAATGATCTGCTGGACGCGGTCCTCAATGACGTAATCGGGGATGCTCGCGCCCTTCTCCGACATTTTGCGGAATTCTTGGAGGATCAACTGACGGTCGATCAGGTCTTTGAGCGCTGCGAGCCGCATTTCCTTCACCTTCTCGGCAAGGTCGGCTCCGGTGTAGAGTTCGCGGAGAGAACGCTCCCGTGCTCCGATGAGTTCCCGAACCTGAGAAATGGTGATGACGTCGTTATTGACGATGGCCGCGATGCCATCAATGACCTCGGCCTGCTGGGCACGGGCGGGCAAAAGCGCGACCGTGAGGCTTGCGAGCAGGACGAAAAACAGGACGGGACATCTCATTTCAAAGGCATTTCTTCCAAGACGGACAAAGCTTCGCGCAACCTAGAATCCGGGGAAGGTGCCGTCAAGCGGGGAAACCGCCCGCCCACGAGCAGATAACTCCCGCCACGCGAGAGCATGAGCTTTTCTTCGCGGACTTCGACGGAAGCAATGCGCCGGCGCGAGGCCTCCAAGCGGATCGCTGCAGCGACGAGAGCATTCGTTGCCACATCCGGGAGCGGGCCAAACCGATCGCGCCAAACTGAGCCGAGAGAGTCCAAATCGGCCCGCGTGGGAGCCTCGGCAATCCGGCGATACGCTTCAATGCGGTCTTTGGCATCCGGCATGTAGGACGCCGGGAGGAAGGCTCCGGCCACATCGGGCGTGGTGGCGAAGCCGGCTTCCTCGGTCCGAAGAAAATCCAGCCGCAGAATGGCCGTGCCACCGCCCGTTCGATTTCCCTTCAGCGCTTCGACGGCCCGCTTTAGGAGCTTGCAGTAGAGATCGAACCCCACCGCGACAATATGGCCGCTCTGGGCGGTGCCGAGGAGACTGCCGGCCCCGCGAATCTCCAGATCGCGCATCGCGATTTTGAATCCGGAGCCGAGTTCGGAATATTGTTTGATTGCCGACACGCGCCGTCTTGCCGCGCCCACAGACATGAGATCGCGCGGGAGAAGAAGGATCGCATGGGCTTTGTGACTCGAACGCCCGACCCGCCCGCGCAGCTGATAAAGATCCGCCAGCCCGAAACGGTCGGCGCGGTCGATGATGATCGTGTTGGCATTCGGGATATCCAGGCCGCTTTCGATAATGGTCGTCGAGACCAAGACATCCGCTTTTCCCGACACAAACGTCTGCATGACGCCCTCGAGCTCGTGTTCTTCCATCTGCCCGTGTCCCACAATGACCCGCGCACCCGGGCAAAGCTCGCGGATGCGCATCGCCGTGCGCTCGATGGTCTGGACCCGGTTGTGCAAAAAATAAACCTGTCCGCCCCGGACAAGTTCACGCTGGATGGCCTCGCGGATCACACGTTCGTCGTATCCGCACACGACGGTCTCGACCGGTTGGCGATTGGGTGGCGGGGTTTCGATGAGCGACATATCCCGGGCTCCCATGAGCGCCAGGTAGAGTGTTCTCGGGATCGGCGTGGCCGAGAGCGTGAGCACATCGACGAGTCGGAATTTCTCCTTCAGGGCGTCCTTGTGTTTGACACCGAAACGCTGCTCTTCATCAACAATCACCAGCCCCAGCTTTTTAAAATGGACGTCTTTTGAGATGACGCGGTGCGTCCCGACCACGATGTCCACACTCCCCTCGGCCAGGCCGGCAACCACGCGCTTTTGCTCGGCAGCCGTCCGGTAGCGGCTCAAAAGCTCGATCGTGACCGGGTAGTCACTCATACGCTCGCGGAGGTTTTGAAAATGCTGCTGCGCGAGCACAGTCGTCGGAGCAATGAACGCCGCCTGGCGTCCGCCTGTCACGGCTTTGAACGCCGCGCGGATGGCGACCTCGGTTTTCCCGAATCCCACGTCTCCGCAGATGAGCCGGTCCATCGCACGCTCGCCTTCCATGTCGGCCTTGGTCTCGGAAATGGCGCGGAGTTGGTCATCGGTCTCTGTGTAGAGAAAAGAATCCTCGAATTCCTGCTGCCAGCGTGAGTCGGGCGGGAACGCGAACCCTTTTCCGGTGTCCCGTTCGGCCTGCACCTTGAGCATCCGCGTGGCGTATTCGAAGATCCCCTTGCGCGCTTTGTCCTTGGCCCGCTGCCAGCGGTCGTCGCCGAGTTCTGAGAGGTCGGGATTTTTTCGACCGAGGCCGACATAGCGGGCAACCTGCCACGCTTGGTCGAGGGGAACATACAGCCGGGCATCGTGGGCGAATTCCAGCGCGAGCACATCGCGATCTCCGCCGGGTTCCTTTTGCATACCGAGGTAGCGGCCGATGCCGTTCTCCAAGTGAACGACCAAGTCGCCTTCCTCGAACTCCGAGAAATCCATCGCCGCCCGGCCCGAGCGAAACCGCTCCCGCCGGAGGGCGGCCCGACGCGCGCGCTGACTCGCCGCCCGGCCGAAAATCTCGGCATCGGCCAGCAGCGCCGTCTTCGCATCGGGGCAAACGAACCCCCGTGCCACCGGCAATTCGAGAAAATCCAGACTCGCCGGATCAAAATGAAAATCCGCCGCCAACTCGCGAAACCGCTCGCCCTCGCCCTCATTGCCGTACGCAAAGGCCAGTTTCCATCCGTCGGCCTCCCACTCGCGAAGCTGCTCAACAAACCGCTCGCGTTTCACCGCGTCCAAAACGAGATCACCCGCCCCGAGTTCGGCAAACGGTGGTGGAAAAAAAGCAACACTCCCCTCGCCCGGCGCCGAGGTAATCACCCGACCGGTCCACTCGGATTCCTCCGGATCAATCGTCAGCACCAGATCGCGAGCCGCCAAAAAGTCCCGCAGCACCGCCCCATCGGCCGAGACGCGTCCGGCGAGGATCTCACAGCCGGCGATCTCCCCGATAGAACTCTGCGTGTCCACATCGAACTCCCGGAGCGATTCCAACTCGACGTCAAACCACTCCGCCCGCACCGGTCGCGGGGCCTGCCACGAGAAGACGTCCAAAATCCCACCGCGTCGCGCAAACTGCCCCCGTCCGGTCACTTGCGCCACCTGTTCGTACCCGGCCGCGACCAACTTCTCCGTGAGGTCGGCGATCTCGACGCGGTCGCCTTTGTTCAATGCGATGAGACCGCGAACCAGCGCGGATTTTGCCGGGACGGGCGAATCCCACTGTCCGGCATGAATCACCACAACTTCATCCCCGCGACCACCGGCCAACGTGCGCAGAAGCTCGAGCCGTTCGCTCGCCGTCTCGGGGTCCGGCAGCGCATCGCCGGCCGGCAGTTCCAATTCGGGAAAAAGCCGGACCCGCGGACACCATGCAGAAAGCTCCGCCGCAAAATCCTCCTGCCGTTTGACGTCCGGGCAGACCACCCAGGCGCGGCCGGGGTTTTTCTCCAGAACAAGGGCCGCAACGAACGGCTGGGCCGCCTCCGTGACATCCGCCAGCAAATTGCTACCGGCGTCGAGGAGTGGGCGAAACCGCTCGAAAACCGCCTTAACGCCCGAGGACATTGCTCAGGTAAAGATCGCGCACCGAGACGTCCAACTCCAAAGGCCGCCCGTCCAACTCGGACACCGGACGAATTCCAACCCGGCTGTTTGTGAGAAAACACGCCGAGCAAGCCGCCACATCATCGGCAGAGAGAAGTTCCTGGGCGGCTCCCAGCACGTCCCGCACCCAGGCGCGCACGACGCCGTCCCGCGCACCGGAAGCAAGTGGCGGAGTGACCCATCTTCCCTCGCGACGCAGAAAGACATTTGCCATCGAGGCAGAAACCAAAGCACCCATGGCATTGAAGACGAGTGCTTCGTCGCATCCGTTGCCGCGGGCTCCAGCAAGAGACGAAATATTCTGCCAGTAATTTCCCGTCTTCCATCCGCCGGGTAACGGCGAATAGACCGCGTTTGAACTCCGCACCCGAAGCGGCGAAAACATCGTGCCGGTCTCGCATTCTTCGAAGAGCACATAGATCGCGCCATCAAAAGGATCGCCCGGAGCCCCGGACCCGGCTGTGAGATAAAGACGAACCACGCCGTCGGGCAATGTCGGAACCCATTCGTGCAAGACCGTCGCCAGCAGCGGAGCGTCCAAAGCAGCCCCCACGCTCTGTGCCGCCATAACCAGCCGGGCGAGGTGCTCCTCCAAGAAAAGCGCCCGCCGGGAATGAATCGCCACGGTCTCGAAAAAACTCATGCCGTAGCGGAAACTGCGGTCTTCCAGTGGAAGCGACGTCTCGGGCACAAGCGCCCCTGCGGTGAACCGCCAGGTCTTCACACGGTTTCGGTTGAAGCGGCGCGGTCGATGAGTTTTTTAAGAGCCGCCCGCGTCACACCCAAAAGTCGCGCGGCGGCCGCCGGGTCGTTCTCACTTCGCCGAAGCGCATGGCCGGCGAGTTCCTTTTCGACCCAAGGCAAAAGCGGCTCATCTCCTGCATGGTTCAAAAGTGTCGCAAAGGCGTCGTCGAGCGAAAGAACCGGACGCTCGGAAGCTCCGACCACATCCGCCGCCTGCCCGAGCGGGATGTCCTTCGGCAACAAAACGTCGGCGGTCGCGAGCACCGAGGCCCGCTGCATCGTGTTCTCCAGCTCGCGCACGTTGCCAGGCCAGGGATAGGCTTCCAGAACCCGGATCGCCTCCTCCGAGAGCTTCAAGGCGGGACGGTGCTTCTGGTTCGCGATCTTCTGCAAAAAGTATTCCGCGAGGAGTGTGATATCCTCCGACCGCTGGCGGAGCGGCGGGAGGTGAATGCGCACGACGTTGAGGCGGTAAAAAAGATCCTCACGAAACAGGCGGCGCGATACCTCTTCTTCGAGGTTCTTGTTCGTCGCACAGATAATTCGGACATCCGTGCGAAGGGTCTGATTCCCCCCCACGCGCGAAAATTCTCCTTCCTGAAGCACACGGAGGATTTTGCTCTGCACTTGGAGCGGCATTTCTCCGATCTCGTCCAGAAAAAGCGTCCCCTCGTCGCACTGCTCGAAGCGACCGATGCGCTGACTGTGCGCCCCGGTGAAAGACCCCTTCTCATGACCGAAAAGCTCGCTCTCCAGCAAGTTGTCCGGGATGGCCGCGCAGTTGATCGCCAGGAAATTTTTATGACTCCGCGCGCTGTAGTTGTGGATCGCCCGCGCGACCAGTTCCTTGCCCGAGCCGCTCTCGCCCGTAACCATCACCGGAGCCTCGCTGCCGGAGACGCGGCCGATCATTTTGAAAACCTGCTGCATCGCATCCGAGCGACCGACGATGTCCTCGCGATGCTGCTCGACCGTGAGCTGGGGCTTGAAGGCACTGGCGCTCCGAAGTTCCGCCGAGGCCTTCAGCGCGGAATCCACCACAACCTTCAGGTTGAACGGCAACTGTTCTTTCCGGACAAAATCGAAAGCCCCCATTTTCATCGCCTCAATGACGGACTGGGTCGTCCCGAAGGCACTGGTCACGATGACCATGGCATTCGGCGAATGCTTGCGAATGCGGGCCAGCAACTCCAACCCGGTGAACGGGTGCAAGTTCATCTCCGCAAGCACGAGTTCCGGCTCTTCCATGCAGAAAGTCTTGTAGGCCGCATCCGCGGACGTCTCGAGGAGCACGCGCGCCTGCGGGCTTTTCAGTTGGTTCTGAGCCCACTCAAGGAAGTCGGTCTCCCGGTCAACGAGCAGGATGGTTTGTGGTTTGGCCATGATGATTTACTGCGAAAATGTAAAACGTGAATGGATTCGCGGCCGGGGAAAAGCAAGAAAACACCGGCCTCCGCGGTCAGGAAGAAACCGGCGGCTCGGCGGCATCATCGGGCGGATCCGCCTCGATCTCGCGGCGCAGGGCCTTGGAAATGAACGGCCGCACGAATCCATAGATCAGGAACGACACAAAGAGAACGGCCGGCATCCAACGATAATTCATCGCCGTGAACGCCAGCAACGCGATGAGCCCCAGAAATGCCGACAGCGAGCGCTGCGTCCGCCAATTCAGCCCTTTGAAACTCGGATACTTCACATGGCTGAACATCATGAACGAGAGAAACAACAGCAGAACCGGCAGGCCGAATTTCCACGGTCCGATGTTGCGGTCGTCGTCCTGCATCCAGAGCATAAACAGCGTAAGCGAGGCAATGAGACCGGCCGCGGCGGGGATCGGGAATCCCTGAAAATCCTTCTCGGGCTTGTCCCCCGCGGCTTGGGCGGTGCAATTGAAGCGGGCGAGCCGAAGAGCGCCACACAAAAGAAAGAAAAACGCAATCAACCATCCGGTCCCCTGAAAATCGCGCAGCACGATTTGGTGGACCAGCAGTGCGGGAGCGATCCCGAAGGAGACGATATCCGCCAGCGAGTCGAACTCGCGGCCAAACGGGCTTTCATGCCCTCCAAGCCGCGCAAGGCGTCCGTCCAAAAGATCAAACACACACGCACCAAGGATGAAAGCGATCGCCTCATGGTAAAGCGTCCCAGCCGACTGACCGTGCGAAACAAGCAGGGACGCCTCAATGATACGAAGCACGGCCGCAAAGCCGCAGAATAGATTTCCCGCCGTCATCAGATTCGGCAGGAGGTAGATTTTTGGTTCGCTCATGACACCGGGGGAAGCTTGGCCACGGCGGTCTCGCCGCCGCGGACCCGGGTGCCCTTCGTAATGAGAATCTCCGCATCCATCGGGAGGAGAAGATCGGTCCGCGAACCAAAGCGGATCATTCCAAACCGCTCGCCGCGCTCAAGCCAGTCACCGACCATCGCCCACGGACAGATCCGTCGCGCGATGGCTCCGGTGATCTGTCGGACAAGAACCGTCGCCACCGGACCGGCAAAGACCCATGTCCGGCTCACATTCCACAGCGAGGAATTCGGATCCCGCGCATCGAGAAATTTTCCCGGCTTGGGCTCGGAATGGGTCACCTCGCCCGCGAGTGGAGCACGATTCACATGCACATCGAAAACCGACAGAAAAATGCTGATCCGCCGGCAGCGAGTTTTCAGAAACTCCGTTTCGTCCACTTCATCGACATGGGTGACAACGCCGTCGGCGGGAGCCACCGCGATGTTTTCCCCGAGAGGCGGCTGGCGCTCGGGATCGCGGAAAAACCAAATCGTAAAAAGAAGCATCACCGCCACCGGCAGCGAGAGCCACGGCCACGCAAGAACCGCAACCAGCCATGCGGCGGCCAAAACGGCGAGGATTACCCTCGCCTCTGCAAATGCCCGGGATTTCATCTCGCAGACCCTACCCGGTCCCCGGCGGCGAGGGCGAGCCGCGATTTCCGGTCGCTCAGTTCGCGGCCGCTTTTGCCCGCCGTTCGGACTCCGTGGCGAGCGCCAGCACGGTGCCCTTCGCCTCATCCAGCGCCTGGTTTTTCAAGCCGGCCACGAGGTTCGTCACGGGAACGAGAAGGTTCTTGTAACAGAGAATCGTTCGCCCGTCGGAGTACGGCTCGATCCGGAGCGATCCGTCGCTGCTCTTGGCCATTGCGGACTTCAACAACGTCCAGCTCACGGTGAACGCGCTGCCATTTTTTTCATAGGTATTCCGGACGACATAGCTCGTCTTTTGGAGGATCGGCATCTTGACGGTGTAACGAACGTCCTTCGTGCCGTCCGGATTTTTCGCGATGACCTCCGCAGCCAGCATGCCGGGCGAATAGGACGGAGCCGCCGCATAATCGGTAAAAAGGTCCGCCACAACATCCGGCGGGGCATTCACAATGCGATAGAGACTCAACTCCGGCCAGGGAGCTCCCGGAACTTCCCGGCTCTTCACCACCGTCTCGCCCTTGGTCAGATTCGGCATCTCGGACGCCGGCACTTCCTTGAGCAAATCGGCGGACGCCGGCATGAGCACGGCGACCAGAATGACGAGGACCGACAAAAGCGTTTTCATCGCCGGGACTATGGCACGGCTCCCAAGCAAACTCCAGCGGGCGATTACCGACTGTAGGATCGGGTCACCTCGTCATACGCGACGAAGAGCCGGTCAAAAATCGTCCGCCATGCATACCGCGAGCGGGCTTGGTGGCTGGCCTCCACCCCAGCCCGGCGCAGGTCCATCTTGAATACATCCTCCACCGCCTCGGAGAGGGCTTCAGGTGTGTTTTCGCGCGCCCAGTGCTTCTGATCGGAAAAAATAATCCGGTCCATGTAGCTCCCGCGAATCCCCACCACGCACGTTCCGCTGGCCTGACTCTCCAGCGTAACCAGACCGAACGTTTCCTGCACCCCCGGATGCACAAAAACATGTGCGCTGCGATAGACCGCTGCAAGTTCGTGGGGATCGGAACAATAAGGCGTCCAAGTCACCGCCCCGGTCCGGCTTTGCAATTCGGTCAACGCCGGACGCAGCGTTCCGTCGCCAACACAGAGAAGATGATATTTCCCGGGCGAATGCCCGTGCAGAAGGTCAAACGCCTCCAGCAACGTCCGCAAATTTTTTTCAGGAGCGAGCCGTCCGACATAAAGGAGGACCCGCACATCCTCCGGAATCCCCAGCCGTTTCCGCGTGGCCTGGCCGTCGTCCGGCTCGGGCACGAAAACGTCGGCGTCCACACCAAGATCCACCGTCATCACGCGCTCGACGCCCCACGATCCCAGAGTGCGTGCAAGGATCGGGCTCGGCACAAAGGTTCGCTCGAAGTGATTGTAGAGCGCTTTGACATAGCGCCGACAAATGTCGTCCGTGATCGACACGGCGACCGGGCCCATGAATTTCGCCACGCTCCGGATATAGGCTTCCGGGAAGTGGGAGTGGTAAAATCCCACCACCGGAATATCGAGTCCCCGACCGGAGGCAATGGCCTTCCATGCCACCTGATACGGGTCGCCGGATTCAATCAGATCCGGCCGCTCGCGCTCGAGAGCTTCTTCGATTAAATGAAGTTTGGTCAGCGCACGATACCGCGACGTCCGCGAGATCAATGGGGACGCAATTGTGTAGGTGCGCACCGTGTCGTCATCGGTCATCCCGGTTGTCTCACCCGGGACGATGATCACATGCTGCTCCCCGGGACGGTGGGCCCGGATGTAAGCGGACTTTTGCTCGATGTAGCGGCGAACCCCTCCGCTGACGGGCGAGTAAAACTGCGTGAGATCGCAGACCTTCAATCTATTCTCCGGACGCGAGCCATCGCTCGGCGTCAATGGCCGCCGCGCATCCCTGCCCGGCTGCTGTGATCGCCTGTCGGTAAACATGATCCGCCACGTCCCCGGCGGCAAAAACTCCGTCCACATTCGTCGCCGTGCCGTGCTTCTGCACCAGATAGCCATTTTCGTCGGTGTCCAGAATCCCCCGGAAGGCTGCGGTGTTCGGTTCGTGACCGATGGCGACGAAAACACATTTTACCTCCAATTCGGACTCGGTTCCATCGAGCGTATTCTGAAGCCGAACGCCGCGGACCTCGCCGGCCTCATCGGTCAGATACGCTGTCACCGCGGAGTTCCACACCGGCGTCACTTTCGGATTTGCCAGGGCGCGATCGGCCATGATCTTCGAAGCGCGGAGCGAGTCCCGCCGGTGGATAAGGTAAACTTGAGACGCGAACCGCGTCAGAAACGTGGCTTCTTCGCAAGCCGAGTCTCCTCCACCGACCACGCAGACCGGCACGTTGCGATAAAAAGCCCCGTCACACGTCGCGCAGGAAGTCAGCCCGTGACCGATCAACGTTTTCTCATTTTCGATGCCGAGATATCGCGGCGAAGCACCGCTGGCGATGATGACCGCTTTCGTTTCGACCCACACGCCATCCACCTTAAGCCGGTGCGGGGTGCCCGGTTGAAATTCCTCGACGATGCCATACTGAAACCGTGAACCAAATTTCTCCGCCTGCTGGTGCATTCTTTGGATCAGCTCCGGACCGTCGACACCATCCGGGAAACCGGGAAAATTCTCGACCGCCGTTGTGGTCGTCAACTGCCCGCCGGGCAGACGCCCTTCCAGCACGAGAGGAGAAAGATTGGCACGGGCTGTGTAAATCGCCGCCGTCAGTCCGGCACAGCCAGTGCCCACAATGATCACGTTTTCCATAAGCCCGCCGAGTAAACACGATCCCCGCCTGCCGCGAAATCAATAATTGCGAATCAAGACCTGCGTGCCCGACCGCGCTGCCGGAACGAGGGGCCCACCGAGAACCGCAGTCCAATGCCCAAGTCGCGATTCCTCCGTAACCAAGGCCACCGCCCGCCCGGCGGTCCATGATTTGCGAAGCCCATCGTCATTGACAGCCACCGCCTCCCAACCGCGCGGCACGTCGCCAAGCAGGTAAACCCGTCGATCTCCGTAAAAATACAGACTGCTGGCCGTATCGGCCCCGCCCTCAAAAACGACCGTCACATCCTCCGGCGCCGACCGTTCGATTTCAGGCACCACAGCCGCAAGAGAAAAATAGGGCGCCACGCGCGCTGTGCCCCAGACGGCACCGAGATCAAGCACCGCCGCCGCCGCCACCGCGCAGGCGAACGACCAGCGCCCCCTCATGGCGGCCGCTCCGACGAAAAGAAGACCGGCCGTGAAAAGAACCACCAACCCACCGGCTCGAAGATCGCTCCAGACTTCCGGCCCGAACCCACCGAGTGTTCTCCACGCGGTGGAACGTTCGGCAACGCCGCCGGTTTCGACCGGAACGCCGAGTGGAACAACCAGCGCTACCAACCCGGCTGCCAGAAGCACACCCGCCGCGAGCAAAAACCCGGCCCGCGGACGACCGTTCCCGAGGACCCAGGCCATGCCAGCCGCCACGGTCGGCCACATCGCCATGGCATAGTAATCCTGACGCTGACCCGCCAGCAGCACCGATATGCCGACGACAGCCGCCAATCCGAGCAGGACCGCCCCGCCCGGACCCGGTTCGCGCCATTTCCATCGACGGACCAAGGATGGCAAAACCACCAGCGTCCACGGCAGAAACCACGCCGCATGCAAAAGCAGAAACTGCCAGCGGGGCACGTTGGTATAGCTCGTCGCGGGAGCCTCGCTACCCTTCACGTGCCCGAGCATCTCCACCACAAACGTCTCCCGCAAAAATCCCGGAAACCGCAGCTCCAGTGCCACATACCACGGCAGCACCAGAAGTGCGAAAACCAATGCGCCGGACCAATGAAACAGCGCCCGAAAAGCCGGTCGCAGAGCCGGCACGATCCAGGCCGCGATGCCTGCCGCTGCCAGGGGATACAGGAGTCCGTGCGGTCCTTTGGTAAGACACGCCAGCGCAGCCGACGCCCAGAAACCGACAGCCCACCACCTCGCGGTCGCAGGCCGGCTGGTGGCCTCCACCACGCAGACCAAGGCCCCAAGGATGAATGCCGAAAACAGCGGCTCGGGCATGATAATCCGCCCCAGGGTGAACGTCCCCATCGCCGTCAACAATACCAACCCCGCGAGGATTCCCACCCGGCGTCCCACCGCACGCGAAACGATCCATGCCGTCAGCAAAACCCACGCCGTCACAGCAAGCGCATTGGGCATACGGGCGGCAAATTCGGACACGCCCGCGACGCACATCGCGCCGGCCATCATCCAATACAGAAGCGGTGGCTTGACGAGCCGCGGAACGCCGTTGTTTTCCGGGACCAGCCACGACCCGCCCTCGGCCATCACCCGCGCGGCGCCGGAATACTGACCATCCGTCTCATTGTAAAGGTCCCCCCACCCCGCTGTCCCGAGCGTGAGAGCCAGAGCGACGAGACCGAGCCACAAAAACGGAGAGCGGAGCCCGTTGCTCACGCTTGGAGCGCCAGCGTGGAAGGAAACCCGGAAGGAAGACGAACCGGCCGCCCTTCGGGCATCTGAACCAGCGCCAGGGCCTGCCGACACTTGACCAAGAGCGTGCCGTCGGCCGGGCGGACCACCTCAAACTCGACCCAAAACCGAATGCCACTCCACTCGACCAGCCGACCGTCCACCCGGAGCAGATCCCCCAACTTTGCCGGGCGTTTGTAATCGATCTCCGTCCGCGTCACCACGGGATGCACCCCGGTCCGCTCGATTTCCTCGAAACTCATCCCCATCTGCATGGCGAGCAGCGTACGCGCCGTTTCGATAAAGCGCAGGTAAACGATATTGTGGACCACCCCGCCCGCGTCCGTGTCAAAATACATGACCCGAACCTCCGACGAGATCCGGCATTGATCGGGAATCTCCATGACTCCGCGCATCCTTACCAGACCGGGGCACGGTCCGGCTACTGCTTCTTGAGGGCCTCGATCTGCTTCGCGATATCCGCCTCGGGCACGACCGCGAACGCCTCTTCGTACTTTTTGATCGCTTCCTCGATCTTGTCCGCGTCCGCCAGCATCTTCGCCTCGTCACGAAGGCGGACGAATTTCTCAATCTCCACCGTCGCCTGCTTTTGCATCGCGGAGACGACTGCGGTGGATTTCGGGCCGATCTGCGAGACGTTTCGCACGACAGTGTCGAGTCGGGACTTGGCGTCGAGATACTTGCGCTCGGAAATTTCCTTCTGGATCTTCGGCAGGATTTCAATCATCGCACCCATCGCGTCGGAGACCACCACCGGAACCTTGATGGCCGTCGGGGGATTTCCTGCGCGGTATTGCTGCACGGCGGTCCCGACCTGTCGCACTTGGGCGACGACCGCTTCCGGAATCGTCACAGCCTCGTTCGGATCTGTCGGCATCGTCGCCTCAAATGCCAATTGTGCGGCCGCGATCTGCGCGGTGAGTTCGCCGGCTTTCGCCTTGGCCGTGTCCCACTGCGTCAAAAACAAGGCCGCCTTGGCATCTTCGGTTGGCTGGAGTCCGCGCAGTTGCGTCACCAAGGCCTCCGCCTGCGCGTCCGTCACCCCCGGAGCCGCAAGGCTTTTCAACAAGCCATCCCGTTTGATGCCCCGCAGCTTGGACTCATAGTAAACACGGACCCCTTCCGCCAGCGGCCGAAAGGAAGATTCCTTGCCCGCCAGATCCCGCAGACCGCGGTAGTATTGGTTCAAAGAAAGGTCGAAATCCTTGATGTCCGGCGCAGCATCGATGTCCCCGCGTGCAAGTTCCACCAACGAGGCAGCCTTGCGCTTGAAATACGCCGCCCGTGCGACCCACTGCCCCTCCTCCTTCACAAACCCCCCATCGTATTTCTCCTCCTCCGCCCGGAGTTGCTCGATCGAGGGTTTCAGAACCCGGGCGGTGGATGGATACCGCTTCGAGATTTCCTCGAGGTCCTGAATGATCTTCGTCAACTCCGCACGCTGTTCGGCCGTGATGAGCTCCTTCGGAATCTCCGGAAAAACCACCAAGCGCACCACCCGAGCCGCCGGAATCTGCATAGCCGGCCGTTGGCTCGTGCGAAACTCAAAATATCCCGCCCCGGGACTCGTCTTCACCGAACGGTCGGTGAACGCCAGAAATTCCATCACGGTCGCCTGATCATCCCGCGACCACGGTTGCGGCTTCACCAAGGCAAAGCCTGGCTTTTCCTGCACGGCCCGTCCATCCGCCGTCTGGGCATGAACAGAAGCCAAGTGGCAAAAACCAAGAACGGCAAACGCCAGCCAACAAAAGGGAGAACCGAGACGGACGTTTAACATCGTGAAGAAGATAAGGGCCTCGGGAACCCCATGGCAAATGAAGAATCGCGCCCCGATCAACGAAACAGTTGCGCCCCGGAGGCAGTCAGAACGGCGGACAGCACGCACCATGGTATCACCCCTGCCGAGAGCGCGGCCCAAACAACAATTGGTTGTGATCCCAGCGCCAACGCCAGCGCGGCTCCTGCCTGCGGGCCCACCGTTACGGGAGCCGCGAGACCAAGCCCGAAGACTCCGGCCCGATCCCAGACTCTCGCCACCATTCCTCCCGGTTTCGGACCCGCCGGCATGCGAAGCCGACGAACCAACCAATCCCGCACCGAGGCCCCGGGCAACGCCACCACCGCTGCCCCCAGCGAGTAGCCCAGCCAGGCCGCCACGGCCGCCAGCCAGACCGGTGCCCCGGCCGCCGTTCCCGCCGGAATCGCAGCAACAAAATACAAAAAACCCAGCCCGAAAGCACTTCCCAAGCCGGTCAACATCGCACCCATCCCCCACATTCGCACATCACAGCCACCCTTGGGAAACCCCAACATTCGCATTGACCACGCCCCGAAAGTCCCGGTAATCTTTCCGACCTTTCGCGGGTATAGCTTAATGGTAAAGTTCCTGCCTTCCAAGCAGGCCATGCG
>CAZEYT010000001.1:0-143316 GCA_964516295.1 uncultured Chthoniobacterales bacterium | reverse complement strand
GGGTCTTGAAGCCCTTGGCCAGTTGGCCCCACGGGGACATCGGATGGTGGCGTCCACCACCGCCCTTGCTTTTGCCCTGACCGCCACCCATGGGGTGGTCGACCGGGTTCATGACCATACCGCGGACGTGCGGACGGCGGCCGAGCCAGCGCGTGCGGCCGGCTTTGCCCGACGAGACATTCATGTGATCAGTATTTCCGACCTGGCCGATTGTGGCGTAGCAATTCTCGTTGATTCGACGGATTTCTCCGGATGCAAGCTTGACAAGGGCGTAACCTCCTTCGCGGTTGGCCAGAACGGCCACCGAACCGGCGCTGCGGATGATCTGACCGCCGCGACCCGGGGTGAGCTCCACATTGTGAATGGTGGCACCGAGCGGAATGGACTTGAGCGGGAGAGCGTTACCGACGGACGGCTCGGCTCCTTCGCCGGCACTGATCTTCGCGCCAACGAAAAGACCGACGGGGGCGAGGATGTAGGCTTTCTCACCATCCGTGTACTTCAGGAGGGCGATGCGAGCGGAACGGTTGGGATCGTATTCGATGCCGACTACTTCGGCGATGACGTCGCGCTTGCGGCGTTTGAAATCGATCACTCGATAGCGGCGCTTGTGGCCGCCACCGCGGTGGCGCATCGTCAAGCGACCTTGGTTGTTGCGACCGCCGGATTTTTTGAGCGGCTCGGTCAGCTTTTTCTCGGGCTTGTCCTTGGTGACTTCTGCGAAGTCGGGAAGCGCCTTGAAGCGGCTCGCGGGCGTGAGTGGTCTGAAAGTCTTGAGTGCCATGGTCTGCTAGATTCTTAGACGAGGTCGAGTTTCTCGCCTTCCTTGAGTGTGACGATTGCCTTTTTCCAATTCGGGCGGCGGCCGAAATCGGCACGACGTTCGCGCTTTTTCTTCCCGGCAAAATTGGCAGTGTTCACGTCGAGAACCTTCTTCTTGAAGATCACCTCGATCGCACGCTTGATCTGAAGCTTGTTGGCGGAGGGATTGACCCGGAAAACGTACTTGTTGAGTTTTTCCGAGAGGAGCGTGGCCTTCTCGGTCAGGATGACGGTTTGGATATGGTCGTGGACTTCGTTCATGACGCGAGCCTTTCGGAGAGTTTCTCGAGCGCCGCTTTGGTGACGACGATCTTGTCGAAAGCGAGGAGCTGCTCGGTGTTGACGTCCTCGGCACGGGTGAGCTGGGCGGCGGAAACGTTCCGCGCGGCCTTGAAAGTGTTTTCGTCGAACTGGGTGGAGACAACCAGCGTTTTGCGGGCTTTCTGGGCCGTCTCGTTCAGGAGCGAGACAAAAAGTTTGGTCTTGGGTTCGGCCACGGCAAACTGGTCGACAACGAGGACGTCGCCATCCAAAATTCGGGCGCTGAGCGCTTTGCGGAAAGCGAGTTTCTTGACGGCTTTCGGCGTGTTCTTCGTGTAATCGCGGGGCTTCGGCCCGTGGGCGACGCCGCCACCAACCCAGACCGGACTCGAAAAATATCCGGCGCGGGCACGACCGGTGCCTTTTTGACGCCAGGGCTTGCGACCCGAGAGAGCCACGTCGCCCTTCGTTTTGACGCAGGCGGTGCCGCTGCGGCGGGCGGCTTGAATTGCGACGACCACGTCATGCACGGCCTGGCGGCCCTTGGTGTCATCGGTGATCAGATCTATCTTTGCCTTCTGGGCCTCAGCGGCGGTGAGAACGGTGGCGCTCATGGAGTCAAATTCGGTGCGCACAGCACATCGCAACGGCCCGGGACGGGTCGCTTTCAGCGGCGATGGTGGTGTGCTTTTTCATTTTCTGCGTATTCCCTTGGAACCTTCCATTGGATCAGGGGACTAAAAAAACCACGCTGAGGTGGTTGTCGCGTCCTCCCGACGGCTTGCGGGAGGGAGGAGTTTACGAATCGGCTTTCCGGTTACAAGAGAAAAATGAAAAAAATTTCGCTTTGGTTTTCGGCCGACACTTTATGCTCTTCAATATCGGAATTTCGGCGGCTCGGTTGGTGCGCCGGACGGCGGAGGAACGAGATCGGGGAGGACTTCAGGCTCGATATTCAGATCCGGTGGCGGGAGTTCCCGATCCGGAAGAGGAACGTCGTTCATCTGAGGGCCGGAGTAAGCGGGACTTCCGCTTGGGGTTCGACCGCTGCGTCGGTTGGCGACCGGAGGTTCTGGCGGTTTTGGGGGCCGCGGCGGGGCCGGCGCCATATCCTCGTTGGCAGCATAGCCGGTGCGGGAATCCTCCAACTGCACCAAACTGTAGCCCATTTCGCGGCGAAGAAGCTTCACGCGAGTATCCACCCGCAGCGACTCGTCCGGTCCACGCGGCTGCTGCGGCCCCAACCGGAAGAACGGAGAAAAGTCCCGCACGATCACATACTCCGGAGCTGTCTCCGGAGCAAAGGTCTCCATCGCGCAACCAGTCAGACCAACGACCAACCCGACACAAAGCAACCATGCGAAAAATTGATGTCGGAGGCAGTTGAAAGCGGACTTGGGTTGATTATTCACAATTCGGAGATGCCGGAGAGTATGTCCGGACCTCGGGAAATCTGCAACTGCTCGCTCACCCGGAACTGACACAGGTCACCTGAGCCGCGTTACGGAGCCCGGATAGGAACGCCTGGGTCTCCCGCTGATTGTCGTGCATTTCACGCACAAACCGCGCAGCCCCCGCCTGAAATCCAGAGAGAGCGGACTCGTCACGAATCATCTCCTGCGCGGCGGACACGAGCTTTTCGAAATCCCCGCCGACGAAGCGACCGGGCAAAAACGTCTCAAACAATCGGTCGGGGTTCACAGCAAGGGAAAGCAGCGCGGTGCCTCCCAACCCGGCTTGGATAAAGCTGTTCGGCCATCCCTCCCACTCGGAGGTGTTCACAAAAACCTTGGCCGCATCATAGACAGCCTGCACCTCATGATACGGCACCCGCTCAACGAAATCCAGATTCGCCAGCCCTTTCGCCCGCGCGTGCACCGACTCCCAGAGGTCGACATCCTCCCGCGGACAGACCATTCGGAAACTCGCACCGGGCAGACGCTCGACGAGATCGAGAAACACCTGCGGACGCTTCACACGCTGGCATCGCGAGACCCAAAGAAAATCGGTCGTCTTTTTCAAAGTCAGCGGCTTTTCGCGGGGCAGCACGAGATTCCGGTAGAACGCGCACGTCATCCCATTCGCCTCAAAGAGCCGCCGCTGATCGCCCGTCATGGCAAACCGGATGTCACACCGCCGCATCGCAGCTTCAAAAGCCGCGCCCCGCACCGGGTTTTCGCGCCGGAACTCCCCATTCACCTCGGAATCCAGCCCACATATGAATCCCAGTCGAAAGCCCAGAACCCGGCGCATTTGCAGCACAAACCACAGCCACGTCGTCCACCCAAGCAGCAAAACCCAGTCCGGCCGCTCCTCGCGAAGGATCTGGTAAACCCGCGGAAGCGCCCGCACCGTATCCACCATTCCGCCAGTCTGAAACTTCCCGCCGTTTCGAATTTTCACCCCGTCATGCACCACCCCGTCGCGCTGGCCGGTATCTCCGGCGGCAATGACCGTCTCGAGCCCGCGGCCGACCAGCTCGCGCGCCAGAAGCGCAATCTGAAGCTCGGCACCTCCGGAAACCCGCGTCGTGCTTTTCTCCAGCACAAGATGCGCATGACTCGACAGGAAAAGAATCTTCACACGTCGTGTTCGATCCGAACGACCCGCGCCGGGTTTCCCACGGCAACAGCCCCTTCGGGCAGATCTGTCAAAACCACCGCGCCCGCGCCAATCCGGGCGCTTTTTCCGATCCGCACCCCGCCAAGAACAATCGCCAGAGCCCCCACGGAAACCCCGTCCTCCAGAATGGGACACGCGCCGTCGGACGTTCGCTCCCCGAGGGTCACCCCATGTCGAAGCACACACCCGGCCCCGATCACGCTCTTCCAGTGGACGACCAATCCCACCCCATGGTGCAGCTCAAGGCCCGGCCCGACCTTGGTCCGATAATCCAGCTCGATCCCCATCAGCCAATGCACCAAAAGCACGTAACCCAGAAGAACCGGCGCACCGATCCACCAATACGGCTGCCCGCGAAGCCAGGAACAAAGCCGAAAGAACACCATCACAAACCGGCCCTTCGGATTTCCGACATTCGCACGCCAGTCCTGGAAAAAATCGCTCGTCATGGTCATGGCAAATCCCCTTCCGACGATGCTGCGTCAAATCGCGGTCCCAAGCCAAGACGGATCGCCGCCGTCATCGCGAGCGTCGAGACCAGCCAGCCGGGCGCATTTCGGAACGCCCTTCCCAAAGCGCGCAACGCCTCCGATCGACTTTCCCGGGTCAGAGCGCCCGCCGCCTGCCAATTATGGACCGCTGCGGCCTCGCCTGAAACACGCCCGTCATGAGTCCGCCAAAACTCCCGCACCCGCTCTTTTGGCAGCCCCTCGCGAAAGGCCGCGAGCACGCCCGCCGGCACCGCTTCCTTGGGAAAAATCCGCGCCCAGGCCGATGCGGCGATCCGCTCGCATTCCTCACGCGTCGCCGCCGCTGCCGACCGTGAGAGCGACGTCTCCCGATGACGATAGGCCACCCATCGGCCGCTTAGATTCTCACACGGACCGCTCTCCGCCAACCGGCTCCAGAGCTCCCAGTCCTGGCAAATTCGAAACCGTTCATCGTATTGTACCAACCCCCCGGTCGAAGTCTCCCGCCGGAATACGACCGCCGTATGAATAAACGGATTCTGAAACGGCATCGCCGCGCGCACTCCCCGCGCAGGCACGACAATCACTCCGCGCGTCACACCCGCCTCGTCCACCATCCAGCCGTTCGTTCCCAGCACGACAAGTTCCGGACGTTCCTCCAGCCGCCGCCACTGCGCGGCCAGGCGGCCGGGCAACGAAAGATCATCCGCATCCTGCCGCGCGATCCATCGCCCGCGCGCCTCGCGAAGACCGAGATTCAGACAGGCCGTCTGACCGGCATTCTTCTCACGAACAATCAGCCGGATGCGCGGGTCGCGTCCGGCGAAGGTTTTCAGCACCTCGACGCTTCCATCCGTCGATCCATCATCGACAATCAGAAACTCAAAATCTTGAAATGTCTGCGCCAGGATACTTCGCACCGCCGCAGGCAAAAACGGCCCACCATTGAACACCGTCATCAACACGGTCAGGGACGGCGCTTTGCTCATGGGAGAAGCCCGCGAAAAATTTTCCCGTGCGCATCCACCCATGGCTGGAGCTCAAAATTCGAGACCACATGAGCCCTCGCATCCAACGCCATTTCTGCGCGCCGACCGGCCACGTCAAGAACCGCCGCCGCCAGATCCGAACCACTCAGGACCTGCCGCTCGTCCCAATCCTCCGGAGCCGGAATCAGTCGTCCGCAGGATTCCGGAACCATTTCAGGCATCCCACCGGAGCGCGATCCAACAACCGGCAGGCCGCACGCCATTGCTTCGATGACCACGGTCGGGCACGGGTCCATGTGTTTCGGGTGGATCAGCACATCATGCGCTTGATACAACGCCGCAGCTTCGCGGTGGGAAAAGCGGCCTTTCCGCGTCACAAACTCGACCACATTCCGACGCCGGACTTCTTTCGCAAAGTCCCGCTCCGCATCGGGCCACCGAAATTCACCGGCTACGGTCAGGCACACATCGAGACCTCCGCGACGCAAAGTTTCGAGCGCCTCCAACACGGGCATCACCCGATCCCGCGTTCCATGCGTTCCCGCCGCCAAAAGCCGCAGAGGCCCGTCCTCCCGTGGTCCCGCCGGGGAAAATTGCACGGTATCAACCGGATTAAACAACGTCACCGACGGAATGTCACAAGGTCCCAAAAACCGCCTGGCCGAGACGCGACAGAATTCGCTTTGGTAAACCACAAAATCCGCCATCGCGCGCAGCCGGCGCATCGGCCGGTTGTAACGCTCGCTCTCCGCCCCGGCCCACGCCGGATAGCCGACGCCATTCTGATTCCACACAAACCGGATCCCCAGACCGCGACAGGTCCGGACCAGATCCTCCGCAAACTGCGGCTGACTGCTGCTCACGGCGTAGAGCACGTTGATCGCCGGTCCATCCGCTCCGAAGGCGTCCCGCAACGGAAGGAGCTTTACGGCACCGCCATGAATCGGACGTCCATCGTCCAGCACCCCGCCGAAACCCAGTCGAACATCCTCAAAACCCGCCCGCCTCAAATCGCCACGCCGGCCTGCTGTCCGACGTCTCGCCGGAATCTCAAGCACCCGGTGAACGGCCTCCCGCAACGGCCAGGGAATGATTTGCAAAAGACTCATGCGAGCGCTTTTTCTGCGGCTGCGATTTCGAGCGCTTTGTCCGTCACGGCACGTCCGTCCGAGCGTCCATCGCGAACGTTCTGCATGATCTTCGCCACCGACTCGCACACGGGTTTTTCCCCGACGAACCCGAGGCGAGCCACCCACCGTCGCGCTTCGGCCAGAGCCATTTCGCCAGGGCTTGGTGGACGGGAACTCACCGTCTCATAAGCTTCGACAAGGCACTTTCCCAGAACTTCGGGTGCGTAGTTTGTTTGAGCCGCTTCAAACCTTTCCGAGAAATCCGCCCGCCCCTCCGCGATCTTCCTTAGCAACCCCGCAGCCCCGTCGAAATCGGCATAGATCCAGCCGGGCAGAAGATCCGCGGCCATCCCAACTTTCGTACTGATCACGGGACGTCGGGCAAGGAGCGCTTCCAGGACCGCATACGGTCCGCCCTCCCAACGCGACGAGATCACCACCGCATCCAACGCGGCATAAAGACGATTCAGTTCCTCCCGCGCCAGGGTGTTCACATCAAAGTCGTCCCCGGCCAACTTACTCCCATGAAAAACGCACGGAATGTCCTCGCGCTCCAACGCCTGTCGGAGCCAGTGTCTCCGGGGACCCGCGAGGAGGACTTTCAAGTTCGGAATCTCCCGGCGCGCCGTGCGAAAAACGTCCAGCAGGATATCCGGCCCCTTTTGCGCTTTCGGCCGGCTCACATCGCGGGCGAGCGAGTCGCGATGAAAATTCCCAACAACGAAGTCTCCGTCGTCCAATCCCAAACGGGAGCGGATCTGCCGCCGCGCCGGGTCGTCCAACGGAAAGAAAATCCGATCATTGGCCGTGTAAGGCGCCGTCTTCACCGGAAGACCGAGTTCCTGAAACTGGGCTGTGGCCTCACTGGAACGCGCGATCCACAGATCCACCATTTCTGCCGCCGACTCGAAGCCGGGTTGCGTCAGGTAGAGCGCGGGAGGATTGTCCGCAAAACAGACCAGCTTCTTGCCACGAAACGGCCCCTGTCCCAGCCGGACGAGTGGCGGCCACCAAGCAGAATGGATGATCTCCGCAGCCGCAAAGGAAGTCGCCTTCACGCGATCTCCCACGGCCTCACGGGCGCGCGCCAGATCCTCGTCGAGCGCCCAGCCATTCGCCTGACCTCCAAAAAAATGAACGGCCTTTTTCATCGCGCGCACAAAAGTTCCTGCACCAACCGGCGGTAGGAAAGCACCATCAGATCCCCGGACGGTGCCTCGCGAAGAACCCGCGCCCGAAGCTCGTGATACCGTTCGCGCATTTCGTCGAACGCCGATGCGGGGTCGTCTTCCGCGGCTTCAACGCCAAATTGTTTTCCCAGCTCCACCGTTCCGCCGGTATCGGGCGTGTAGATCAACGGCAACCCGCATTGCATGGCCTCGACCGGATGCATGGCACCGGGCTCATACTTCGAGGCGGTCACTCCGACGTGACACTGCCGGAGCAGCGAGGCCAAATCATGTCCCGCACAGGCCGGAAAGGTGCGCGCCGTTCGCCAGACGATTCCGGCTGGCCATCGACCAATCACCCAAAGCTCAACGCCACGCAAAAGCCCGGACGCAATTGCCTCGTCCAGACGCGCATAGAAATCAAATCCCTTCGCCGGATTGTCGGACCAATGGTGCGTCACCACCCGCAGCGTCTCCCCGGGTTTCCAAGCCGACGTCCCCAGCGGATGAAACACAGCGGGATCCGCCCCGTTATAAATCACACTGTGCGGCCGCGCCGGATCAAACCACCGGGCGGCGTGGTAGTCGCGCAACCATCCGGATACAAAGACCGTGTGATCAGCCGCCCGATTGCACGAGGCCAGATACGCATCCAATTCTCCCGTCCCCTTCCGGATGTCATTGTCATTGATGCGCTGGATACACCGCAGCCGCGGATTCGCTTCCTTGGCACGAAGGACATCGTCGTAGGAAAAGGTCAGTCCGCCATTTCCCAAGCCGGCGTGAGTTCCCAACACACAATCAACGCCGGCTCGAAGGGCTGAAACCGTGCGGTAGCCGCAACGGTCAAAGGCCGCCTTGGTTTGGCCCAGCCACTGGTTCCCCCCGCCATAGGGTCCCCGGCGCCAGAGCATGTTGAATGCAACCGTCGCGGCTGCAGAAGGGCGTCGAAAGATCATGACGGAACAATCTCCTCACAATGGCTCATGTTCATGCTCGCTTTCAAAAGATCCCCCTTTTCATCCAGAGGCAGCTGGAATCCGATCGGGCGAACCGATTTCTCAAAACTCAGCGGCAGACCGTTCTCTTCCCCGGGCAGCTCCTGTTCGCGCAGGACTTCATAATAGAAGTCACCCACGGGCGGCCGATAGAGTCCATAGCGCTTGCCGGCACGCACTTTGGCTTTGCAGCCGATGTCGTCATTGATGATATCCGCCGCGACCGGCTTCATCAGCATCGCCTGCTGCCATCTCTGGCCCGATGTTTCATAGCGTTGGATCATGTCATCTTCCGCGCCAAGCGAGGAATCGATCAACTTTGCGGTTCCGGGATTTTTCGTCTTCCAAGGTCCCAATCGCCTCCAATAGTCGCGCCGCGTCAGGGAGGGAATTCCCGACCCGACAATCCCTGGCAGACGCCATCCAAAGGCATACAGGTCGATCTCTTCGGAAATCCGGCGGTTCCTCCGAAAACCGGTTCTCCGCCTCACCATCTCGGACAGAAGCAGTTTCCACTCACCGAGCCGCGGCGGTGCCGTCAGCCGTTGGTAGGTTTTTCGGCGAAGAAAATTCAGCCCGACCGATCCGATCTCCGGATGCCTGTCCAATGTCCCGAGCAATCGCTCCATCCAATCGCCCTCTACCACGAACTGAACGTCTTCCGGCCACAGGAGGACATAGTCACCCTGCGCCCGCTCGACGATTTCGTTCATCGCCGCGGCATGACTTTGGATTTTGCTCCACTTGTGATCCACCCAGTCCAGCGACTCGACAAACTCCCGAAGTCCGGGTTCCTGCGACGCGTTGTCGCTGACAATCCATTCAATCCGCGGATGCCGGATACATCGCTTCGCCGAAAGGAGCGTGGCCTTTAGATAATGCAGTCGGTTCCAACTCAGGACCGCCACCGTCAATACTGGCGGTTTCATAAGTCCAAAAAAACGCCGACGTCTTTCGTCACCAAGTCTCCCCTTCGATAATGATCGGTTTTCCAGCGGGATGCGTTGCTCCATCCCGCCAAACGCCGAAGGGCTCCGGACCAGCGCTGCCAAAGAGAGCCCCGGTAGATTTCCATGATGTTTTCCCTCACCGGCGCACGGCCCTCTTCAAGCGAGCTTCGCCGGAGAAAGCACAGATGCAGACACCGCAGCGGCGTTTCTTCCCACGAAAGGGTTTCCTGAAAATTTCTTTTCTTCGCATCATCGAAGCCTGCACGGAATCGGATCGTTCCGCCGTGCAGACGCTCCACGGTGTCACCATCCCACCGCTCAATCGCTCCGAAATTATAGAGTTTCGTTATGCTCCGACTCGGTGCCGCCAGATAGCCGCTCGCCACGCCGCGATCCGCGTCCAATTCCGTGCAGTGAAGCACATTCCCTTTCATTCGCCACACGTCCTCAAATTCCCCGTCCAACAACCGCGCACGAAAGGCAACGAGCCGTGCCGGATCATAAATCTCATCGCCATCAACTCCGAGAACCCAGGTCGGCGTTCCAACGTATTTTTGAAGAAGATCGTGCGACTCGGACGGATGCCGCAGAGCATGAAAAGAAACCCGCCCGCCTGTCCCCGAAATCTCGCGCAGAATCTCGGGTGTTCGATCGGTGGACCCATGATCGCAGAGCAAAATCTCATCACAGAATCCCAAGATGTTCTCGACCGCCCGGCGAACGAAGCGGTCCTCGTTCCGCACGAGAACAATGCCAACGATCCGCGATTCCATCAGTAGCCGATCATGCGTGAAATCTCGTCATCCGGAATGCTTCGGATCACACGCGCCGGATTCCCGGCAACCAGAGAATTCGATGGCACGTCCGAGATCACAACACTTCCAGCGGCGACAATGACATGGTCGCCGATGGAAATTTTGCCCAGCACGATCGCTCCCGTTCCCAGAAAAACATCCTCGCCCAGCGACGGTGTGCCGGTTCGGTAATCATGGCCGACCGAGACATTGTGAAAGACATAGAGGTTGCGTCCGATCGACGTTGCATTGAGCGCAATCCGCCCCCAATGCGGCATGATCACCCCCCCCGCCAGCTTCGGGCAGAGAATCTCCAGCCCGGAGACCTCGGAACTTCCGTGATAGATGGACTCCAACAAATGCCGCAACCACTTTACGCGACACGCCGTCATGAGGCGGTACCAGATCAGGGTGCGGTATTGTTTTTGGCTCCAAACGTAGCGGCCTTTCCAGATCCGTCCGCGCGCGTTGTGTTTTTTCAGACGCCGCGAGAGATCCTCCCGCAGGAGAGCGAGGCCTTCCGGATCGAAGATCATTTTGCTCCCCTCCACTGCTGCCAGGCAAAGCAGGTTGCGCCTTCGACAAAGAGCGCATCGTTTTTGAACGGTCCGACATAGTGCCGACAAATCGCGCCGGGACGCCGGAAGTTTGTCCAGCTGATCTCATATTCCGCGGGCAATTTGCCACCGCGCCCCCAGGCAGAACCGGCCACCGCAAAGAACGTTTGCTCAAGAAAGTGAAACTCCCGGGCCAGCGGGGCACAACGCTCCAGAAAACGCTCGGCGAGGTCGAGGTCGACCGCCGGACGCACCATCAGATCAAGTCCGCTGTTGACCCGCTCCCAGATCGGAAACCCCATGGCCGCTTCGATCCCGGCCCGGTCGGAGGAGTATTTCTCCTTCGTGTCTTCCATGAACCAAAACGTCTCCGGTCGCTCCCGCATCCACTCGAGAACAAAGTCGGGACGCCGAAAGAACACGAGATCGCTGTCGATCACAATGTAGCGATCATCCGGCGCAAAGTGACGCGTATCAAAGACTTTCAGGAACCATGGATGCTTCGTTCGATTCTCGCGACAGACCGGATGGTCTCTCAATCCCTCGGCGAGAGCTTCATCGGCCTCCGCACGCCGGATCACGCGGGCATCGGGAAAATTCCGCCGAAGCTCGGCGACATCATCATCCCCCAGCGTCCCGTCATCGTGCAGGACCGGCGACCACAAACACCGGGAATGAAACTCCAGACTCCGAAGCGTCAGTTGCGCCATCAAGAGGCCGCTCTTGGAAAGCACCATGTGAAGCGACACCGGTTCGCCGTGGTGGCCCAGTGCTTCACGACGACCGACCGCGCGCACTGCCAAGACATCCCGGCAAAACGCGATTGCGCGTTGCCGCAGGGACGAAGGAAGCACTTTCATTTCGGCATCACCTCCACGATCTCCCGCCACAATTCGGGATTTTTGCGGGAGACATGCCTTTTGAAAAAGCGATTGATCCCGCCCTTGGCCATAATTCCGGAGTAAAACATTGGATAAGGTCCGTCGCAGAAAACATCGTCGAAAGGAATCCGCCGCGCGGCGGCCTGTCTCCAGTCGGAGGGAAGATGCGGAAGAACCGCCATGGCCTTGTGAAAGACAAACCGTTCGCACCACCCGGCCAGACGCTCGAAGGATCCCACCCGGCGGGTAGAAAAAACCGACGCCCGGATTTGATAACACCGTTCCTTCCAATCTTCTGGAATGGCACACCCCGGGCGCGCCGGGGCTTTTTCAAAGTGCCACGCCGATCCCCTTGCGGCGGGATCCCGCAGAGCCTCGTTGCAACACGCCAGCGCGGCCTCGGCTTTCCACAGAGCGGGATGCAAATGAAATCTCGGGTCGTCTTTTCCCACAAGGTGCTTGAACTCGAAATGCCGCCGATCCAGCACCGGACTTTTCGACACATAACGCCGGTTGTCCCACCCCATCAGGCTGATATAGACCGCCCCCCATTCATCAAGCACCGCGGGCAAGGTTTTGTTCAGCACATCCTCGCGGCAGGGAGCAATGGGAATGTGTTCCTCGGCAATGATATAAAGCGCGTCATAGCCACGGGCGATCAGGCCTTCAACACCATCCCGCAAGACCGCCGACCAGTTTCTTCGGTCCGTTTTCTCGTGCATCGGGATGACATTCCAATCCGGTCCCGGCGCTTCCTCCAGCCCGCAAAACCAAAGGTCGGGATGACTTTTCCATGACGTGTCCAGAAGGCGCTTCGTCAACGGGGCCATCCATCGATAGTTTACCCACACCGGCACGAGAATGCCCAATTTCATGAACGTTCCTCCGCGCGCCAGCGTTGCCAGACCTCGGCGAAGCGGGGATCAGGCTTTGGAAGTTTCCCGACTCCCTGCAACCACATCTTCCGCATCACCGACCGCCAATACCACGCACTCCGCACCGAGAGTCGATCCGCCTGCCGCAGAACCGGGTCCAAAATCTGCCACGACTGCGTGCGGTCGATACGCGTCAGCGCATGGTCGATCAAGCCGGCGGGCTCGACGTTCAAAAAGTCGGTCTTCACGCCGCGCACCCGGCACCACTCCAGAAACTTGAGCTGCAACTGAAGGCGGAACCAAATGCTGCCCGCTTCCTGCTGACCCAGCGAACCGGCGGAATAGCGCTTGTCCAGCACCACGGCATCACAGTGCGCAAAGGCTTCCGTCACGCCACACCGCAGCCAGTATTCGGCGTCCTCGACCTGCCGGAAATACTCATCAAATCCGCCCACGGCATCATGGAGCGAACGTCGAATGAGGGCCACACCGGCAGTCGGAATCGGTGTCCACCAAAAGTGCGCGGCAGCCGGCGCTGGCGGCTTTCCGACAGCATAAGGAAGGCCGTGCAGCCGGGTCTCGGTCGCCTCGGCGCGACGCTGGATGGCGAATCCATAGACCACTCCCGCATCGCCGACCGCCGCCCGCCGCGCCAAGGCCTGAAGCGCATCCGGCGTCAGGGTATCGTCCGCGTCCAAGAAAAGCAGCCAGTCGCCGGTGCTTGCGCCGACTCCCGTGTTTCGCGCGGCGGAGAGACCGCCATTCTCGCGGCGCACGCAACGGACCCCCAGCTCGCTCGCGACGGCCTCGGTGTCATCTGTGCTTCCGTCATCTACGACGAGAACCTCGTCCGCCGGTCGGATCTGAGCCCGGACACTGGCAATCGTTCCCGGAAGCCAGTGGGCCGAATTATAAGAGGGAATGACGACGCTGATTCTCATGAGCGCACAAGCTCGGCCGGATCAAAATCGCCCGGGCGGATCAAGAAGCCTTCGTCTTCGAGTCCGCCGGACCCGCTCCACCGCCGCGAAAATGGCTGCCGGATCTGGAATGCTTCACCTTCCCGGGCCAGCGTTTCCGCATACGCGCGATATTCCGCCCCGGCCCCAATGTGTTGTCCGCGCCGAACTTCCTCACGCGCATGTGCGTCGAAATCCTGGAGATATTTGAAATGACACACCACCGCCCGAAGCCGGGAAAATCGACCGCCCTCGAGATAATGGTGACCGTCATTCAAATACATCCCGGCCTCGTAACGAAGCAGCGGAAATTTGGAACAACACACGGCGACCCCGAAAAGTCGCTCACGCACCCCGCCGAACCACCGGTGATCCAGCCCATGACCGCGATGGAAATGACGCGGCTTGGGGGTCAGGGATGACATCGGATCGAAATACCATTCGCGGTCAAAATAGTCGTCGCCACGCCGATAATCGACCGCTGACAACGGCCCGGCCGGATACAAATCCAAGAGAATCGCATGGACGGCATTCGACCCGGTGCGATCAAGATATCCGCACAATCCCTCCAGACCGAGACGCGGCCACTCGGGATAGACGAGCAATTCATCGGCATCGGCCACCACACACCACCTCCCGACACCATGTCGCCTGAGCAAATGATCGATCCACGGCGCCTTGCCGATAAAGTGTCCGTCACTGGCATAGAGGTCCACATCCTCCTGACCTGCCAGATACGCGCGCGTCTCGTCGGTTGATTGATTTTCCAAAATCACAAACCGCACGACTCCCAGTCTCCGGTAGTGCCCAAGATACGCCGGGAGACGGAGCATTTCGTTCCGCATCACGGCAAAGGCCACCGGTCCCGCGGGCGGCGTTGGCCGTCGCGTAATCCGCCGGATTCCGAGCGCCCATTTCCACCGGGCCAGTGTTCGGAGCATCACCTCACGCGACATGTTTTTGAACCTCCCCGTAAAGCTCCAAAAGACCGTCCAGAAATGCGTCGCGGTCAAACTCGCGGCGGGCGCCCGGCGCCAATTGCCGGGCTTCGGCAGAGACCGCAGCCAGTTCGTCCGGAGCCCGTCGCAGGGCGTCCACCAGAGCATTCACATCCCGTTCTGCCACCAACCACCCGCCCCCCTCGCGGGCGAGGCGATCCCCGGCCCAGGTGCCGCGGCTCGCGATGACGGGTTTTCCCATAACCCGACACTCGCAAAAAATCCCGGACGTTCGCCCGGCATAGAGATCCGTGTGATAAGGCAAAAGAACCACATCGGCCGCGTCGAGGCGTTCCATATACTCGGATTCGGAAAGCGGCCGGTCGAGCCACTCCAAAAACGGACCCGCTACCGGTCGGTCCCGGAGCACGGTCGCCGAGGCCGCGTCGGGATGATTGCATTGCACGACAAAGCGCAACCGGCCGGGATTTCCGCTGTTGAGGATTTCCCGCACCGCCCCGACGACTTCCGCAAATCCCTTTTCCCGCCGGGCATTTCCGGCGAGATAAACAACCGGGGGCGTCCCGGACCGCTGCGAAATCGCCAGGGGGTAGGACAGAAAATGCGGCAGGTAATGCACCGGCGCTTCCAGAGCTTGTTCGAACGGCTTCACGAGCTTTTCGCTGTCCGTCACAAAAACCACCCGCGCCCGGACGCCAGGCGACAGCGCGTTCAGGGCGTCACGAACGATCGGCGTGGAAAACCGCTCGGGGCGATAACCCAAATGGAGGAAAAGCGCCGGCGGCTCCGAACACCGCGCCAGCCACGCGAGCCAGCGCACAAAATGCCGCGGAGCGATCATCTGGGCAAACACGGCATCCCGGGATGTCATGCGCGGCAAACGCGCAAGATCCCCGGCAAACTGAAAATCGCACCACATTTCCAATGCCCGGAGCAGGCGGAAACGCGACGCGATCCACGCGGGAGGATCCGCCCGGTGATCCCGCCGAAAGATGGAATGAACCGGCGCACCGCCGAGTGATCCATCCTTCCAGTCCCGTGCGGCAAGAACTTCGACCGGAATCGAGCGGCGCGTCGCGGCCTCCACCAAGGCGAGATTGTAGCCAAGATGATGCCCGACCCCATCCCGCAGGAGATGGTCGGCAAGAAACAGCCGGGACATCATGAACTCGCTCAAACGGTCGCTTCCGGCAGATCCAAAAATCGAACGACGGTCGGCCAGCGCGCTTCCATCGTGTGACTGGACTCCGTCATTTCCACGCAGCGTCGGTTCATGGTGTCGAGTCGGGCAGGCGTTCGATAGATACCGGCCAGTTCGCGCCCCATGGCCACCGGATCCATGTCGGGCACGATCACGCCATTGTAGTGCTGCTGGATCACTTCCCAAGGGCCATTGATATCAAAGCAAAGCGGCACCGTCCCGCAGGCCATGGCCTCCTGCGGTGACATCGGACCGCCCTCACCCCACAGCGGGCTTTTTCCCACGTTCAGCGCCAGGAACGTCCCGCAGCTTTGCATTTGGGAAATGATTTCCCGCTCGACCCCGGCGAGTTGGAGGAACTCCAGATCGAGCCCGGCGGCACGCGTTTCGTCCTGGATGATCCGAAGGAATTCGGCCCCGTGCTCCCCCTCGTCAAAGTATCCCACCCGGGTCGGCACCCGCCGAGCGGGATCGGGCTTCCAGTGCGCCTCGTCGATCAATTGCCGGAGCGCCAACGCGGGCACTTCGAACATCGCCCGGTGCCAGGCCTGCACGGCCCGGTTCACGCCGGCTGTCCGCACGATCCGACCGGCCGCCATCGCCCGCGAGAGCTCGGGAAAATGACTCCGCGACGAGGCCCCGAGTTCCTGATCCCAAAAATAAAACGCCGGACAGTGCTGCAAAAAGGCATCGGCGGTAATCCACGACGTCACACAGCGGCTGGCCGCCGCGCGCTCGCGACGGACACGAAATTCCTCAATGGACAAAAACGGCGCGTGCTCAGCCAGCCACCCGGCATGGTTTCCGTCGAGGCTCACCATCCAAGCCTCATAGCCGTGACGCCGCAGCAGGAGGACGAGATTGTTCAAAAGCTTTTCGCCCCCGCAGAATCGATGACTACCGCTCAGCGTCTCATCCGTCGCGTAAGAAACGAAAATCTCCGGCTTCGGCGTCCCGCCCCCGACGTTCGTTCGAACGCCACGGTTCGAGGGACGCTCCTCCCGCGGGATCAGGCCCGAGAGGTCACTTTTCAACGCCCCGCCCAGTCGACGCATCGCGGTGAGAACCTGATGCCAGGCGACGGCGGATGCTTTGAAGGCAAAGTCGGTTTTCATACCGCGCGGTGGACGTCGACCTCGCCACGCCAGAGAAACGTCGCGACGTCGCCGTCGAGGGTCTCGTGGACCAGTTCAAACGCCCCGGCCTTGGATTCCGTGAACTGCCACGTATGCGCATAACGCTGACGCGGCACTTTTCGGTGACTCCGCCAATCCTGCATGACCAAAAGCGTGACATTGGGAATAAACGCCGCCGAAAACACGCGGAACCACGCCTCGTTCTCCAAAAAGGCCTTGCCGCAGTCGATGAACATCATCTCCACCGGACCGCCACTCCATTCGAGCAGTGGCAAATGGGCATTCCACGACTGACGCTGGATCGCCCGCGCTTCCGCCCGGATCCACTCCTGGCGGGCGGCTGTCATTTCCTCGAACAACGGAAGGAAATTCTCCCCGTCGCGGCGGTGTTTCGACGGCGGCACATAGTTGTTCATGAACGACGAGCGCCAAACAAAGTCCTCATAGACATTCAGTTTGCGTCCCGCGAAGCGTCCGGACTTCACCAGGCCCTCCACAATGCTCAGGGTCGATTTTCCCAGCCATGGTCCCAACTCGACGACCTCGCCCAAGCCCAGAAAATGCGAGCCGAGCCAGACGTAATACTGCGATTCCTCATCGGTGATCATTCCCGGCACGTCATGGCGGGGAGGCGGGACGGCGCGCCACGGTGCATCCGTGCGCATGATGCTCACCGGCAACGCCTGCGTCACTCCATCAGCCGTGCGCTGAAACTCCGGCTTTGCCGCCCCCTCCAGCCACCGCATGCGATCATCCAATGCCACGCGGAGGCGGTGAATGACGTTTCGCCGCTCTTGCAGCGCCCGGAGATCAGCGCCCCGGCAGAGAAACCGTTCGAGGATCTGGTAGGGAGCCGATTTGATCCGGTGCCGGAGATTGAGATCACGCAGGGAAATGGACATAGGAAATGGTGCAAAACGTTGAACGACCGACGCAGACAAGGAAAGAATTCATGCAAGGTTTCCCAAGCCGGGAAGCCGGCGCCACCACGCTCCCCGCGCCTGCTGCTCGTCCCGCCGCGCACGGCTCCGCGCCGCCAGGATTTCCGCCGCAGATCGGGAAGTGATGCGCTCCAGCACGTCCGGAGAACAGGACTGCTCTCGGACCAAAAGCACGGAGGGCGCGCTCAAAAACTCCTGCCAGGCCGCCAGGGCGAAGTCTTGCGAAACATCCCGCACACAGTGAACGCGTTCCTGGGGACACGCAAAGTCACACCCCCGACAGGGGACATCGACACTCAGCGCCACGCCCGGCCCGGAGGGCAAAAATCGTCCCCAGTGCCCGCCCCCATAAAGCGCAAAAACCGGCCGCCCCGTGGCGCCGGTCAAATGCATCACGCCGGAATCCCGTCCGACATATCCCCGGGCTTCCGCTACCAACCCGAGCACGATGGGAATCGGCATCGGATCCCGCGCCAGATTCCACGTCTTCTGCCGCAGCGGAGAGCGGATGCGGTCGATGGAATCCGACTCCTTCGTGTTTCCAAGGAAAAGCAGCGGCGTGCCATCATCGATCTTTTCAAAAAACCCCGTCCAGTTTTCCTCGCCCCAATCCTTCGTTTGAAGCCCCGGACGCGCTCCCGCGCAAACAACCCAGAAGCGACCCTGCTCCAGTCCCTGCTCCCGCAGCCAGGCTCCGGCCGCTTCGCGGGAACGCGCATCCGGCGCGAGCGCGGGTGGAGTGGCCGACAGGGAACGCTCCAAAATCGCTTCGCCCATCCGTCGGTTTTTTTCCAGTTCCGGAAGGCCGATCTCGACCGAAACCGCAAGATCCCATCGCCGGGCGACGACCTCGGGCGCTTCGACCGTCGAGGACGGCCAACCGCCATCGTTCGTCGTGAACCCGGCGATCCTCCCCGGTCGCCTCACCTGCTCGGACCAGACCTCATCGAAAAAACCAATCGCAAAAGCCGAGGCGAGATAAAGATCCGGATCGAATCGCCGGATTTCCCGATGCTCCCGCAGGAACGGATTTCGCTTCCGCCGGGTGACCGGCGAGTAGGGATTCGCCGCAATCTCGACACATTCTGCTTGGGGAAAACTCGATCGGGCCAAGCCGAACGCGGGCTCGCGCAAAAACACCTGCACCTCATGACCGGCCTCGACGAGCGCCGAAATCAGCGGAACGCGGAGCACAAAGTCTCCCAACCCATCCGCGCTGCCAATCGTGATTTTCATTCGCCGGAACCCGGACGGACTTTTTCCAAAATCACCGCATAGGGTTTCACCCCAAAAGGCGTGTTGAGTGTTCCTCGCCCTGCCCATCCGGAAACTTCGACACGCACGATGCGGCGGTGGCCTGTCTCATTCGACGGCCACGGAAGCGTCACGCCCGGCCCATTCTCCAAGACCCCGTCGAACATCGAAACCCCATCGACCTCCACCCGCAGGTGTGTCGAGGGAGCAACAAACTTCTCCGGCAATCGAAACCGCAATCCGGAAAGCGGCTCCTCGGCGGGAACCACAAACTGTGCCTCCTTCGCCAAACGGAAGCCGCTCTCCTGCTCGGGCAATCTCCAGTTCCAGACTCCAAAAGTCCGGTCGCCGGGCAGAGCTCCGGTCGCGAAGGCAATCACCGCTCCCGCCACAACAAAAACCGGAGCCAGAGCCGGAAGGATCGGCACCCACTTTGGGCTCTCGAATTCCCCCGCTCCGACCGCAATCGCCAGGATGCCGGCAAACTGCCAGAAGAGCAGGCTGTCCGGAAAAGAATGCAGGCGGGAGTCAATCATCGCGACCATCGCAAAGCACAGCAGAGCAAAGGCCGAGGCGGTCGCCAGCGGGGCAATCCGAAAATCGGCTCTCCACCCGGCGACGATCAACGCCCCCACGAGAAACAAAAAGAGAACCGTCGATGGAATCCCGATCCCCGCGGCCATCTCAAGCACATCATTGTGGCTGTGAAATCCATTGAACGTGGCCTGCTCGCCGGGCACCCACGCGTGCTTCTCCGCAAACATGTACGCCGGCCACTGCTTCGATCCTACGAACGCCGGATCCCCATAATGCTCCAGAAGCGAACTGAACGCCCCGATCCCGACACCGGACAGCGGATGCGCCGCCGCCACAGCCACGGCCTTTTTCCAGATCGCCAGGCGCTCATACACCGTGTGGTTCTCGGCCCATTTTTCGGGCGAAACCAAAGCGGACAGATGCGTGCCCATCTCGGAGGTCTGCGGCTCGGAACCCAGCGTAAAGCGCAGGAGGAGACCGAGGACCAGAACGCCCATCGCAACCCACCCGGCCACACGCCAGCCACGCCACCAAATCGCAATCAGCGCCATCACCAGCAGCAAGGCCAGCCAGGCTCCCTTGGAGACGGAGACGATCAAAACAAAACAAGCTCCGCCCGCCGCCAGCAGCAACGGACCGGAGAACCGCCTGCTCCGAATCCATACGGCGGCCAACCCGAGAAAGAACCCCGCGAAAAGTGTCGCCGGTCCCCCAAGATTATGGATGCACCCGAACGGAAGCGACACGGCATCCCGTCCCAACTCGACCCCAACAGCCACCTTCCACCCCAACTCGCCAACCACCAAGGAGATCAGAAGAACCACCTGCACTCCCAGCACAACAGCCAACTCCCGCAGGTCCACACGCGCCGCAGTCCGGCTCCGGATCATCCCGAAAAGAACCAGCCCGGCCACAAAGTGAAAGCCCGCAAAAAGCCCCGAAAACTCAGTTTTCTCGGGCCAGGACGGAATGGAAAAAGCGACCGAAAAGGAATTGGTCGCCGAGGGATGCGCCAGCGAGAAAATCGTGCTCAGCAATCCCGCGAGCAACAGCGCCGACACAGACAGGTCCATGAGCGATGGAGCCTCCTCCGTACGCAGGATCAATCGCCGCGCCAGCCATCCCAGGAACAAGGCCGCAAACACCAGCGGCGCAAGATTCCCAATCCCGATCCACTTTGCCTCATGGGCGGCGGAGATCAGAGGAAACAGGCCGAGATAACCAAGAATCGCCGGTCGCGGAAAAATCAACCCCGACACGCCGGCTCCCACGACCATGGCCCAAAAGAGCGCAAACGTTTCGTTGCCCGGAAGACCGTGATAATTCGCCGACGTGAAGACCAGCCTCAGGCAAAACAGCGAGAACAGAATCCACCCGCTCCAACGAATTACGGACTCGATCCCGGGACTCACTTTCCTGCCCGCCATCCCGCCATCCACCGTTCCCATGATGGACGGGATGGTCACGTTCCTCGAAAAAGAAGGATCGTTTTCAATGTCCTGAGCCCGATCAGCCAGTCGAGAAGAAGGGATCGGTTTTTCACGTAATACAGATCGTACTCCAACTTCACCTTCGCATCGTCCACGGTATTGCCGTAGCGATACATGATCTGCGCCCAGCCAGTGAGACCCGGCCGGACGGAGAGCCGGGCGCGGTAGTAGGGAATCTCCCGCGCCAGCATCTCGACGAACTCGGGCCGCTCGGGACGGGGACCAATCAGGCTCATATCTCCGCGAAGGACATTGAAGAGCTGCGGAAGCTCATCGATCCGCGAAAGCCGCAGGATCCGCCCCACCGGGGTGATCCTCAGGTCCCCGCGGGTGGCCCATTGCGCGCCGGATGTCTCGGCGTTTTCCACCATCGTGCGAATTTTATAAATCGAAAAAAGCTGCCCCTGAGTCCCGACCCGCTTCTGCGTGTAAATGACGGGCCCGCGTGAGCCCAGCTTGGTTGCAACCGCTCCCAGAATCAAAAGCGGGGAGGCGGCAAGCAGCAGTAGAAGCGACAGCCCGACATCCATGCTTCGCTTTCCCACGCGGTAAAAAAGCGGCATGGTGGAGGACGACCAGAATGTCGTGGGAAGCCATTTGTCGCCGAGGTGATTGATCGGGATTCTTCCCAGCGTTCGCTCCGACGCCACCATCACCGGCACCACATCGATTCCCCGCTCAAAACAAAGCAACAGGGCATCGATCACCGACCGGTTCATGCCGTTCGTGATCGCCAGGACGACTTCCTGCACCTCGTGCTTCTCCACAAGCGCCAGAAGCTGGGAGCAATCCCCGGCCACTTTGACTCCGGACACATCGAGCCCGAGTTTTGCCGGGTCATCGTCAACCATCGCGAGGATTTCCCACTCCCCATGATGCGCCGCCACGTTCTCGACAAAGTGCTGCCCGCTCCCGCCCGCCCCGACCACAATGCAGGACTTTCTTTTTGCTCCCAGACCGCCCCAGCGCTCCAACGCCGCGCGCCCTGCGGGCACGGAGAGCAGGCTGACCACGACAAAAAGACCCGGCACCAACCGAGGCAACGAGTAATCGCCCGGCACCGCCGAGGCCGGTCGTCCGAAGATGAAGAATCCCAGCAAATAGATCCCGGTGACGATCATCCAAGAAATCCCCCAGCGGCGCAAAAAGCGGGTCCGGGAATTCAGGCTCGTTACGTCCAGACAGTCGTTCAGATACGCGCCGAACAAAAGCGCCAGGCCCACCACCGCCACCCAGACCATCTGCGGGAGGAGTTCATCCGGCGGAGCGGGAGACCACAGCCAGACGGCTCCGAAAGCCAGCCCCGCCGCCAGCCCGAGCTGCACAAGATCGGACGCCGCAAACAGAACCTTCTTTTCTCGAATCGACAACATGGAAAAACTCAGCGAAGCACGCGATAGAGACCCTGCTGGAAAGACGGCGGCAGCACACGAAGAATCCACGCCGCCATTGCCCACCCCAGATTCACCGGCGTTCGGGCCCGCAGGACATTCATGGCCCGCCAACGCACCGCGAACTCCGCGCCCGCGAGCTCCCACCCCCCGCGCCGCCGGAAGAACGTCGAGTCCCGCCGGAAGTTCAAAACGCAACCGGGCAGATTCGCAAATCGGAAACCCGCCGCCGCGACATCCACCCACAAATGGTAATCTTCCATCCGCCCCACATCTTCCCGATATCGCAAGCCGCTCTCAAAAACACGCCGCCGCACGATCACGGTCGGATGATTGATCGGATTCCGCTGCGGCAGCGCCCGCAGGATGGCATCATGGGTCGTCGGCATGGATTTCTCTTGGAGGAGATTCCCATTCTCATCGACCTCACGACACCCCCCACCGAGGACATCCACGTCCGGATGCGCCGTTAAAAAGGCCCGCTGCTCGCGAAAGCGATCCGGCCATGACTCATCGTCGGCATCCATGCGGGCCAACAAATCGAACTCCCCCCGCCGGAGCACTTCCTGCAAAAGAACGTTCAGCCCACAGGCCAATCCCCGGCGCTCGGACGCGCCAAGAACCGTCACTCGAACCGGATATGAAACCTGTGCAAAACCATCCGCTGTGCCGCCCTCTCCCCCGTCCACATAAACAAAAATCTCATCTCCCGCATCCAAACCCGCCGCCGTCGAACGAAGCGCACGGTCCTCCAATTCGCGAGGCGTGCCCGCGGCCATGCAAAGAAGAACAGCAATCCGGCACATGATCAACGTCCGTCTGGAGAGGTCCCCTAAGGACGCACAATCTCAGGATCACCGAAACGGTGAAAAGACTGAAAGTCTGCCAGATTCAAGGTATGGAAGCGGTCAGCACCGACCTTTCGAGCCGCAACAAGATGTAGATAGTCGTAGATCGCGCCACCTCGGATCCCGCGCTGTTTTGCATGGCCGTAGGCTTCCAAAAGATCCTTGGTCGTCAGGTGAACGATTTCCAGTCTGGGACCTAAATATTGTCGCAGGATTTCCGACGCTTCGTCCGCTGGAAGGCGAATTCCCAGAGTTCCGCCGGTCAACGTCGAAAAGGTCTCCGTCAGGGCGTGGGAATACACAAAAAACTTGTGAGTCAAAAGAAGCTCTCGACACGATAGATGATCCAGATCCTCGGCATCAAGAGAGGCCACCAAGACCGATGTATCGAGTGCCAGTCTCACCTATTCGAGCGGTGTGCAAGGATGGACTCCGAACGCAGCTTTCGATCTGCTTGGATCGCCCGAACTGCGTTTCCCTCACGCTTTTTCGACCTGGGAGAAATACAGGGGAATCCATCCTTTATAATCACCCGAACGTCGTCCGCCTCCGGAGAGGCCTCGATCTTCCCCCCCCGGATTTCCAACCGCAGGCGCGTCCCCTCATCCAACCCAAGGCTCATGCGAATCGATTTCGGCACGACAAGACGCCCAGCTTTGCCAAGGGTTATGGTGACGCTCATGGCATTAACGTTGGCACAGCGTCGGACATTCTCAAGGGCAAAAGCAAGGTGCACGTTTTCGGATGATCAACTTTAGGCCACTCATCCCCACTCAGAACGCCGGGCTTACGCCGGGGCCATTGACCCGGCACCCATTGCAGTGGTTGAAATCTCACCCGCCCCCGCCGCAGGCGGCTTGGACATGGGATTATCGCTCGCCGGTCATTCGTTTGACGACCTTGGCGGATGAACCGGAAGCTCGATTTCCTGATGCGCGGCATTCGGCGTGAACCCTTTCAGGCTTTCCACATCGATCCGCCGACCCGCCAGGAACATTTCGTTCAGCGCGCTGCTGGAATACTCCTCTGCCGATCCGGCCCGGTTGTCCAAGATGCTCTGGACTTTGTTTACCGGCGCGCAAAAGGCGACGGATTGTTCAAAGCAAAGCATTTCCGGCCGACGCCCCGAGAACAGTTTGCTGGATACCGAAAGTCCCTGCTCGAGTCGGTTCGGATTTGAGTAAGGAAGGTTTCTCAGAAGGCCGATGACATCAGTTGTTCGATAGACTGAGCTCGAAACCTCCAGCGGATAGTTAAAGTCCCCCTGTTCGCCCGGCCAACGAAATTGAAGAACCCCGCCGGATTTCACCCGAAACGCCGGCAGACGTTGAGCGCACCGGTTGGAGTAACAATACGTCGTATTTTTCCCAACCCGCAACGAGAACCCCAAGGCGGACGGAGAGGCCTCCAGTTCTCGGGTGACGTCGTTCAAGGAGAAGTCGCGGACAAACAGATTATCGTCCACAAGGAAGAGCACATACGGGTGACGAACCGCCGGGGCTCCGCCGAAGAGACGATGGAAGAATCCCTGTTTCGCCTTTTCTCCCGCCTCCACTTGGGCCAGGAGATTTTCTTTGAAGTCCGTCTCCTCCACCCAGTCGATCTGCATCGTGCCCGCGAGCTCCCTGGCAAGAATCCGGTAGCCCTCTGCGTATTCGAGAGCGGAGGCCCGGAAGATCACGGAAACCGGCACGGTCGCCCCCTCCGCAGCCCGGCGTCGAAGAGATTCCAACGTCCCGTGCAGCTGCAACGGCCGGTCTTTGGAAAAAATAATGCTTCGTATGTTCATATCCACCAGCGGGAGAGTTTCGTTCGGGCGCACCCGTGCAAGTCACCGACGACTTGGCTTAGATAGCATTCGGCGGAGCAACAAACCGGCCGCGAATGTCCTCGCCCCGAGTCAAGGCCTGATAGAGCTCTTCGTAGCGATCGGCGATCTTCTCCCATTGGAAATGCTCCTGCCAGGCCTTCTTGGCTTTGGCCCCCATTTCCGCCCGGCTTTCCTGGTCTTTCCATACCTCGGTGAGAAGTTCCGCCCCTTTGGCAACGTCCGCCACCACAGACCCTTCGCGATCATTTTTTCGTACTCCGGGCAAAAGCCGCCCACCACCGGTCCACCGAATGATCTCCGCCGAGTTCCCCACATCCGTCACCAAAAACGGCGTCCCCGCCGCCGCCGCCTCAAAAAGCACCAGCGGCGAACACTCGATCCAAGAGGGAAACAACAAGAGATCCGCGTCAAGGAACGCGCTCACCGTATCTTCGCGAGAAAGGGCCGCTGTAAGAATCTGGCGACCGGATTGACGATTCTTCCGCTCCGCCATCCATTTGTGAGCGCCGATTTGCCACGCCGGCATCAATCCAGACATCCCATTCCCACGGAAAAAGTGCCAGGCAGCGCGAGCAAGTTTCTTCACTTTAAAATCTGCAAATAGACCTTCTTCAAACTCCCCGCAGACAAGAAGAAGCGTGGCATTCTGGACGCCAGACTGGGAAAAGATCTGCACAGCTTCGATTTGCCCTTTGGCCACCGAAAGATATCCGGCGACATGAATGACGAGGAGATCAGATTCGGGAATCCCCAGCTTGGCACGAAAGCCCGCATCTCTCTTACGATCAAACTCGTCCGCGGCCGCCGCATTCGGGATCAATACCGTCCGGTCCACACCCGCCTCGCGAGCAAAGTTGATGTCGCGATAGTCGTCGGACAAAAAGACACAGGCATCATACAGATGCATCCAGTGCTTCATGTTTTCGAAGTAGGATCGAAACATGGAATCTCCGAGCGCCGAAAAGCCAGTGGGAACAAAAACCTTCTTTGCTCTAATCGATGGAAGAAGGGGAAAGACCAAATCGGTCGCCCATTGCTGGGCGGCAAAGTTCACGATGACGTCGGCTTCGCAATCCAGAAGGAACTTTTGGTATCCTTGAACGTCCCCGTGAACTCCCACAGCACTCTTCCCAAAAACAGGAAAAGAAACGACTTTGACGCCTGCAATCGTTTCCGCGTCTCGCTTGGGATGATGCCCGGTGGCCACTGTAACTTCGTGCCCCTTCGCAACAAGCCGTTCCGAGACTTGTCGAACAACTTCCGACATGCCGTGCCGTGCTGGAAGGTACGATTCGACGGTGTGGAGAATCTTCAAAATGCTTGGCTTCGTGGATAAAGGAGTGTCATTCCAGGGAGGCTTAGTCCGGAATGAATTGCCTGAAAGCGTCCGGGAAACTTCTCCAGGGTTTCCTGAACCGCCTGGTAGGGTCCGATGTTGTATCCCGATTCCGACGATTGGTAGAATGTGTCGTGTAGAAGCAGGGCCGCCGAGGGAATCTCATCGAGAATCCCATCGATTTCCCGTCGAACGCTTTCGTAGCTATGATCGCCATCGACAAAGAACAAGGGTCGCTCGGGCTTGCCTGCGGCATTCCAGATTCCGAGAGAATTGCTTAACCCATCCCCTTGGTGAAGTGTCACGCCCGCAATGCCCTGTACCAAAGCCCCGCGCTTCTCACCCGGATGCTCGACGTGACTGACATCATCCGGAAGATCGATGGAATGAACGTGGCTGGCCAAGCCGAAGTGTGTGACTGTCTCATGAAAGATCCGCGCTGATTTTCCAATGTGTGTCCCCCATTCGAAAATCAAAGGCGGCTTCACACGGCAGACCGAGGATGTCATCAGCATCAGCTCCTGGAGAGGAAAGGGATGCATTCCCGCAACCGGGACGATTTTTTCCAAAACGAACTTGGATACCTCCCATCCGTCCACCTCAAACTCCGAGCAATTCTCGTTCTTGGAAGGATTGGGGGCGGTGGTTTCTTTGGCGGGTTCTCGCAGGAGCTTTTTGGCTTTGCTGAATATACTCATTCTGAAGTTGCTATAATCTCATTGTGCCTCTGCAAAAAGGCATTCCACATACGTTCCAGTCCATCGCGAAGCTGAACTTGGGCGTTCCATCCAGAGAGGCGATGGAGTTTTCCGCTGTCAAGGATGTTCGCCGACACATCGAAGCGTCGCTCGGGGAGTACGCGGTGTTTTATCGATATGGCCGTGTCATCCGTAATTTCCGTCAGCATCTCAAGAATCTGGGCTTGGCTGGTTCCCTCACCAGTTCCAATGTTGTAGATCTCTCCGGTAACGCCCTGATCCAAGATTGCAACGATTCCGCGTGCCACATCATCGACATGGATGTAATCGCGGACTGTGCCGTGCGTGCCAAAAACATCGACGACTCGTCCGGACAGAACAGCTTGGATGGCCGCAGCGAGAAAGCCCTGCCCGGTTCCGGCTCTTTGTGTCTCGCCGTAGGCATTGGCGGGCCTGGCGATAACGACCGGAAGATCCATCGTTCGATGGAACATGAGTGCATAGTGGTCAATGGCCAGTTTGGTTATCCCATACGGACTGATCGGCTCCGTCGGGTGATTTTCTTCGATGGGCAGAACACGCGCCGGTCCGTAAACCGTTCCTCCGGATGAAACAACTACAATTTTGGATGCACGGGCTTTCAGAGCCTCCTGAAGAAGGCCAACACTTGGCGGAATGTTTGAGACAAGGTCGAAGACCGGATCTCCATAGCTGGTTTTCGGAACGGTGGAATAGGCGAGGTCGATGATTTCCACACCCGGCTCCAAAAGTTCGGAGAGGATCGTATGGTTTCCGTAATCGCCGCTGACATAAGTGCAATTTGGCGGAAGGGAAAGCCGACTTTGCGTCGCACGACCAAGGATTGTGATGCTGCGATCCGTGCGGCTGAGAAGCTGAACAACGGCCGCTCCGATGAATCCCATCCCGCCAATGACAACACAACGCTTCACATCAAGCTTTCGAGAAGAGACGCCGATAGACGAACTTCAGAAATGTTCTAACCGGGCCGACATTCGCTACCAAGTCTTTCAATGGCCCTCTTTGAATGACCCAACCCGCCTTGAGTGATCCCACACGATTATCGATTCCGGAACGGATACTCGACGGCACCGCTTCACCGAAGATAGACTCCGCACAGGAATCAAGAATGGATCGGACACGCTGGAAGTCAGGCGCCTTGGCCAGGAGATCCGGAGCGCCATGCGTAATGGCTGCTATGGCCAGAATGTCGGGGTCAGATGCCTCAAGTCTCGATGTCGCCGCAATGTTCTCACGACAGATTGTAATAAGCCGATTCCGAAACGGCGAAGGTCCCTGACGCGACATACTGGAGGGAATCTCCCGATAGTGCAGGAGCACCTCCGGGAGATTGGCTACTTGAGCACATCGGGAAAGTCGGGACCAAAGTTCGAAGTCTTCCGGCGGTTGGCGGTTGGGATCAGTCGAATAACCTCCGACGCTTTCCACAACGGACTTTCGTATCATCACCGAGCTGTGAACAAACGGGTTATTGAGCAGAAGGCTGAAGGCAAGTTCTTGCGGATCACTGGGGTGCTTGTGGAATCGTTCGGCAATTTTGTCTTCCTCAATGATCTGAGCCCAAGTTCCAAGAAGCGCACACTCCGGATTGGCCTCCATGAAAGCGACCTGCTTTTTCAATCGCTCCGGCAGGGATAGGTCATCCTGATCTTGGCGGGCTATGTAGGTCCCGCGGGCGAGCGAGATGCCGACATTCAGGGTTCCGGCCAAGCCGCGATTCTCGTGCCGAATATGACGGATCCGCGCGTCTTGGTAGCGTTTTAAGACTTCCGGCGTCTCATCGGTTGAGCCATCATCGATGATAATGAACTCGAAGTCTTGAAAGGTCTGATGAAGAACGCTTTCGATGGCAGCTCCGACATACCCCGGGCAATTCCAGACCGGAAGAACGACGGATACAGTGGGAGAGGAGGCCGGCACTTTCCGCTCAGCGTTTGACGGCTGTCACGTGCCAGCCGAAGCAGGCATAGTGGGCCGATCCTTTGTCCACATTGGACAGATTCTGAAGAACTTTCAGCAAGGTCAGAGAGGCCAGAAGGGTGCGTCGCGAAAGCTTGGTGGACGTATACTCGGATGCCATCTGAGGCAAACGCCGAATTTCCTGGGCAAGATATTCGAAGTAGTTGCCGTTTGGAACACAGTCGATCTGGTCGAATCCCAATCGTTTCAAGTGTTCCTGATACCAATATCGGGACAAGCCGGTGGAGAAATGGTATGGCGCAAAGTGCGTGAAGCTGCAGAACGGAACGGAGAGAATCATCTTCCCCCCGGGCTTTAGGAGCCTCGCCAGCTCGGTTAACACGACAACCGGATCCGGGACATGCTCCAGAACCTCCGTGCAGAGAACCGCGTCGAAACTGGCATCCGGCTCAGGAATTGAAGCAATGTCGCAAACCAAGTCCGTTTTGCCATACGTCCATGAAACGACGTGACCCCCAACTCCATCACCCTTCCCATCATAAGCCTCATGGTCCTGTGACACATAGTCGAGATGCTGACAGTGGGGACGATACTTTTGTTCACCAGACCCCGCGTCGAGAATCCGGGCTCCGGGCGGAATCGTTTTGAGCTGGGCAGCAACCCACTCATCCCGCGCCGTGCTGTTGCTGCATCCGGCCTCGATGCTCGCGAGCTGCCGTCGGTTCCAGTCGTCGAATTCCTCATCAAAAGTCCTCTTTGGATGGGAAATGATCTCTATAAACTCCCTAAACTGTTTTACGCCGAACATAATTAACCATAAAGACTTTCGCTTCAACCTTCCCAGACCGCCTTGTCAACAAGAATCGTATTTATATAAGTATCTGCAAACTTCATATAGCCATTTTTTTCAAGGTAATCAGTCACACCAAGTTGCTTTTTTTCGCTCTTTTCATGGCAATATTCAATATCCTCAACGCAAACGATAGGAGGTCGATACCTAGCGACGTCCCACCCTTTGAGGAGTTCGATGTCCCCCCCTTCAATATCGACACACAGTAAATCTGGGGTGCCGAATTGCTCAAAAAGCTGATTCACCGACATTACGCTAACCCGAATCGTGTCTTTCAGTAGTGCGTTAGGAGTTTTTAAGGCTCTGTCTTTGGCTGCAACGTCAAATGTACTAAGGGTAGAGGGCTCTATCACAAAAAAGTCCCTTGATCCTGCCTCCCCGGCAATCGCCACCTGCAGGACGTTATCGCGCGGGCGTTCTTTACTCAGCATTTCTGCAATAGACGGGATGGGCTCCACGCACACTCCAACCGCACCGTCCAAATAGAACAGGTAAGTATTGCTGCCTTCAATCGGATGATTAGCACCAATATCAATAAAACTCGAAATCTTGATCCCACAGAGAAGAGCTATAAAGCGAATTACTCTGTCTTCGCCACATTGCGAAAAGCTTGAGTTGAGGTGGGTTTTCGATTCGGTTCGCGGGCCTCCAAGCGCCGCCAGCAACGCATTTTTGATTTGTTTAAGCATGCTTAGTGACGCTCCGCCAGCTTGTATAAAACAAGCTTAGCAGCTTGATTTTCTGAATTCCCGTTATCGTTCTAGCGCGAAGAATTATTTTTGCGCCCTCAATAAGCCAGGGAGTTGGGTTGTATCTCCGCACCTCGTGTCCATCTGCTCCTTTTTTAGGTCTAACGTCTGAATCAATCCCGAAAGTTACAAGGTGATCTTCTAAAAAGTGACACTTCGCATTCAACAACATATACGTAGTAAAAGCTACATCCATCCAATCGAAACGTATCCCACCGGAACTCCAATTAGCAAGTATTGATTTCAATAAAGTCTCTCGATCGTAGGCGCCATAGAAATAGGGAGATTGCGGAGCGAGAAGATAATTTCTGCAGTTAGTGTAGTGGTCAGCATTACTGAGAATTACCGGCAGCTTAGTTGAAATATCAACATGATTAGAAACATAGTTTTTTACATGAAACCCCCAACCAACAAGTTGAACCTTAGGCTCGCTTTTTACGAAGGCAAGCAATACTTCCAGCATATTAGGATGCATAACATCATCATCAGAGAGCCAAATTATTCTTTCAGACTTAGCTTCTTTTGCTATCTCCATCATGTTTGCCAAGGCCCCAATATTGGCATTACGCTTAGTGTATCTCAGGTTTGGAATATAACTCCTCCACAGATTCACTATTTGTTCAGTTTCTTCGTTTGACGCATTATCCCCAACAATTACTTCTGAGGGACAATGTGTCTGCTGGGCAACCGACTCGAGAGCTCTGTTAAGCAGTTTCGGCCTGTTGAATGTCGGTATTCCAATAGTTATTGAGTTATACATCGCAACTAACAGTCATTGACTATCGATTCGGGTCTCAAAAGACCCCTTTTTCTCGATTTGTGGTTTAAAAATGGTTTCACTACCGAGACATTAGAAGGTGTTATGCACTTTGGGGGAACAGAGAGCCGAGCATAAGGATGAGGAAGGCGACCCGATGAAATCCGGCGAGGGTCTGCGGGAGCTGCTAACAATCCCGGGCGAGGCGTCGGAAACGGGAGATCCACGCAAAGGAGCGTTTCACGGCCCAGCGCTTGGGCAGCAGTACAAACCCGCATATGGCCTCCTCGAGTATGACCACCATCAACTCGATGCGCTCGGCCTTGGCGGCTTGCGACGCCTGTTTTCGGGAATAGCCTTCCTTGACCGACAAAAGCCACCTCGACGTGGTCTCCGTTTGCCTCTTGAACCTTGCCCGCCAGACCCGCTACTTGAGCGCGCTCCTGCCCATCAGCCGACGTCACTTTCAGAGCAAGCAGATGTCCCAGCGTGTTCACAGCGACATGAGCTTTGGTCCCCTTCTTTCGCTTGTAGCCGTTATAACCGGCCCGGTGGTCGCTTCCAGGAGTCGCCCGCAGGGTGCGCCCGTAAAAGATGGCAGCGCTCGGACGGTGGTCTTGCATGTCTCGGGCAGCAGCTTGCGCAGGTCGTGAGCCATCGCTTCAAAAACGTCGCGCAGCGCATGTGTCCTCTGGTTTGTGTCTACCCTCATCAGCGTCAGATACGGGACACAGAATGCCCACTCCTCGTCGGAAACATTACTGGGACAGACGGATTTACCCGAGCCCCTCTTGTAGGTTTTGTTCGCCATCCCAAGCTTGCTGCCTGGATGTCATTGCAATGTACATCTTTTTCTTCGCTGAAGTGCATGACACCCTTTAATACACTCGGAACCTGTATCCAGCTCAGCTCGGTTCCTGCAAACAGCCTCATCTATTCGCTGAAGGATATCGTCTCCTCATCAGGGTAAGTTTGGAGATGGAGAAAACAGTGGATCACCTTTGGCAAGAATAAGCTTCGGGCTTAGGTTTTCTACAATACGAAAAAGTGAGTCTTTGACCAAACTCGATTCCGGCACCGCAAGCATATTGAAGCCGTGATGTGGTGGCGTTACGCAATAGGTCTTCTCCGGCGGCATCAGTTCCACCGGCATCCCAGCGGTATCAATATTCTGATGAAAGTCACGAATAGAATATACATCATAGTTAAGCGAACGCATAAGTCTAACTGAATGTGAATTTCCGAGGCCACCGCTCCAATTGTCATAGTGGCTGTGAGTTTCAAACACCACAACTGGTCGGTCACGCTGGATGGTGCTTAACGCTCCTTCCAGCACTTTGCGTTCACTTCCTTCGACGTCAATCATTAGAAGCTTAACATCTTCCACTCCTTGCTGCCGCACATAATCATCCACGGTGAGCGTTATGAGATGGTCGCTGGCATCGATGCCCGCCTCAACCGTAGAAGCGAGCGCGTCTTCCCCCTCAAAAACGAGTCGTTGATCCGATTTATCCCAAAGCGCGAACCTGCTCACAAGAACATTTGACAGATTGTTCAGTCTGGCGTTCTCGAGAATAAGATTAGCGTTCTGCGTATTAGGCTCGAAAGCATGTATTTGGCCACCTTTGTCTTTTACTGCCAGCGCAAGTGGGATAGCGTGATCACCAAAATATGCGCCAGCGATCAAAGTATTCATGGCCCGTCGCGAAAAATGCAGCAGAAGCTTAGTCGTTTGCGGCTCCCAAACATGATTCGGTATCTCAGGATCACTTAGGAGGAATTCACGTGCAATTTTAGAATTGTAAACAAACCGGATGGAAAGTCCCGACTGCAACTGCTTATCGAAAGTTTCACCCATGAATAATAAATCGGCCAGAGGACCTGAAACAAGTTCTCTTACAGATTCAAACGGGTGTCCCGCCCGCTTTTCGAATTCGACGATTGACTTCAAAAGGGCAGTTCGCCATGCGGGGTGCTGTTGCAGAATTGTTTTCATAGCTTCGGAGTAAATGGCTAAGATTGCTGTTTTTGGCTTGGGGTGATGATTGCAAGTTTTTTAGCACGCACACCGACACTTTGATTTACTGTTTGCATAGCAACAAGTGCTGTCAGGGCGTCTTTTCAACGTCAATCCTAGAGTTGAAGTTAATCAGGCAGGTTAACCTTTTTAAAGTATGTAGACCGGAGAGGAGCGCGGCACATCAAAAACTCTAAACGATACATCTATTTAATACACTTCAGAAACCCTTCACGACATGCGGAGAACAGAGCTTTTCCGTTCATATAATCATCGCGTACAAAGCGATCGTTTTGCTTAAGGAAATCTAAAACTGCGCGTTTTGGTCCGTATCCTTTTTTCCAAGGCCAGCGCATGCCGGGGCTTAATTCCTGATTTTCATCAATATCCAAGTCATCGATCCATGTGTCACCGACAATCATATACTGACCCGGTGTTACAAACGGACTGTATAGTTTTAACTCATTCATCACATGGTCATATGTATGATTGGAATCTAAGACAACCATGATATTCGAGTTTCGGGGCAAAAGAGTCGTAATTTGCGTGACGACCTCGTGAGCAGTGGAAGATCCTTCAATCATTCTTATACGCTTGGCCATAGGGTGTTGCTGGATCGATTCACGGTTGTGAGCCCTGATGTCAATGTCAACACCTATCACAAGACCTTTATCAGGACCCCAAAGTAGCTCCAGCATGGACGCCGAGAAGACTACTGATCCACCCCGCGCAATGCCAGTTTCGATAATCACATCGGGTCTGGAAGCAAAGATAATTTCCTGCGTCGCCATGACCACCTCCGGTAGCTGAATGATTGGCATTCCCATCCAATCCCAGACGTGATTGTATCCTTTTGCAAAACAGTCCTTCAAGAGGGACATTGCCCTTGCTCGTGTCACACTATCAGCGTCGATTTGAGCCGCATATTCACGTTTTTGAATTTCAAATTTCTGGCGGTCGTCTATTTTCATGAAAAATTAAATGATACTCGGGACGAAGATTATTAAATATAGTCGCTTATCCTGCGTTACTAAGCAAGCCTACATACCAAGATCAGTTCAGAGGAGATAAATGATCGCGGCATTTCTGGAGCCGCAAGCTTTGAAAAACAATTTCACTATGGGTTTGAATTTTACTTGGCTGACACCGCATTAAAGCGCTAACCTGAGGGCTTCGGACGTCCAGCGCTCTGTCCTCTAGGGGCTGTTATTTTCTCGTTCAGATTCATTTTTTTGCTATGTCACAAACAGGCAATAACTTTATTTTTTGTATTTGCATTAATGCCTTATTTTCTGATAGCCGCCACTAGATTCTCTAAAACATTAAGTATTGTCCGCGGCTCGTAGTTAAATTCATTGACAATACGCCGCACGTCAATATGGGGATGAATGTGTCGCACCGCCTCTTCGGACACGCTCAAACGAAAGCGTACCAATTTTTTTATCATCAATACTATTTGTTTATTGCTTATATTAGTGCCAGCGGCAATGTTATACAAACGGTGCCTCCCGTGAGTCGCAACAAGTGGCAGAAGACTTACAACATCTTCGATACTTATATAATCTTTTGAGCTGTCCAGCGTGGTATGCAGCATGACCGATTTTTTGGAAACAGCCTCGCGTATCAGTGCGGTTAGAAAGTTGTTTGATTCGATATCTACGCCGACAACGTTAGAAAGACGCACGACCCGCACTTTTGGATTCGGATGCGTCAAACATAAGCTTTCGCCCATGAGTTTTGAAATGTTATAGAGGTCGGATGGGTTGTTGCTATTAACTGGCAAATCCAAGTCTTCACTGGCAATAAGCTCTGAGGATAGATTCTGATATAGACGTGTTGATGACAAATACGTTATTGATTCAAATTCGTTTGTCCGCAGGAGTTCGTTCACTCGGGTTGAATGCGCGTCTACTGTATCGTTTGGACGTGTCCGAAAATCTGCAGTCAGGCCTATACAATACATCACATGGCCCAAATCTTTCAACCCCCCAAAACGGATGTCTCGTGGTGGTGTTTGCACATCATGCCCTAGGGCACACAGGTAGGATGCGAGGTGTGTTCCAATAAATCCAGATGAGCCTAGAACGGTATATCGCCTCATTTGCATGAGCGTTTTGTTAATGCAGATAACATTTAAAGATCGGATTTATTGAAAATTTAGCAATGCACTGCAATTCCTTGGAGCTTATCCCAACAGTTCCAGTTGATTTTATCGAGTTTATCAGTTTTCGACCCATGGCGTCAAAAAAAGAAAATACTCACTGACAAAGTCTGCTTCTACCGCAACAGGCATGTTTGCGCCTCTGAAAATGACCCAAGCAAACTATCCCGCTCTGACAACACAGAGGGCTCAATTGGCCATCGAATATCCACCACCGGATCGCTCCAAAGAAAACCACATGCAGCGGAGGGAGCGAATGGACTACTGATTTGGTAGAAGACCTCTGTACAGTCAACAAGGGTCAAAAACCCATGAGCACACCCTTCCGGAATGTAGAGGGCATGTCGGTTTTCGGAAGACAGTTCACGGGCGGTCCATGTTTTGAACGTGGGAGATTCCTTTCGAAGATCGACGGCGACGTCAAAGATCCGTCCCTGTGTCACTCTCACCAGCTTGGCTTCTTCATGGGGAGCGGCCTGATAATGCATTCCCCGCAATGTTCCGCGGCCATGGTTGAAAGAGATCGATGTTTGCGCGATTTGCGTGTTCAGGCCGTGACGCTCGAATTCCTTGGCACAGAACGTTCGAGCGAAGAAGCCGCGTTCATCTTCAACAAGGTCGGGCTTGATCAGCAGAACACCCGGAATTTCGGTCGGCTCAAAAGTCATCAGAATATCTCCAACCGAGGGAGGGCGACGACGAATTTGGCTCCCCACTCGCGGGCATAGTCCAGCTGCGTTGCGATTTCATCGCGAAGGTTCCAGGGGAGGATGACGATGAAGTCAGGTCGGTCTTCCCGAAGTTTTAATTCCTCGAAAACCGGGATTCGGCTTCCCGGAAGAAAGGTGCCGATCTTGCCGGGGCTTCGGTCCACGACATAGGGGAGAAGATCACTTCGTATGCCGGCATAGTTGAGCATGGTGTTACCCTTGGCAGCCGCCCCGTAAGCTGCGACGCGGCGTTGCGTGGTAGCGCATTCTAGAAGAAACGAAAGAAGATCATTTTTTGCCTTCTTCATACGCGCCGGAAAGGCCTTGTATGTGGTGGCGTCGAGGAGTCCACCTTGGCGTTCCTTTTCCAGAAACTCGTGAACGCCGGTCGAAGGCTCCCGAACCACGCCGTTCCGGAGAGAGGCATAGACCCGGAGGCTTCCCCCGTGGGTTGGAAGTTCCTCGACATCGAAGATCCGGAGAGCGGCGGCTTCCAGGACCGATCTTACCGCGTGAAGAGACAAATAGGAAAAGTGCTCGTGGTAGATTGTATCAAAGTAGTTCTTCTCAATGAGCTGGAGCAGATGAGGAAACTCAAAAGTCGCAACGCCACCGGGCCTGAGAATCTGGGCGATTCCTGCGGCGAAGTCGTTGATGTCCGGGACATGGGCGAGGACATTGTTGGCCGCCACCAAGTCGGCGTGTCCTTTTTGCTGAGCCAGTCGCCCGGCCAGATCGCTCCCAAAGAAGTCGCCAACGATCTCGATCCCTTTATCGCGTGCGGCTTTGGCCGTGCTCTCCGTCGGCTCGACTCCGTAGCAGGGAATGGCTCGCTGAACAAAGTGTTGGAGAAGATACCCGTCGTTCGCGGCGATTTCGAGAACCTGACTTTGGGGTCCGAGTTCAAACCGGGAGATGACGGTTTCGGCATACCGGCGGGCGTGGTCCACCCAAGTTGTGGAACAGGAACTGAAATAGGCGTAGTTGGCGGAAAAACATTCCTCTCGCTCGACGAAATCCGCCGTCTGGGCGAGCCAGCAGGATTCGCAGACGAGAACGCGAAGCGGATACCATTTCTCCGGGCTCTCCAGCTGCTCGGGAGTGAGATAAGAATTGGACGGCGGGCAGGTGCCGAGATCCGCCAGGGTAAGGCGGAGTTCCGAGTCGCAGTGTCGACAGTTCATAAGTCTTGGAACTCCTGAATCTGCCGCAGGGTGCAGGCCCTCATGTCTTTTCCGTCCAAGGACTCGCGCTGCCAATCGATCGTCCACTGAAGGGCGGTCTCCAAAGGCAACCTGGGTCGCCAACCCAATTTGCCACGAGCCTTGGAACAATCGAGAGCCAGAGCACCCGCCTCGTGGGGTTGCGGTTCCCGGGTTATTTCAACCGTGGCTCCGGCTCCCCATAGTCGGGCCATCGTGTCCGCGACATGGCCGACAGAACAGACATCGTTCGGGTTCGGCCCAAAATTCCAGCCTTCCCCGGATGGCACCTGACCGGAAAAGAGATTCTCGGCGAGCGCGAGATAGCCTCCGATCGGGTCGAGAACATGTTGCCAAGGACGCAAAGCGTTTGGGTAACGGAGCGTGACTGGCTTCCCGGAAGAGAACGCCGCGAGCAGGTCGGGCACAAGTCGGTCCTTCGACCAATCTCCTCCCCCGATGACGTTCCCGGCGCGGGCGGTTGCCAGACGGGGGGACGTGCTTTCTCGGAAGAATGAGCGAAAAAACGAAGTCGCCACCAGCTCTGCACAACCTTTGCTACAGGAGTAAGGGTCGTTTCCCCCCATGGGATCGATTTCCCGATAGCCCCACGGCCACTCCCGGTTCTCATAACACTTGTCGCTGGTCACCACTACCACCACCGCAACGGACGATGTTTTTCGGATCGCCTCCAGAAGATGGACCGTGCCCATGACATTCGTGGCAAAGGTTTCAACCGGTTCCTGATACGAATGCCGGACAAGTGGCTGGGCGGCGAGGTGAAAAATGAACTCCGGCGCGATATTGCGGACGGCCTTGGAAAGCCCGGCCTGATCGCGGATATCGACAAATCTTGAAGAGACAAAATCGCCGATGGACGCCGATTCAAAGAGGTTCGGGGAGCTTTCAGGCGGCAAACTGATGCCATGAACTTCTGCTCCGAGGCTGTTGAGCCAAAGTGCAAGCCATCCCCCCTTGAATCCCGTGTGCCCGGTTACGAGGACGCGGCGGCTCTTCCAAAACGCGGAGCTTTCCTTCATTACCACATCTTCCATGGAGCGTGACCGGAGGCCCAGAGCTCTTCCAAGTGGTTCTTCTCCCGGAGCGTATCCATCGGCTGCCAGAAGCCATTGTGAAAGTAGGCACCCAGCTTGTTGTCAGCCGCGACTTTCGGAAGAATCTGTCCCTCCCAACTGCTCAGGTCGCTTTCGATGCGGCGGATCGCCGAGGGATTGACGACGAAGAATCCTCCATTGATCCAGCCGCCGTCTCCCTCGGGTTTCTCGCAGAAGGCCGAGACCTGATTTCCCTGGAGTTCCAGCGCTCCATAGCGGCCGGGCGGGCGAACGGCTGTGAGGGTCACTTCGTTGTTTGAGTTTTGATGCTGCTTGATCGTCGCTTGGATATCGACGTCGCCCACTCCGTCTCCGTAAGTAAAACAAAACGGTCCCTCTTCGAGGTAAGTGGCCACGCGCTTGAGGCGTCCTCCGGTGAGCGTATTCTCACCGGTATCGACAACAGTCACGGTCCACGGCTCCGCATACCGATGGTGCACTTTCATTTCGTTGCGCTTCATATCGAATGTGACATCCGACATATGCAGAAAGTAATTCGCGAAGTATTCTTTGATCACGTAGCCCTTGTAGCCAACGCAGATCACGAAGTCGTGGATACCATGGGCCGAGTAAATCTTCATGACATGCCAGAGAATCGGTCGGCCACCGATCTCAACCATTGGCTTCGGCTTGAGGTTGGTTTCCTCACTGATTCTGGTGCCGAGGCCTCCAGCCAAGATGACAGCTTTCATAGAATCTATTCCACTGTCCAATCTAGTCGCGGTCGGACGGCCCCTGGCATACTCTGAACATACTCGCCTCGGGATGAGTCATGAATGTTTTCACTAACATAGAAAAAAAACCGATCCTGCTCATGGAAGTGTATATTAAATGGAACTAGTGTAGTTGCCGCAATCTGAACAAAATATCCGCCTTCATTAAGGAGATGGGGAGGGATCCATACAGTCGATATATGTAGGCCTTTCGGAAGAACCTTCCTCTCTGAAGACGAAGTCACAAATGCACATGCACCTTGTGTGTAGAAGTGAAGATTTATAAATGCTTTAGAATCTCTACCTAAAACTTCGAAAACTACCCGGATACCGAACTTCTGATCGATCCTAACTGACTCAACATGATTGCCATTCTCTGCTACTAACTCCGCCGATAGCAGACGAACAAGGTCATCGCCCGGTGGCGACTTTGAAAAATCCAACTTGGGCCCACAACCGGCGGGGTTACCAGAGCCAAAGTATGCCTGCGTAACCGATCCAGTTTGTCCTATCGTCTTGACCCCTCCTTGTTCAAGCAAAACGCAGCTATCGCAAAGGCTGTTGATCGTTGTGAGATTGTGACTAACAAAAAGCACCGTCCGTCCGTGCCCGCTGACGTCTTTCATTTTCCCAAGACACTTCTTCTGGAATTGCATATCGCCCACGGCGAGGACTTCGTCGATGATCAGGATATCCGGCTCGATATGGGCGGCGACGGCGAAAGCCAAGCGCACATACATGCCGGACGAGTAGCGTTTGACCGGCGTATCCAGGAATCGCTCGACCTCGGAAAAGGCGACGATTTCATCAAAGATCCGGTCGATCTGCTTTTTTCGCATTCCGAGAAGCGTGCCGTTGAGGTAAATGTTTTCACGGCCGGTCAGTTCGGGATGAAATCCCGTTCCGACTTCGAGAAGCGAACTGACTTTCCCGCGAACCTCTGCAAATCCCGTGGTTGGCTCGGTGATTCGCGAGAGAATCTTGAGCAGCGTGCTTTTACCTGCGCCATTGCGGCCGATCACACCAAGAACCTGCCCGCGCTTGACGTCGAAAGAAACGTCCTTGAGTGCCCAGAAGGTTTCGGAGGTTTGCCGACCGTGATTTCGCCCGACGGCTTGTGCGAGACGACCTGAGAAGGAATTTTCTCTGGGCTCCGAGGAAGCCGTTGCCTCATGTCGGATGACATAAGACTTTCCCAGGTTTCGGACAGAAAGGGCGATGTCTTCACTCATACGATGTCGGCGAACCCCCGTTCAATTTTTCGGAATACCAGAAATCCTACGAGCAGGAACAAAACACATCCCGCGCTCATCGAGATAATCATTGTTTGGTCGAGAGCTGACGTTCCAAGAACCGACCAGCGGAAACCTTCGATAAGACCGGCGCAGGGATTCAAGGCGTAGAGCCATCGCCATTTTTCGGGAATGAGCTCGGATGAGTAGGCCACGGGACTGAGATAATTCCATGCCTGCAACGCGAAAGGGACAACAAAGGCGAAGTCCCGATAGTAGACACTCAGGGATGCAACCAAGAGGCTGGCTCCAAGCGCCATCAGGAACGCAATACCAAGGAAAAGGGGAAAGGCAAGGAGTTGCCATGTTGGAGCGATCTGAAACGCCACCATGAGAACAGCGAGAACTCCGAGCCCGACCAAGGCATCAATCACCACAGAACCCATCGAGGCGATCGGAACGAGGACGCGCGGAAAATAGACCTTCGAAAGCAGATTCGCACTTCCCACCAAGCTTCCACCCGAGCGCCCAAGAGAGGCGCTAAAGATGTTCCAAGGAATCATTCCCGAGAAGACCAGAAGCATGTAGGGCTGTCCGTTGCTGGGTAGCTTCGCAAAGTTCCCGAAGAGAATCGAAAAAATGATCGCGGGGACGAGCGGCTGAAGAATGATCCAGACAATCCCGAGGGCGGTTTGCTTGTAGCGGAGCTGGATGTCGCGAAGGGCGAGGAAGTAGAGGAGATCGCGGAACTCCATTATCTCTTTCCACTCGAAGAGAGAGAGCTTTTTCTTCGGCTCGATGCGGGTGATTGTCATTCGGCTTGGAGAGGCAGTAGGAAGTTGTGTTTAACCACTAATGGCAGCAATGGAGCCGGGCCAATGTGCCCTGGCTTTTGAGACGGGCGAACCAGTCGAAGGTTTGTTGGAGGGAAGGTTGGAGAGGGTGTGAAGCGCGGAAGCCGAGCGTTTTTTCTGCGGAGCTGGTGTCGGCGGTGCTGTGGCGGATGTCGCCGGGGCGGTTGGGGCCGTGGTGGACGGGGGCGGGGGGGAGTCCGGCCGAGGTGGCGAGAGAGGAGATGATGCGGGCGAGATCGACGAGGGAGGTGGATTCGCCGCGGCCGACATTGGCGGCAAGGGCTCGTCCGGGTTCCGGTGGGAGGGTGGCGGCGGCGAGGTTGGCGGCGACGATGTCCTGGACGTAGCAGAAGTCGCGGGTCTGGTCGCCGGCTCCATTGATGGTGAGAGGTTCTCCGGCGAGGGTTTGTTGGATCCAGCGGGGGATGACGGCGGCGTAGGCTCCGGCGGGGTCTTGGCGGGGGCCGAAGACGTTGAAGTAGCGGAGGCCGATGGTTTCGAGCCCGTAGGAGGCGGAGAAGGCCCGGGCGAGGATTTCGTCGATAAACTTCGAGGCGGCGTAGGGGGAGAGGACAGCGCCGGCGGAGGGTTCGCGGAGGGGCATGTCGGGGCAGTTGCCATAGACGGCACTGCTGGAGGCGTAAACAACGCGGGGTATGCCGTGGGCCCGGGCGGCTTCCAAGATGTTCAGGAATCCGGTGGCGTTGATCTCGTGGGTGCGGCGGGGTTGCTCGATGGAGAGGGGAACCGAGCCGAGGGCGGCTTGGTGGATGATGACGTGGGTGCCGTCCGCTGCCTGAAGGACGGCCTCGGCGTCGGCGATGGAGCTGGAGCACAGTGTGAACCGGGTCCACGCATCGGCCCCGACCAAGGATTGGACCTCGGCGAGGTTTTTTTCTTTTCCGGTGCTGAAGTCATCGAAGCCGACAACGGTGTGTCCGTCGCGGAGCAGGCGTTCGACAATGTGGGAACCGATAAACCCGGCGGCACCGGTGACGAGGTAACGGGAACTCATGAGTGGACGGTGTTTCGTGCCGGGTGGCGGCTGGTGGAGAAGCTGAGCGAACCGGGAAGGTGGAGCAGGCCTTCGACGGGGCCTTTGACGCCGGTTTCCGAGACGACGAGGAGGGGGTCGCAGGCCCAGCGGTCAACTTCTTCGTGGCGTTGGAAAAGTCGGACTTCGAGTCGGTATTGGCCCGGCTGGAGTGGCAGGGCGGGCATGGTGATGTCGAGGCGGAATTCCCCCGGTGGCGTGTTCGGGAAGGCGTAATGTTGGACGAGGACGGGTACTTCGTCCTGGTCGCTGATGCGAAATTCCATGCGGCAGTCGGCAAGGTGTTCGCGGGCGTTTCCGGAAAACTCAAACCGACAGCCAGCCCCGGGACGGGCGAGAACATTCGGTTCGCCGGCATGGCCGTCGGTGAGCCGCCAGGAGAGGATGGCCGCGCGGGTCTCGTCGGGTTTGCGGAGGTGACCCATGGCGGCGGAGGCGGCTTCGTAGCGGTTGACCACTTCCTCGGTGGGACCGAATTCGCGGGCGGTTCCCTGGTGGAGCCAGAGTGTGCGCTGGCTCAGGCGCCGGATGTAGGACATGTTGTGACTGACCAGGAGGATCGTGCGGCCGTCGCGGACGATCTCGTTGATGCGGTCGATGCACTGGTTGTGAAAGTGCTGATCCCCGACGGCGAGAACTTCATCGAGAATGAGGATCTCGGGTTCGAGGTGCGCGGCGATGGAAAAGGCGAGGCGGACGTGCATGCCGCTCGAGTAGCGCTTCACCGGCGTGTCGATGAATTTGGCGAGTCCGGAAAAATCGACGATCTGGTCGAACTTGGCGCGGACTTCCTGACGGGTCATTCCCATGATCGAGCCGTTGAGGAAGATGTTGTCGCGGCCGGTGAGTTCCTGGTGGAAGCCGGTGCCGACTTCGAGAAGGCTGGCGATGCGGCCGCGCATTTTGAGAATGCCCGCGGTCGGCGCGGTGATGCGGGAGAGGAGCTTGAGAAGGGTGGATTTTCCGGCTCCGTTGCGGCCGATGATCGAAATCGTCTCGCCCTCCCGGACTTCGAACGAGATGTCCTTGAGCGCCCAGAACATGGCCTTGTCGATCTCGCTTTCGCCGTCGGGCTGTTTGCCACGCAAGCGGGCCGCCCATTCCCTGACAAGAAGACGCCGGTCGATTTCGCCGAGGCGGTATCTTTTGGAAACGTTTTCTACGGAGATGGCCAGCATTTACGAGGAGATTTGGCTGTAATTCGGGGTGCGTTCAGGGCTTCCAAGGGATGAGATTCCACTCGAGATCCAGACCGAGTTCGCGGACCCAATGAAGAAGTTCCGACAGGTCCGGAACGGATCCCGCCTCAAGAATCGCGACAATGTCATCGAGATGCTTCTGCGATGCCCCCTCACGGAAAAAAAGCAACTTATTGACGATGACGGCCTCCGGCGGTGCGAACCATGCTTCGCCGAATGGACCCTCCAGCCTCCGACGGTTGGCAAGCTCCCAATGGGCAAGTGAACTTTTTCCAGGCAGGTAGCAGTCGGCTCGCAAGGCACTGTGTTGGTGGAGGATATTAAAATGACCGCGGGATTCCCTCTGTATCTCAGCCAGCAGCACCTCCCCCGGCGGCAGGTAAAAGTCTTCGATGGGGAACGCGCTGACGAGGGTGCGGATATGATCAGGAGACAAGGCAACAACCAAGTCGGCGTCCAGGGTCAGCCGGGGGCGACCGTAGGCGATGGCGGCCAATCCCCCGACAATGCAATAGGGAATCCGGGCGGCCTCGAGTCGATCTGTTATTTGGCTAAGCTCCCGCATACCCTGTCAGAAATGCCCTTCTGGTCCTGGCCTCGATCATTTCCTCCGACCAATCGGGGTGGACGGATCGGAGTCCGCTCCTTTTGATCTGCCAGGCCGCGTCATAGAGTTCTTGAGCGATGGCGAGTCGTTTCGCCGGGGTCATTTTGCGAATCAGGTCTCTTTGAAGATCCTCGGCATCTTGTTGGTGCGGGGACATGGGGAAGCAGAAGGGGAGACCGCTCAGATCGTGTCCGCCATGGTGCGCTCGGCTCGGCCGAAAGCGAGGAGTCCGACGAGCAGGATGACGATGGTGATGGCGAGGCTGGCGAGCCATTGGGAGATTTCGACCTGACCCTGGCCCATGAGTGCAAAGCGGAAGGCTTCGACGATGGGCACGACGGGATTGATGGTCATGATCCATTGGTAGGCCTCCGGAACGATGGAGCGTGGGTAGAAAATGCAGCTGGCATACATCCAGAGCTGAATGCCCGGGGCGACGGCGATTTGCAGGTCGCGGAACCGGGTCGTGAGCGCGGAAATGATGCAGCCGGTTCCGAGGCCGAGGAGGGCGGCATGGATGACGAGGGCGGGGATGATGACGATGCGGTAGCTCGGCGAAATTTCCGCCCCGGCGGCGAAGAAATAAATGTAGAAGCCGACGAAGATGAGGAACTGGATGCCGAAGTGCCAGAGATTCACGGCCGACTGGGCCAGCGGCATGGCGAGCCGGGGGAAGTAAACTTTTGTGAAAAGCTGGGCGTTGGCGCGGAACGTCTGGGACGCACTCGTGAGGCAGGCGGAAAAGTAATACCAGATGAGATTTCCCGAGAGATAAAACAGGAAGGGCGGGATTCCATTGGTGGGTATCTGACCGATGCCGCTGAAGATGATGGTGAAGACGACGCTGGAGATGATCGGCTGGATGAGGAGCCAGACGGGGCCGAGGACGGTTTGTTTGTAAGTGGCGATGAGGTCCCGCCGGACCATGAGCAAAATCATGTCGCGGTAGTGCCAGAGTTCGCGCCAGGGAAAGTGGAACCATCCTTGGTAGGAGGTGACGACCGTTGACCACGTCTGCGGGGCGTCCGGTTCTTGGGAAGACGTGGTCATTTCAGGCCGGGCGTGTGTTCAATCCGTTCCCCGATGTAAGCGCGGGAACGTTGGATGGAAAATCTAAGGGAGAGTTCCTCGGCCTGTTCGAGCCACTCGAGTTTTTCGCGAAACGAGAGAGACATATCGAGGAGGCGGTCGCAGTCACGGCTGCCTTCGGGCGTGCCCCAGCGATAATCAGGCTCGGGCTTCATGGCGCAGGCGGCGGCAGCGTTCGAGTTCGCGGATGTCGTCAAGATCCTGGGGGCGGGAGGCGGCCCGTTTCATTTCGAGCAGGGTCTCAAGGCAGACGACCCGGGTTTGGAGGTTCGGGGCGAGTTCCACGGAAAAAGAGCGGGCGAACTCTTCGTCGAAGGTGAACGGCTCGTAGACGAAAACATCGACCGGCGTGCGGCGGTGATCATCGCTCCAGAGTTTCAGCACGATCATGTTTTTCTCCGAGCGCCAGAGTTCACGGCGCAGCGGATCGGCGAAGGCCTCGGGTGGCTCGGGAATCGCGAGCGAGTAACCGATGCCCAGGAGGGCGTCGAGTCCGGCTTTGCAATTGGCCGGCGTGAGCTGGATGACGAGATCCACGTCGCGGGTGAGCCGGGAGTAGCCATGCGCATTGACCGCGAGACCTCCGACGACCAGATAGCGCACCCCGGCTTGGTTGAGTGCTTGAACGATCGCTTCGACACTGCGGACTTCCATGGTCAGCGGGTGGCGCGGTGTTTGAGGATGCCAGGCAGCCAGGTCCAGACGATCTGGGTGGAGACGGCGTAATTCCAGACGGCTCCGATGAGCGCGCCTGTGGCTCCGGAGATCCACCACGGGATGGCGGAGGTGTGAAGATAGTCGGCGGTCTGGACATTCACGATGGCGCCGACCGAGCAGATGGCGATGTAGGCGGTGAGGCCGACCGGGAGGATGCCGCCTTTGAGACGCGACTGGCGGAAGGTGAGGGTGTTGTTAACGAGGAAGTTCGAGATCATGGCCACAATGGTCGCCGCGATCTGGGAGTTGACAAAGGGACGGGAGGCTCCGATGTAGAGCAGGCCGAGGACCGCGATGTGCAGGACGAGGCCGCTAAGCCCGGCGAGAACGTAAAGGAGGAAGCGAACCGGGACGAGGCGGCCGAGCGTTTTGTCGAGGAGAAGATAGAGATACTCCAGACCGACGACAATATCGAGCTTGCTCTCGCCGTGCTGGCGGGTGCGGAACTCGTAGGAAAACTCCCGGGTTTTCAGCGGACGGCCAATGGAGAGCACGAGATCGAGAAGGATTTTGAATCCCTTGCCGGTCATCTTGCGGACGCTTTCCTCAAAGATCGTGCGCCGCAGGGCAAAAAATCCGCTCATGGGATCCGAGAGCGAGGTACGGAGAAGAGTTTTCTCGATGGTGGTGGCGAAGCGGCTGATGAACTGACGGCTTTTCGACCAATTGCCGACGCCGCCCTCGCCCGCGTAGCGGGTGCCGACGGTGAGTTCGAGGCCGGGATCATCCTGAAAGGCCGCGAGCATGCGGGGGAGAATCGACTCGTCGTGCTGGAGGTCGGCATCCATCACCGCCAAGAGATCACTCGCGCTGGCGGCCATTCCCTCGAGGCAGGCGGAGGCCAATCCCCGGCGGCCGATGCGACGCAGGAAGCGAACGCGGGGGTTTTCCTTCGCGAGCCGCAGGAAGACCTCAAGCGAGCCATCGGTCGAGTCGTCATCGACAAAAATGACCTCCCAGTCGAAGTCCCCGAGCAGTTTTTCGAGTCGCTCGACGACGATAGGGAGGTTTTCGCGTTCCCGGAAGGTCGGGACGATGACGGAGACCGAGGTCATGATTTTTTCAGAACGACCGTGCGGTTCGCGAGAAATTCCGGGTCGCGTGGATAAACCCAGGCCGGACGCGGCGGCGTGGTGCGGTCAAAGAGAATGGTAAAGCCCGAATCGGCGGCGAGAAGGGCGTCGAACTGGGGGCGGACGATGTTTTCGACGTCGATGGATGACCAGAAAACAAACTCCGTGCCGCGTTCGGCTCGGCGGGCGGGAGAGAACCACTCGAGGCCGTCTTTTCGTTGCCAGCGTTCTTGGAAGGCGGCGAGGTCGGGTCGCTCGGCGGCGAGCTTGTCAAAAGCGGCGGCGCGTTCCACGGCAATCGGCATGCGCAGGGTTTTCATTTTGGCCCCGGGCACTTTGTCAATCCACGGAATGGATTCGCTGATCTCGACGACCGGGCGGTTTTGGATCTGCTCGCGGACCAGTGGAAACAACTCCATGCGCGGGTCGTTCCGGAAGAGTTCACCGACCCACCAGACACAAACGAGGTTATAGCCGAGGATGACGGCGAGGACCGGTGCCGTGAGCCACCGCGACCGGAAGAGCCAGCCAAAGCCGGCGGCGGCGAGGAGGAGCGCCATCGGGGCCACGGGCAGGACGAAGCGGTTCTCCATGCGTGGAAAGGCGCCGATTTTCCACATGTAAACGCCGAAGAGCACGGCCCCGAGCAACCAGAGCTTCCACGCGTCGTCCCGGCGCAGGCCGGAAATCACCCGCCCGAGGCCGACGACGAGTCCAGCGATCAATAGCAGGCAGGCCGGCACGCCAAAAATGTCCCAGAACGCCCCCAGGAATGCAGCATATCCCGTCCCGCCGGTCTGGCCGCCATAGACGGGGGTCGTCACGTAATTGTAGAGAAAATCTTCCCGGAATTTCGGCCAGTCGAGCACCGCGTAGGGATTGCCGAGCACAAAGCCCGCCGGCACCGCCAAGCCACACGCCCAGGCCGCCGGGCGTCGAAGACAGGCGAGGATCGGGTTTCCGCGACTGGCGAGAAGATGGGCCACCGGAAGAACCGCTGCGACGGCGAGGCCGTTGTATTTCGTGGCGGCGGCGAGCCCGGCCAGCAATCCGGCGGCGATCGACAGCCCCATGGTCGGACGCCGGACAATGGCCGCCGCACAGACGAAGGACGCCATCATGAGAAAAATCACCGGCAGATCGGTCGTGAGATACACCTGATACGGCACAAATCCCGCCGTCGTCGCGAGCACCAGCGCGGAGGCGCGGGCGGCGATCTCGCCGAAATACTCGCGGGTCACGGCGAAAAGCATCACCACAACCGAGGAGAACATGAGCAGGTTGGTCAGTCGCCCGAGGACCAGCCGGATGCGAAAATACAAATCGTCCCGCACCGGTCCGCCCTTCCAGTGGATCGCCCCGCTGATCACCTGCGCCGGGAGCCGTGCGGTGATGTGGCAGATGTAAGAATAGAAGGGGGGCTTCAAAAATGAACCCGGATGTCCCGGCGGCCGGCTCCGGTCGAAGATGGTTTGGAACGCCATGGCGTCGAGATTGAGACAATCGTAGCGGCCCCAGCCCATTCCCTGCGCACCGGCGAAAAATCCGAGGACCACCGCGAGGAGGAGCCACCGGTCGCGGAGGCCGAACCGGCTCACCACGCGAACCGCCGCCGCGCGGACGCGTCCCGGCACGGAAACGACGTTCACGAAAAAATTTCCCCGGCCGAAATCCGGTCCAAAATCGAAGCGGGGCGGGGTGTCGCCGGGCGAAGTACAGGCTGCCGCCTTTGGTCATCAGCGGGATTTTTCCACCGGTCCATGCGATTTTTTTCGATTTTTCCCTGCATTTTTCAGGGTTTGCGGGATTTTTCCCGCGGCGGAGCCGTCAGTTCACGAGGAACTTCAGGATCCAGGGCATCATTTTCTGCCCGCGTTCCATCCAATGTTTGAGCCGTTCAATGCGCTGATAGGCTGCCTCGCGATCGCCGGGTTCCTTGGCTTCGGCGAGGGCTTCCATTCGCTTGATCCGCTCCAGCGCCCGGTCCATCCGCGGCGTGAGCTCGTCGCGAATGAAGGCCGTCGCAAAACGACTCAACTCCAAATCGGCCACGTAGTGATCGCGCCGGTCTCCGGGCGAATAGACCACCTTCACCGCCCCGACGGATCGCAGGATTTTCAGGCCCTGACTGGCCGCGCCGAGACTGATCTTCAGCCTGTCCATGAGATCCTCCATCGCCAGCGGTTTGGGCGAGACGAAGAGGAGGCCGTAAATTTCCCCGACCGATTTCGGGAGGCCCACCAGTTTCAGGAAATTGATGAACATCTCGATTGCCTCGATTTCCAAGGCGTCCAGCGTTTTTGCGGGAACGGTTGCCGGGGTTTCAGCCATAACCATCAGGGATTTACGAGATTCATCATCTATTTCAATAAAAAATGAAGGACTTGAATTTTATGGAGAGGCGGGGGTTTTTTTCCAGATGACGAGGCGGTTGCGGAGGAATTCGGTGCCGCGAGGGTAGGCCCAGGGGGGGAGTTCGGGGCTGGAGGCGTCGAAGGCGACTTGGTAACCGGAGGCGGGTTCGAAAAGGGCCTCGAAGAACGGGATCGAGAGGCCCTCGAGGTCGATGGTGGCCCAGGCGATCCAGCGCGGGTCGCGGGAGGCACGGGCTTCGGGGGAGAACCAGCCGATGTCGTCGGGCGACTCGAATTCCGCGATGCGAGCGAGCATGGCCGGGTCGTCGGCGAACATTTGGGCGAAGTTCTGGCGGCGCTCGAGACCGGAGGGGATGCGATGAATTTTGAGTTTGCGATCCGGGAGCCAGCGCCACTGCGGGCAGGCGCCGCTGGTCTCGAGGGAGTCGTTGCGACCGAAGTTCGTCTCGGCCCATGTGAGCGCGAGCGAGCGGGGGTCTTTTCGGAAGAGTTCTCCGATCCACCAGCCGGAGGCGAGATTGAGGGCGACGAGGGCGGTGACCGCGGTCCAGGCGACCCAGCGGAACCGCGCGAGGAGGGCGAGGCCCGCCCCGGCGAGGATCAGGACAAATGGCGCCATCGGGAGAACGAAGCGGGTCTCGACACGGGGAAAGCCGCCGATTTTCCAGAAATAAAAGGCGAATACCGCCGCCGCGAGCAGCCAGATTTTCCAAGCAGGTTCGGTTTTTCGCGCCAACGACACCGCCACCAAACCGAAGCCCAGCACGATCATGGCGGCGAGGAACCACGAGCCCAGCGGCCCGAAAATTTCCGGAAAGCTGTTCAGAAAAGCCCGATATCCGGTCCCCTCGCCCGCCCCGTTGTAAACCGGGGTGACGATGTAGTTGTAGAGGAAGTCGTTCCAGAACTTCGGGAAAGCGATGACGCTGTAGGGATTGCCGAGAACAAAGCCCACCGGCACCGCCGCGCCGCAAGCCCAAGCCGCCGGACGGCGCAGACAGGCGGAGATGGGATTTCCCCGGCTCGCGAGCAAATGCGCCAGCGGCAGGCAGATCGCGATGGCGAGGCCGTTGTATTTTACCGCTGTCGCCGCCCCCGCCAGCAGGCCGGCGATGACAGAAATCCTCATCCCGGGCTCACGCAAAATGCCGAGCGAGGCCACGAAGGCGGCCATCATGAAAACGACCAGCGCCAAGTCGGTCGTGAGAAAAACCTGATAAGGAATAAACCCGCTGGAGGTCGCGAGGATCCACGCGGCCATTCGTGCGGCCGGACGTCCAAACGCCTCCCGAACCGCCACAAAAACCATGACGACCAACCCGGCAAACAGGCCGAGATTGAAGGCCCGGGAGAGAACCACCCGGCCGCGAAAGGAAATTTGTTGCCGCTCGGAACCGCTGAGTCCGGGGATGATCCGGGCGAAATTATCCGCCGGCCATCGCGCCACGAGAAGGTTCAGGTAGGTGTAAAGCGGCGGTTTGACGTAAGAGTCCGGCTCGAAGGGCCGGCGCTCGTTGGACATCACACTCTGAAACGCCATGCGGTCCAAATTCAGACAATCATAGCGCCCCCACCCGAATCCCTGCGCGCCGAGAAGGATTCCCACCAACACGGCCGCGAGGAGCCAGCGATCCGCCCCGCGGATCCGCCGGGCGAGAGACGCCAGTTTCTGCGTCGCCCAGGCAAGGCGCGGCGGGGAGTGGAGCGGGTGGACTTCAGGCGGCATCAAGAGCGGAGAAGTCTTCCACTTCCGCCCGTTGGCAGCACGAAAAAAAAGCCCTCCCGCCGCGGGTGGTGGCGGGAGGGCTCAAAAGAAGGTTACTTTTTGGCGACCGCTTTCTCGTAGCGTTCCTGGACGAACGGCCAGTTCACGATATTCCACCAAGCGGTGATGTAGTCCGGGCGGCGGTTTTGGTATTTAAGGTAATAGGCATGCTCCCAGACGTCGAGGCCGAGCAGGGCGGTTTGGTCTTCGAGGAGGGGCGGGTCTTGGTTCGGGGTGGAGACGATTTCGAGGTCGCCATCTTCGTCCAAGACGAGCCACGCCCAGCCGCTGCCGAAGCGCTTCTTGGCTGCTTCGTTGAACTGGGTCTGGAAGGCCTCGAAGGATCCAAATTTTTTGTTGATGGCATCGGCCAGGGCTCCGGTCGGGGTGCCGCCACCTTTCGGGCTCATCATGAGCCAAAAGAGGGAATGGTTCACGTGTCCGCCAACATTGTCGCGGAGGCCCTTGCGAATCGCTTCCGGGGCATCGTCGAGGTTTTTGAGGAGGTCTTCCGGGCTCAGCTTGGCGAGCTCCGGCTGGTCGGCGAGAAGTTTGTTGGCGTTGTCCACATAGGCGCGGTGGTGCTTGTCGTGGTGGATCGTCATCGTCTGGGCGTCGATGTGCGGCTCGAGTGCGGTCGGCTCGTAGGGGAGCGGCGGGAGCGTGTAGGGGCCGGATTGCGCCAAAACGGCCGGTGCCAGGGCGACGAGGGCGAGCAGGATGGAGAAGGGCGTTTTCATCAGCGGCAACGATACCCGGCGATTTTCAAAGCGCAACCCACGGGCTGCTGGGGCATCGCCCCGAGATCACACTCCGGGCAGCGTGGCCTGGCCCGCGGAAACACCCCCGCTGATCCCGAGCTGCCGCCGTTGAATGAGCGGGCGCAGGACGTCGGGCGGCACGCTGAGCCAGCGGGCTTCCGAAGCGGGCATGGCCTCGACGAGATCGAGAAACACGTCCGGATCGCGACCGATGGCATTGAGGACCTGCCCCCGCGTGAGCTGGATCGTGTCGCAGCGCGTACGGGCGAGGATGTAGTCGAGATCGCCCTTGAGGAGTTCGAGTTGCTCGTCGTTCAGAAGCATAACATGCGCCAGTCTTCCCGTCGGTGGAAGCTCAGCAGGGTATGGGGCGAAGTGGAAGAAAGAACCGCTTCCCGGCCCCGCGTGATATCGTAACGACTGAAGGAGGCGCGCCACCGTGCTCCGGGATGAATCGCGGTCGGGCTGACTTCTTCGGCGGGGATTCGTGCCTCAACGATCCATCCGATCGAGGTGATTTCGCTGGTGCTGGCAAACCGCGGCGGATCAACAAAACGACCGTCGAGCGTCGGCTTTCCACCGTTTTCTTGGAGAAAGTCGGGCGGGAGGCGGAGCTGCATGCGAAAATTGCCGGGGACGACGTGCATTTCGGCGTAGAATCCGGCGGCGGGATCCTCCAGAAAAATCTCGAAGACATCGCCCAAGAGCCACATTTTTTCCGAGTCGCGGCGGGCGTCCGTGAACACATCGGCGTCGGTGAGCTCCGCGCGGACCCACAGGGCGTCGGGTGTCCAAGCCATCTGCACGGCGCCGGGGGCGAAGTTTTCCTCGGGCGTGTCGCGCCAGAACTGCCCCAGCGCCACGGCGGGGGCTTGGCGGACGATGTCCCAGGCGGATCGTTCGTCGGGAGCCTGCGGGCAGATGATCCCTTCCATCGCGGTCAATCAGCCGTTGGCATTCTGCACCGGCACGACTGGTAGCGGGAAGCGCAACCGGAGTTCGTTGTCCACCCGGACCTCGACCGTAAAGATCCCGTGTTTCTGAAACTGAAGCCCGCCGAAAACATGGACGTTTGTCGCGTGGGCATCGAGGGCCGGGAGGGTAAAGTCGACCTCGCTCTCGGCGATGGGGTTTTCGTCGTCGGGATTGAGGATGAGGGATTTCTGGCGAAACGTTCCCACCCCGCCGCACCAACGTGTCCACAGGCAGAGTTTGAAAAATCCGATGGGCATAACGGGCGCGGGAATGACCCCGATAATGCCGATGAGTGTTTGCTGGCCGCTGGCCTCCTGGCGCACATCCTCGCACAGGACACAGGCCTGCAAATCGGGCAAGATTTCCTCGGGCATAGGAGGCCCATGGAACCGGAAACGCGCCCGGCTGCACAGGAGAATTTCGGATGGTTGTTGACGCGGCCCGGGCCTCTGGAACGTTGATAGAGTATGAGTTCATCCACATCCGGCACTGCCAAACGTCCCGTCGTCATCATTATCGGGGGCGGGTTCGGCGGCCTCAGCGCCGCGAAGGCGCTTGCGGATGCGCCGGTGGAGGTGGTTTTGATCGACCGGAGCAATCACCACCTTTTCCAGCCGCTCCTGTATCAAGTCGCGACGGCCGGGCTGTCGCCGGCGGACATCGCGCAACCGATCCGGGCGATCCTGCGCGGGCAGAAAAATGCCACGGTGGTTCTCGATGAAGTGGTGGGCATCGATCCGGCCGCGCGCGAGGTGGTCACACCGGATCTGAAGCTGCACTACGATTATCTCATCGTCGCCGCCGGAGCCAGGCATGCGTACTTCGGCAATGATCAATGGGAGTCCTTGGCTCCCGGACTGAAGACGATTGAAGACGCGACCGAAATCCGGCGGCGGGTTTTGCTCGCCTTTGAAGTCGGCGAGAAATCGCGGACTCCGGCGGAACTCGCGGCGGCGCTCACGTTCGTTGTTGTGGGTGCGGGGCCGACGGGCGTCGAGATGGCCGGGGCGATTTCCGAGCTCGCCCGTTTCACGCTTCGCAAGGACTTCCGGCGCATCAACCCGGCACAGTCCCGCGTTCTCCTGGTTGAGGCCGGTCCGCGCATTCTCCCGACTTTTTCCGAAGAAACCTCGGCGAGCGCCCGACGCCAGCTCGAGCAACTCCGCGTCGACGTGCGATTGGGAAAACCCGTCACGGCGATCTCCGATGGCGACGTCACGATCGGCGACGAGGTCATTCCAACGCGAACGGTCGTCTGGGCGGCCGGCAACAAGGCATCCCCACTGGCCGCCCTGCTCGGTGCGGAAGTGGACCGCGCCGGGCGGGTCAAAGTGCTTCCCGATCTCACCATTCCCGGTCACCCGGAAATCCAGGCTATCGGCGACATGATTTCCGCGACCTTCGACGGAGGAAAACCCGTGCCCGGCGTGAGTCCCGCCGCGATGCAGGCCGGGCGCCACGCTGCGCGGAATATTTTGAGACGAATCGACGGACAGCCCCCCGGGAGGTGGGAGTATTTTGACAAGGGCAGCATGGCCACAATCGGGCGGAATGCCGCGGTGGCCGAAGTCGGGCCGCTGAAATTCGGCGGCTTCCCCGCCTGGGCAGCCTGGGCGTTCGTCCACCTCTTTTTCCTCATCGGTTTCCGCAATCGCACGGCCGTCTTTCTCCAGTGGGCGTGGGCGTATTTCACCTACGCCAAAGGCGCCCGCCTCATCGCCCGCCCCGCCGGACGGTGGGGGATTCTGCCGGAAGAAAAACCCGGCCGCTAAATCTCGTCCGCCTTTCGCAGCGCTCCGACGAGCACCTCGACGCCATTGGCAATCTGCGTGGGGGAAGAATACTCGTCGGGACGGTGGCTGTAGCCTTGGTGGCACGGGATGAAAATCATCGCGGTCGGGGCGATGCGGGCGAGGAAGAGCGAATCGTGGTAGGCACGGCTGACGAGACGGCGGCAGGAAAGTCCGGCCTCGGAAGCCACGCGCTCGATGGCTTCGACCAGCCGAGGGTCGCAGACAGCCGGTGGGTCGGCGCTGATGGTCTCGACGGTCGATTGGAGTCCGCGGCGGCGGGCGATTTCTTCCAGATCGTCCCGGAGCGCCGCAAGAACGCCGTCGCGCGAAGACAGCCGGGTGTCGCGGATGTCCATCTCGAGCAGGGCCTCGCAAGGCACGGAATTGATGGCACCGGGGAGCAGGCGGACGATCCCGGTCGTGCCGACGCAGTCCGGGCTTCCGGAGGTGACGACGCGTTTTTCCAGAGCGAGGGCCGCCTCGGCGGCTCCCAGGCCGGCATCGTGGCGATCGGGCATGAGGACAGCTCCGGCATGCCCGCCCTCGCCGACAAAGCGCACCCGGAGGGCGGCGGGGGCGGCGATTTTTTCCACGGCGGCAATATCCAAGCCCTCGCGTTCGAGGATGGGTCCCTGCTCGATGTGGAGCTCCAAAAAGGCTGCGTAGTGCCCCGGGGCCAGCCGCACGGATTCGAGCGACCCGGCCCACCCCTCGGACGCACGAAATGCCGCCAGGCTCGTTCCGTCTTTGTCGCGAAGGGCATCCGCCGCTTCCGGATCGAGAGCCCCGGCGAGCAGTCGGCTTCCGAGACAGCCGATGCCGAAGCGGGTGGGCTCCTCAGCCGTGAACAAAATCAACTCCACCGCGTGCCGCAGTCGGATGCCGCGCTCGTCGAGTGAGCGCAGGGCTTCGAGTCCGCCGAGAACACCCACAACGCCGTCATATTTTCCGGCATTGGGAATGGCGTCGATGTGCGAACCCGTGGCGAGGGCGGGAAGCGTGGGATCGCTGCCCTCGCGACGCGCGAAGAGATTTCCCACCGCATCGATCCGCGTGGAAAGTCCGGCCGCGTGACATTTTTCGACCAGCCAGGCGCGGGCCCGGCGGTCCTCGTCGGAAAAGAGCACGCGGGTGACGGCCGGGGCGGGATGTTCGGAAATCGACGCCAGTTCCTCGATCTCGGCCGTAAGTCGCGCGAGGTTCATGCGGGATCGGAGTGGCGGTTCACGTCTTTGTAGTAAAGATAGGACGCCGGCTCATCGCCCATGGCGACAAACCACTGCGGGCACCAGGGCGCCATCCAAAGAACGTCTCCCGCGCACACGGGGTAATAGTCCTCCTCGAGTCGGTAAACACCCTGTCCGCCCAGCATGAGCAGGCCGTGCTCCATGATGTGCGTTTCCACAAACGGCAGCGTTGCGCCGGGTTCGTAGGTGAAGATGTTCATCGCGAGATCGAAGCCCGGAACATCCGGCAACAGCGTTTTCAGCAGGGCTTTGGGATTTCCCAAAAAAGGAACACCGGGAACGTCATGGGCCGATCCGAACACGGCGGCCGGTGGATCACCGAGTGGTTGGTAGCGTTTTCGAAAAACCGTTACCACGGCATCGGACGCCTCGATTTTAAGCGGCTGCCCGGCCGGGCAAAACGCGAAGCCACCCGCAGTGAGCGTCTGGGTTTCGGAGCCGATGCCGGTGCGGGCGGAGCCGGATTCCACGTAGATGGCCGACTCGATTTCATCGGCGGGAAAAACGCCGCGTCCGTCCGTTTCGAACCGGATGAGAATCTGGGAAAACGACCGGCTCAACGGCGGCGCGATCAAAAAATACGGCACTGCACGCTCGAAGTCGGGCAATCGTGATGCCACGTGGCCATCGGGCGCAATGAGGGCGTGGCGGGTGGCGATGCGGGTGCGGGTTTGTCCGAAGAGAGGCTTCATGGGGAAGGAGGATTCACGGCCAGTCGGGCTTTTTTTTCCACGGCCTCAATGCGCCGCCAGAGTTCTTCGTCCTCATGATCCTCTGTCCGCAAAAGGTAGGCGATATATTGTTCGTGCGAGCCGTGGTTTCGATAGGCCTCGCGGTCGGGTCGGAGTCGTTCGTGCCCGCCTTGGGTCACGCGCGAATCCCAGGCAAAAAGCACCACGCCTCCGGCAAGGAGGATCATCAAAACAGCGAGGGTCAGGAGGGCTTTCATGTCACCGGTTGCGAACTACATCCCACAAATTCCCGTGAAGAGCAACGAGCAGGCCCCGTGCCGTTCCCTGGAGCCGGTGGCTTATCGGCGGGAAAATCCGAGCGAATGGCGGGCGGCGACGGTGAGGGCGGTGAAAAGTTTTTGTCGGCGCGAGAGGCGGAGGCGTTCCTGAAAAACGGGGAAATGGCGGCATTCCAGCCGGTGGAGGATTTTGAGATAGAGGGCGCGCATGATCTCCGGTGCGAGGAGGGCGCGGGCATCTGGCGCGGGAACCACGGCGGCGGCGAAGCGCGTGCGGGCGCGGCCGGCGATCTGCTCGAGAAGGGGGAGAAAACCCGGGCCGGGCCGGGCTTCCAGGATTTCGGTCCCGGTGACGTGGTGACGGGCGAGGTCTTCGAGAGGGAGGTAAAGACGGCCATTGGCAGCATCCTCGCCGACATCGCGGAGGATATTGGTCAGTTGGAGCGCGTGACCGAGGTGCACGGCGTAGGTTTCGCTCGCTGGGTCCCGACATCCGAAGATCCGGATCGAGACCAATCCGACCGCGCAGGCGACGCGCCAGCAATAGCCTTCGAGTTCGTGCATTGTGGCGAATCGCTGCGGGTCGATATCCATCGCGCAACCGCGGACGATTTCTTCGAGGTGGTACGGATCGACGCCGTAGCGCTCGATGAGGCGGGCTAGGTCCGGCGGGGGATTTTTTCCCAACGCGACGAGCCACTCGTCGAGGCGGCGTCGGCGTTCGTCGCGGGTGGGACCGGGCTCATCCGCGATATCATCGACCTCACGGCAAAAGCGATAAAAAGCCAGGGCGTCCTCCCGGCGGTCCCGCGGGAGCCAGAGGAGGGCAAAGGCAAGATGCGACGAACCCGCGGGGGTGACGGTGCCCGGGGCTTTCATGCGAGGCCGAGGACGACGACATCCACCAGACGCGAATGGGGCGCTCGCCGGTGTTCGCAAACAAAAATGCCCTGCCAGGTGCCGAGGGTGAGTTTTCCCTGTGCGACCGGGATGACCTCGCTGGTGCGGGTGAGAGCCATGCGGAGGTGGCTCGTGGTGTCGTCCGGACCTTCAAGCGTGTGGACGTAATCCGGGTCGTCCTCCGGGGCGATTTTCTCCAACCAGCCGTGAAAATCCTCCCGCGCGCTGGGGTCGGCATTTTCATAGATGACGAGGCTGGCGCTGGTGTGGCGGATGAAGACGGTGGCCGAGCCGGTTCGCACGCCCGAGGCACGGACGATGCGGGCGACCTCGTCGGTGATTTCGTAGGTGCCCTTGCCGCGGGTGCGAATGGTGAGTGTCTCGTGGAGGGCGTTCATCGGGCGGCGGGTTTTTTCAAAAGCAGGAGCCATCCCGCGAGGAAGAGAACACCGCCAATGGGCGTGATGCGACCGAGCCAGCGGAAATCGGTGACCGCCATGATGTAAAGCGAACCGGAGAAAATCAGAATACCGGTCGCCCAGATCCATGTGACCAGCGGACGGCGTTCGGAGGCCCAGAGGGCGGCGACGGCGTGGACGAGGTGGTAGAGGACGGCGGTCTGCCAGATTGCGGCGGTATCGAACGCCGCGAGCGTGGTCTTGAGGCCATGAGCGCCAAAGGCACCGAGGGCGACGCCGAGGAATCCGAGCAGGGCGGCGAGCGAAGGAGCGGACATGCGCGGGATGTTTGCACGAAGCAGGCGGCGGGATCAATCCCCGCGCGGCCGCTCCCCCGCCGGAAAAGGGCTGGCCAAGTCGCGGCGGCTTCATTTGAATCTCCGGCTCCTGTGAAGATCTCCGTAAATTGGCTGCGTGAATATATTGATTGTCAGCTCCCCGTGGCGGAGCTGGAGGCCCTGCTGCGCCGGGCCGGGCTGGAAGTGGCATCCGTCGAAACCCGGGGGGCGGCCATCGACAAGGTCGTCGTCGCCCGAATCGTCGAGTCGAACCCCCACCCGAATGCCGACCGCCTGAGCGTCTGTCGGGTGGATGACGGATCGGGTGTCCCGCGCCAAATCGTTTGCGGAGCCAAAAACTACAAGCCCGGCGACCACGTTCCCCTTGCGTTGCCCGGGGCGGTTTTGCCCGGCGATTTCAAGATCAAGACCGGCAAACTCCGCGGCGTCGAGAGCGAGGGCATGCTCTGCAGCGCGAAGGAACTCCGGCTGGCGGAGGATTCCGAGGGTCTGCTCATTTTGCCGCCGGATTCCGTGCCCGGCGCGCCACTTTCCACGCTTTTCCCGCCCGACACGTTGTTGGAACTCGAGATCACGCCGAACCGCCCCGACTGGCTCAGCCATCTCGGCGTCGCGCGCGAGATCGGGATTTTCACCCGTCAGCCCGTGAAGCCACCCGTGCTGCCCGCGCCGCCGGTCGAACCCGCAGGAGAAGCCGTCCGGCTGGAGACGCCCGATTGTTCGTATTACACGCTGCGACGGATTCGCGGGGTGAAGGTCGGACCGAGCCCGCAATGGCTGCGCGACCGGCTCACCTCGGTGGGTTTGCGGCCGATCAACAATGTCGTTGACGTGACGAATTTCCTTTTGTTCGAGCTCGGCCAGCCGCTGCACGCGTTTGATGCGGCGAAAATTTCCGGCGGGCTCCGCGTGCGGCGGGCGGTGGCGGGGGAGACGTTCCGCGCGCTCGATGGCCGCGACTACACGTTGCGCGAGGATTTTGTCGTGATCGCCGATGCGAACCGGGTGGCGGCTCTGGCCGGGGTGATGGGCGGGGAGGATTCCGGGGTCACGGAAGCGACGACGGATATCCTTTTGGAGAGCGCGGTCTTTGAAGCCGGTGCCGTGCGGCGGGCGTCGCGAGCGCTGGGGCTCGTGAGCGACTCCAGCTATCGCTTCGAGCGCGGGATCGATCCGGAAATGGCAGCTGCGGCGTCTGCGCGGGCGGCGGAGTTGATTTTGGAAATCGCCGGAGGCACGGCCGACGCAGCGGTGCTCGAAGCCGGCACCCATTGGGCGCGCGTGGAAATCCCGCTGCGGCATGCGCGGGTGCGGTCCGTTCTGGGTGTGGATTGGTCGAATGCGGAGATCGAAGAGGCGATCACCCGCGTCGGCCTCGAGCGCGTGTCGGGCGGCGAGGACTCGGTATGGACCGTACCGGGGTTCCGACGGGAGGTCCACCGCGAGGCGGATTTGATCGAAGAAATCGTGCGGGTGATCGGGATCGACCGCGTTCCCGGAGTCGCACACGGCCTCTTCGCCGCGGCGTCGCCCTCCGACCGGGCGTATGATTTTGCGATGACGCTCCGGCACCGTCTGGCGGGCGCCGGATTTCATGAGGCGCGGACAAGCACGCTGGTCTCGGTGGCGGACGCGGCGTGGTTCGGCCCGGCGGTCGAGCTGAAGAATCCCTTCGGCGATGATCAATCTCGCCTGCGGACGAGTCTGTTGCCCGGGTTGCTGGCGGCGCTTCAGCGGAATGCGGATCTCGGGACGAAGACGGTGTGTTTGTTCGAGTCCGGGCGGGTTTTTTATCCCGAAGGCGAATCGCAGCGGTTGGCCCTCGTGGCGACCGGGGACGTGCGGCGGTCGAGTTGGCGCGGTGATGCGGCGCGGGCATGGGATATTTTTGATGCCAAGGGCGTGGTCGGCGATCTGGTCGGTCGCAATGCCGTCTTTCTTCCGCTTGCCGAACCACCGGCTCCATTCGGCGCGGCGCTGGCGGTTTTCCTAAACGGGGGTCGCATCGGCCTCGTCGGTCAACTTCACCCGGCCGAGGCGCGTCGCCGGGGCACGGAGGGCGCGATTCTCGCCGCGGAATTTGACACGACGGCTTGGATCGACGCCCGGCCGGGCGCGGTGGCCACCGAGCCGTTGGCGAAGTTCCCGGCGTCCACACGCGACATCGCCCTCGTGGCCCCGCAGGAGCTTTCCTACGCCGAAGTCGAGCAGGCGCTCGTCGCACAAAAGGAAGAACTTCTCGCCACGGTCGAGCTGTTCGACCTCTTTACCGATCCGACCGGGGAAAAGTTGCCCGCCGACCGAAAATCGCTCGCGATCTCCTTGACTTTCCGATCCCCCGGCCGGACTCTGAACACTGAGGAAGTCAATGCCGCAACGGATCGATTGAAGGCCGGATTGAAGGAGCGTCTGGGCGTGGATTTCCGATAGGTCTTTTTCCATTTTCGCGGAGTGCCGGCGGGAAAAATTCCCGCCTGTCTCCGACACCCATTTGCCCTTCTGTGTTCGCGATTACACGAAGCAAACTCCCGGACCGATAAACAAAAATCATCCCGGAGGCCAGGCTCCCGGCGCAATGACAGGCCTTCACTGGAAGTCAGAGCGCAGGGCAGGCGGTCATCCACCCTATTACTGGGGAACGGGAAGTGCTTCGGAACGGCACGAGCGGGGCAAAACTCTCAACAAAAAGACGGTTCTTTCGGGGACCGTCTTTTTTGTGCCCGGAACCGACCGTGCTTATTCGGCTGTGAGTTTTCCCAACACCCGTGCCAGCGTTCCATAGGCCTGCGGACGGATGTAGCGGTGGAAGCGGATGCCGGGACCGATCACGAGCGCTTCCTGGCATCCGAACGCCAATTGCGCCGACCAGATGGCGTCGTCCTTTTTCCAGACGAGGAGGAAATCCGGGTGAAACGAACCGCAGGGCGGCGGCGAGCCAGGGGCGAACGGGTCGCTCTCCAAGAAAACGGCCTGAAGGGCGATGCGGTCCGACTCCGCGAGGGAAACCGGATCGGCATGAAACAAAGCCTCTCCCTCGCGAAAAAGCGGCGTGGATTCGGCCGGGCGGGGTTTCCCTGTCGGGAGACCGCGGTGAATGACCGCACCGGAGGCATTGGCGAGAAGGTCGCGGAAGGCTTTTCCGGAGAGCCGGCAAGAAGCGCGGCGAGCGGACGGGCTCCTGCGTCGGTGGATTCGCCGGTGCGGAGGTCGGCTTGTGCGGTCGCGAGGGCCGGACACGCCGCGATCAGCAGGAGGATGATCCTCACGCGATCGCCGGGACGCCGATTTTTTCCAACAGGCGGGGAATGTCGACGTGACGGGCGATGAGGTCTTGGATGCGGTCGATTTTCTGCGTGTCGCCGGGAAGGGTCTTCACGGTCATCGAGTGGATGCAATTTGCGATGGAAAAGGAATCCATCGGCGAGAGGACGACCGGCATCGAGGTCTCGGAGAGCATTTCGACCAGCCGGCTGTGGGGGCGGAGATCATCCGAGAGCACGAGGCCGGCAAGCGGGGTCTGGGTGGGCTCGAGGGCGCGGGACAGTGCGGCAAGCACGACATCCTCCCGGTCGCCGGGAACAATCAGAAGCGTTCCGGGTTGGAGCCGACAGAAGAGATTGGCCGAGCCGGCGGCACCGATGACTGCCTCCTGCACGCGGCGGCGGGAAAATTTTCCATTGCAGAGAAACTCGCCCCGGATTTCCTCGCGCACTTCGTGAAGCGTCGGTTCGGAGAGCATGGTTTCCATCGGCACCACGCCGAGGAGCTCGAGTCCGATGCGCTCGAAGCCACGTCGTCCAAAATCGGAGATGTAGTCGAGTTTTTCGGGGTGGACTTTGTTTATGACGACCCCGGCGATCTCGACGCCTTCGCTGTCGAAGAGGGCTTTGTTCAGCGCGGCTTCGTCGATAGGGCGTCCGATGCCCGCGGGGGCGACGAGGAGAACTTTGCTCTGGAGGAGGCGGGCGACCGTGGCATTGGAGAGATCGAAGGTGGACCCGACGCCGGCATGGCCCGTACCCTCGATAATGGCGAAATCTTTTTCCCAACACGTGCGGTCGAACGAATGCTGGATGTGGCGCACGAGGGCGTCATGGTTGGCGTGGTTGATGTAGCGGCGGGTGAAATCCGGCTCGACCGCGATGGGACTCATATCCTCGATGGGCACCTGGGTATTGAAGGTGTCGCGGATGAGAACGCTGTCCTCGTCGATGCGCTTGCCGTCGATTTCGGTGAACCGCTGCCCGACCGGTTTGATGAAACCGATGCGATGGAAGCGCTCGCGAAGACTCCCGTAAAGGCCGAGGGCGGTGGTGGTTTTTCCGTTGTTCTGCCCGGTGGCGGCGATGAAAATGCGGGGGGTTGTGGTGTTCACCGGCGGCGCTGGGTCAGGCTTCCTGCTCCGGGTAGAGCTTGCGATATTCGATGGCCTGGAGGCCGACGAGGGCGGCCATCGCGGCGATTTCCTCGGCATCCGTGCCGCGCGAGAGATCGGCGGCGGGTTTGGTGAGGCCGAGGACGATCTGGCCGTATGTCCGGGCGGCAGCTAGGTGGTGCACGAGCTTCACCGCAATGTTGCCGCTGTTCAGGTCGGGGAAGACGAGAACGTTCGCCTTGCCCGCCACGAGACTCGGGCCCATTTTTTTCTCGGCCAGTTCGGGCACCAGTGCGGCGTCGGCCTGCATTTCGCCATCGATCGCCACTTCGGCTCCGAGTCGTGAGACCATTTCCCGCGCAAGCGTTGTGGCTCCGGCGACCTTCTCGGTCGAAGCGGTCTTGGCGCTGCCCTTGGTCGAAAAGCTGAGCAAGGCCACGCGGGCTCGGCGACCAAAGACCTGACGGGCAAGGAGTCCGGCCTCGACGGCGATGGTTGCCAGCTGGCTCACGGTCGGCTCGGGTACCACGCCGGTATCTGCAAAAAACATCACGCCATCGTCCCCGAATTCCTTCCGCTCGAGTTCGACGATTGTACAACTCGAGACCACATTGGCATGCGGAAGGGGCTTGATGAGATTGAGCAACGGTCGCAGCAGAGCGCCGCCGTAGGAGCTCACCCCGCCCACCAGCGCGTCGGCGAGACCATATTGCACCATCATGGCGGCGTAGTAGTTGTGATTCGACATCACGGCCCGCGAGTCTTTCAGGCCCATGTTCCTGTAACGCTCGAGGCGCTCGAGGCGCTCACAAAAAATCGGGAGGTCCGCGGCCGTCTCGGGATTGATGATGGCCACGTGGTCCAGACTGGCTTTTTCCGCCAGGGCGACGCGCTCGATGACATCGCGCTTGCCCAACAAAATCGGAATCCCGAGTCCGCGCTCATAAAAAAGCTGCGCGGCGCGTGCAACACGGGCATCGTCACCATCCGGAAAAACAATCCGTTTCGGGTGCCGCTTGAGCTTCTTAAATACTGAATCAATAAAACTCATGGCCGTTGAATCGTTGGACAGGCTGGAGAAGAATGTGAATCGAGACAAGGACAACATGACACCAATGACACTGCGCGCCGGCGGGCGCACGATTTCCTTCCCGCGGCGGCCGCTGGTGATGGGAATTCTGAACATCAACGACGACTCGTTTTCGGGCGACGGGCGGCTCGACACGGCTTGGGCGGCCGACCGGGCGCGGGAAATGATCGCGCTCGGGGCGGATATCATCGATGTCGGAGGCGAAAGTGCGCGGACGAATCGCGCCGCCGTGCCGGCCGATGAAGAGTGGGCTCGTATCCGGCCGCTTGTGGAAAATTTTCCTGCCATTGCCGAGACGGCGCAGCCCCGTGATAGCGCACAGGTTTTTCCACCGCTTTTGTCGGTCAATACCTGGCGTCCCGCGGTGGCCCGTCCGGCCTTGGAAGCAGGCGGGGACATCCTGAATGACATGGGCGCCCTGCCCGACGATGCGAATGCGCGGATCTGCGCGGAGACCGGCGCAGCGCTCCTCATCATGCATTCGAAAGGCGAACCAAAAATTGCCCACACGCATGTGCGGTATTCGGATGTGATCGGGGATCTCGTCCGGTTTTTTGAAGAAAAAATCGCCGTTGCCGGGGCGGCCGGAGTCGCACCGGAGCAACTGATTCTCGATCCCGGCATCGACTTCGCCAAGCAGGCCGCGGACAACCTTCGCGTGTATCGGGAACTGGAAAACCTCGGGCGCTTCGGGCGGCCGATCCTTCTGCCGGTTTCGCGGAAAGGGGTGATCGGCGACGTGCTCGGGATCGTGAATCCGGCCGAGCGGGATGCCGGGACGATCTCCTGCCTCACGGCGGGTGTTCTGCGCGGAGCGGCGATTTTTCGCGTTCACCACGTCGGAGCCGCCTGGCAAGCCCTCCGCACGCTGGAGGTCGTCACATGAGGCTTCTTGCGCTGGGGGTGCGCGTGGTGCTGGCGGGGCTTTTTCTCTACGCCGGGGCAATCAAGGCCAGCGCCAGCGAGGAATTCGCGCTGGCGCTGCTTCCGTTCACCTTTGTGCCCGCGGCGTGGACGGGATTCCTGGCGGTCGCGCTGGCGGTGACCGAGGTCCTTGCGGGACTTCTTTTGCTTTTGCCGAGGGTCCACCGCATCGGGTCGGCCATCGTGCTCGGGCTTTGCCTGATTTTCATCGCCGCCCTCGGGTGGGCGCTGTGGAACGGCATCATTGTCGATTGCGCCTGCTTCGGTCGCGACGAGACGCCGTCGGCCGGGAAAATGATTCTGGCGATCGGTCGGGACATCCTCCTGGCCGCCGCCGCGCTGTTCACCCTGCTCGCTCCCTCCAGTCGGCAAAAGGCCGAGATATCCGACGAGCTCCCGCAAACTTGACCCGTATCCGCCTCCGGTAGATACTTTCGATATGCCGGTTACCTACAATATCAAGGAAGCACAGTCCGGACTTCCCCGGCTTTGCCGCTCCCGGGAGCGTTTTGTGATTGCGAATCGCGACCGGCCGGTTGTGGTGGCCCTGCCCGTCGAGGATTTCGAGGCGCTCTTGGAAACGATGGATGTTCTTGCCGATCGCGCCGCCATGAAGTCCCTTCGGAATTCTGTATCCGGAAAAACACGCTATCGCACGCTCGATCTGAGCGATGAAAATTTCGGCCTCTGATCAAGTGGCCGACTGGTTGTGCGCGCTTCCGCCTGATACCAAGCGTCGGGTGAGATCGGCCTTGAAAAAGCTGACGAAGGGTCAGGGTGACATCAAGGCGCTGCAAGGTCCGCTCGAGGGGTTCAACCGGCTTCGGATCGGAGGGCGACGGATTATCTACCGACAGATTTCAGCGACCGAGATCCTGCTGGAGTTCGCCTGCACGCGAGATGTGGTTTACGAGCTTTTCGAGCAGATTCTCCGGCGGAAAGCTCCGTGATCCGGGAAGAATCACGGAGCCGGGAACGTCCGGGTGATCTTATTTCAAGAGGCGTTCGCCGATGAGCGGGAGGAGGCCGGTGCCGTCAGTGAGGTCGCCGCTGAGTTCCCAGAACATCGCGCCGCGGAAGTTTTGGGATTGGATGTAGTCGAGCTTGAGGCCGATGGATTCGCGGTCTTCATAGGTGATGAAGAGTCCGCCTTCTTTCGACGGCGCATAGACCCATGGCACGCGGGCTGTGGCGTCCCAATAACGACGGTAGGCAGCCGGCTCCTGAGTGAGGCGTTTTTGGATGTCCCAGAATTCGACGACCGCGGATCCGCCCCAGGTTCCCTGTCCCGGACCTTGGGCTGCCTGTCGGAGGCCGTTGGCGGTCGATCCGACGCCGCGCCATGTGTAGCCGTAGAAGGGAAGTCCCACGACCAATTTGTCGCGCGGCACTCCGGAGAGGACGTATTTGTCCATCGCGGCGGAGACGGTCAGCGTGTCACCCGGCACCCCGTAAAGAGGGGAATGGTGATCGGTTCGTGATTCCCACGTGCCGTGGAGGTCGTAGGTCATGACATTGATCCAGTCGAGGATGGCCCCGATAGCGGCAGGCTCGAGGTTCGCGATTTTGTCGAAGCCGGCTGGGGCCGCGATGGTAAGGTAGTAGCGTTTTCCATCCGCCGTGCCGGCGGCATCGAGCTGGCGGCGGAGTTCGCCGAGGAGGAGCGTGAAGTTCTGTTTGTCCTCCGGACGTGAGACGTTCGATGGCAGGCCGCCGCCGCCCGGGTATTCCCAGTCGATGTCCACGCCATCGAAGCCGTATTGACGGATAAATCGAATGGCGGACGCGGCGAATTTTTCACGCGAGGCCGCCGTGAGGGCCGCGTCGGAGAACCGACCCGACAACGTCCACCCACCAACCGAGATCATGGTGATGAGATGCGGGTTCTGGGCTTTCAGCTTTTTGAGCTGGTTGAAATTCCCCCGCAGCGGCTGGTCCCACGTATCGCCGGGATAGGATTTTTCAATCGCGGCGTAGCGGTCGAACAACGTGACTTCGAGCGACGGAGAAATGTCCGCGAAGGCGTAGTTGATGACGTTCACATTTCGCACCGGGATGTCGTAAACGTGGTAGTCGCGGTCATAAACGCCCCACTCGACGAAGTAAGCGACGACGACTTTGCTGAGGTTCGGGCCGGTCGTGTTTCCCGGGGTGGGAACCGGCGTCGGCAACGGTGTGGCCGCCGGGGTGGGTGTGGCGACCGGGGTCGCGGTCGGCGTGGGGCTGGCGGAGGCGGACGCCGGGACCACGACGAGGTTGCCCAAGGCGGCGTTGGCGCGGCCGGGACTGGCGAGGTAGCCGATTTCGATGCTGCCGCGGGCGGCGATCGTGCGGGTCCAGGATTCCGGCGTGATCACGTAGCGGGAGCCGGAGCGCGTCATTTTCGCGTTCCAGATGTTGTTGATGGTCACGGGATAATCGAAGGTGAGCGACCAATTCGAGACCGGCTGGGCGCCCGGATTGCGAACGGTCAGTTTCACCTGCATGCCGCTGCCCCAGTTGTTTTCGATGGTGTGGGTGACCTGGAGTCCGGCGGCAGCGGGGGTCGGGGTTGCCACAGGGGTCGGCGCTGGTGTTGGTGTTGGGACCGGCGTGGGTGTGGAGACGGGCGTTGGCGTGGGCACCGGGGCGGATCCGCCGGGGCTCATCACGAGATTCTGGAGCGTTGGCGTGGCGGTGCCGGGTTGAACAATGAAGCCGAGCGAAATCGTGGCTCCGGGGGCGATGGAGGTGTTCCATGCAGCCGGGGTTACGCGGTAACGCGGCGACGTCGTGGCGCGGGTGAGCGAGCCGTTCCAGAAATCACCGATGGTTCCCGGAAAATCAAACTGCAGGGTCCAATTTCGGACGGCGGTGGTGCTGATGTTTTGAATCGTGAGCGCCACTTCCGCCCCGCTTCCCCAGTTGGAGACCACGGAGGTTTTGACCTCCAGCGGTCCGCGGGAATTGTCGCCGGAGGGAGTCGGCGCGGGGTTGGCGACCGGCGTGGGAGACGGCGTGGCCGCCGGGGTCGGACTCGGCGAGGGATACCCGCTCATGTCACAGGTGCAGCCGGTGCCGCAACCGCCTTCGACCGGGGCTTTCATCAGGATCGGCGGTGTTTTCGGCGCCAGCGCGGGGTCGTAATTGTACCCGCCAAAATCGAGGTCGCTCGTCGAGAAAAACGATTCGCCGGCCGGATCACTCCGCTGCCAGATCACGTAAAGAATGTGGCGTCCGACCCGCTGGGGGAAATTGACCGTGAAGCGGTAGTTCGACCCGGTGAGAACCACGGTATCGGCTCCGGGGAGGGGTTCCAGGTCCGACCACTTGAGCGGCTTGGTGGGATCGTAGTTGGCCTTGGTGATGTAAATCTCGAAGTAACTCGGCTCGTGCGGCGTCGGAGCGGCAAAAACGCAGTCATAGCGTCCCGGCTGCACTTTGGTCGCCGGCCAGTCGAGGCGGACCAGGTCCAAGCCCGCGTATTTGGTGCGACCGGCCCCGGCGAGTTGACCGTCCGGGATGAGCTCACGGTAATTTCTTTGCGGGGTGAGGCGGTTGACTTCATGCCAGTCGTAAAAGGCCTGTGTGCCGGCCGTGGCGATCGCCGCGGCGGAAGCGGCATTTTTCGGCGTCTGCGGATTCTCCAGAAAAACCTGATAGACGCGGCTGATGGGATTTGCCATTGACCCATGACCGAAGGAAGTGGCGGCCGAGAGGACGAACGCAGCGAGACAAGGCAGGATTTTCATAGGCACCAAAGGGGGTTAGGGCGCAACTTTCAACGCAACATGGTCAACAAGGCGAACCGGACTCGGTGAATCGGCCGAAATTCTCGCCGGTCCGGCCGCGGGGTGCGGGATTTTCCCTGCTCGCAACTTCCGGCAGCTGTGAGATCGTGACCTTATGCCACACCGACCGCCCCGAAAAACCAAGAAGCCAAAATCCGCCGACGGGGGTGCCAGCCGGGAGGCCCAGCTCGCCGAGCAACGGCGACGGGAAATGAGCACGCGGTCCCACCTCGCGCGCTTCCAAAATCGCAGCTCGGACCGCAAGTAACCCATGGCGATTCTCGGACGGACAAATGCCCTGGCGATCATCCGCGAAGCCGGGCCCGGGATGTTTCTCGACGGCGGCGAGGATGGCGAAATCCTTCTCCCGAGGCGCTACATTCCGGTCGGCGCAAAACCGGGCGACCTCCTCGACGTTTTTGTTTACCGGGATTCGGAGGACCGGCTGGTAGCCACGACCGAGGTTCCTGTCGCGATGGTCGACGAATTCGCCGTGCTCCGCGTCGTCGGCGTGAAGCCCAGCATCGGGGCTTTTCTCGATTGGGGGCTCGCCAAGGACCTGCTCCTGCCGCGGCGGGAGCAGACCGGGCCGATCCGCGAAGGCGATCTCATTCCTGTCCGCATTCAAGTCGATCCCAAATCCCACCGCATCGCGGCCAGCGCGCGGATTCATCGCTGGCTGGACCTCGTGCCGCCGCCCTATCAACCCGAACAGCCCGTCTCGCTGCTCATCACGTCCGAAACCCCGCTCGGCTACAACGCCATCGTCGAAACCGCCCACACCGGGCTGCTCTATCACTCCGAGCTCGCCGGGCCGCTGCACCCGGGAGACCGTCGGCAGGGGTTCGTCCGCTCCGTGCGGCCGGACGGCAAAATCAACCTCGCGCTCGACCCCGCCGGTTACGTCCGGGTGAAGCCGTTGAGTGAGAAAATCCTGGAAGCTCTCACCGCCGCCGGGGGCACGCTTCCCTTTCACGACCGCAGCACCCCCGAGGAAATTCGAGATGCTTTTGGAGCGAGCAAAAAGGCCTTCAAGCAAGCCCTTGGCGCCCTCTACCGGCAGCGGAAGATTCTGATTGGCGAGAGCGACTTCCGCCTGGCACCGGTCAGCGCCCCGAAAACTGCCGGAACGCCCACACGGCCAGCAGGGCGAGCGCGGCCATCCCGAGCAGGTGCAGAAACAGACCGCTCACGGCGAGGACCACACGGGCCACGACCCAGATGACGCCGAGCAGGATCGCGAGACCGAGAAGAGAATTTTTCATCAAAAAATCATCGTCCCAAACTCCCGTTCCGGCCGTTTTGCCGTTTACGGGCCGCCGGTTGCGGATTCCGATTGGAAAAGCCCGGCTGGTTCGCATACGTTGCACGCGATGAATCGCCGGGCGAGCGCTGTTGACGATCCTTGGGAAGCCCCGGAGCCGGGCATCGGCGGCTGGGTGTTTCTGGCTCTCGTGCTCTCCATCGCGTTGCATGGACTCCTCTGGTTTTGGGCCACCCGGTTTCCGATGGACCGGATGAGCGATGCTTTTTACGACCGCATCGTCCCGCGCACGTTTCATATGGAGCGCGTGGAAATCGATCCCAAGCTTCTCGAGCCCGTGCCCGATGAGGAACAACGTCCGGCCTCCTCGCCGGTCGCCGTCACCCTGCCGGAGGAGAAGGTTTCGTTTGAAAACATGATGGGCGACGTCCGCGCGACGCCGCTGGCTCCCAAGCTCGACGCCGCCGCGCTCGCCGACAAACCTGCGGTTCAGGCCCCATCGTTTGAAACCACCATGCAGACCGCCGAGACGGCCGGCGTTCGCTCGATTCTTCCCGACGACAAAGCGCTCGTCGAAGAGCTCCTGCGCGACCAACCGGTCGTTACGGGATCGTCCGTAGTGGAACTGCCCGACCCGCAGAACTTGGGCGGAACCGAAATCACACGCGCCGGGCAAGCGTCCGGAAATGCGCCTGCGGGATTCAGCGATCTCGACGATCTGCTCGCCCAGACCGGCCCGCTCTCGCCCGAGACAGCACCGATCCTCCTGCCGACCGACTTGTTGTTTGATTACAATTCCGCCGATCTTCGTCCGGAGGCCGTGGCGAGTTTGGACAAGCTGGGGCGTCTCATTCAGCGGAACCCGAATTCGCGCTTCATCATCGAAGGTCACACCGACTCGTTCGGCACGGACGACTACAACAACGACTTGAGTCTCCGCCGTGCGCTTTCGGTGAAGGGTTTCCTCACGTCCGCCATGAGCCTCCCGCCGACCGCCATCGAAGCGCGGGGACTCGGCCGCTCCCGACTCATCGCCCCCGCCACCGGTACCATCGAGCAACAACAAATCAACCGACGCGTCGAGATCGTCATCCGGGCACAGGCCACACCATGATTTCCCCCCGCCAATCCACACTCGAGAAATCTGCCCGCGAACTTTCGGAAAAGGCCCGCCGCAAACGCGACGACCCAGTTACCATTTTCAAGGGCTTCCGCAAGATCGAGGAACAGCGCCTGCGCATGTGGCACAATGCCGGCGGGAGCGGCCGGGAGGTCACCCGCCAGCGGTCGGACCTCGTTGACATTTTGTTCCGCGAACTCTTCGCAAATGTCGTCGAGGCTGTCTCGGGCAAAGGCTTTGCAGGTCGGCTCGCCGTTGCGGCATTCGGCGGATACGGCCGGCGCGAACTCACCCCCTTCAGCGACGTCGACATCCTTTTTCTCCAATCCAAATCCGGCACCGACAAGGAAGCCGAGGAGATCATCCGCCAGGTCCTCGTAGCCCTTTGGGACATCGGCTTCAAGGTCGGACACGCCACGCGCACGATCCCGCAGGCCATCAAAAAGGCCAACGAGGACATGATCACCAAGACCTCGATGCTCGAGTCGCGCTTCCTCACCGGCGACAAGGAAATCTTCACGCAGTTCCGCGAACGGTTTCAGACCGATTGCGTCAACGGCAAGGACGCCGAATACATCGCTTGGCGGCTCGCCAACCAAGCCGATCTGCGCGAGAAGTACGGACCCAGCGTTTTTCTTCAGGAACCGAACGTGAAAAACGGCATCGGCTGCCTCCGCGATTACCAGAGCCTCCTGTGGATCTCGCAGTTCAAGCTCGGCGTGATGACGACCGCTAAGCTCGTTGACGCCAAGGTCCTGCGGGACACGGAGCGGCGGCTTCTCGAGCGCGGGTATGATTTTCTCCTGCGCACGCGGTCGGAGATGCAATATATCAACGGCCGCGGGGCCGACGTTCTCACGCTCCAGCTCCAAGGCCGCGTGGCCTCGGCGTTCAATTACCCGCAGAAGCAAATTCTTCGCAAAGTCGAAGCGTTCATGCGCGACTTCTACAGCCACACGCGCAACATCCACCTCGTAACCGAGCAGGCGCTCGGACGCATGGGGGCCGTGCAGGAAAAGAAGTCCACCGGGCTTCTGTCGATGTTCAACGCACGGCCGAAACAGGAAAAGTTCGACGGCTTCATCGCACGCCAGGGTCGGCTCGAACCCGAATCGCGGGAGATTTTTCACGACGACCCCTACAGGATCATCCGGGCGTTCCATCACGCGCAGGTCCGGCAATTGGAGTTCCACCCCGAGCTGAGTGATCTCATCCGGCGGCGGCTACCGATGGTGAACCGGACGTTCCAGTACGCACGCGCGGCGCGGGAGACCTTTTTCGCGATCCTCTCGCGGAAGGGCGAGGTCGGCCCGGTCCTGCGGCTCATGCACAATCTGGGATTTCTCGGGCGGTATCTGCCGGAGTTTGGTGCGCTGGACTGCTTGGTGCAGCATGAATTTTACCACCGCTACACGGCCGACGAGCACACCCTCGTCTGCATCGAGAAACTCGATGGCACGCTCTTTTCCAACGAAGACCGCCTGAAGGGATACCGTCAGATTTTCCAAAAACTGGAGGACCCGGCGATCCTGTATCTCGCCCTCCTCCTGCACGACACCGGCAAGGCTGCGAATACGCGGCACCACGAGGAGGCCAGCGCGATGCTGGCGCACAAAGTCGCGCGCCGCATGCAACTTTCGCCCGAGCGCCGCCGCATGCTTCTCACGCTCGTCGATTCGCATTACGTCCTCTCAAAAATGGCCCAGACGCGGAATCTCGACGACCCGGCGACCACGGAGGAGTTTTCGCGTATCGTGGGCGACCGGCTCAATCTCGACGCCCTCATGCTCCTCACGCTCGCCGACGGGATGGGGACGAGCGATCAGAATTGGTCGGACTGGAAAGAGGGCCTCGTCTGGTCGCTTTACCGGAAATCCTGTCATTACTTCGAAGGCGGTCCGGCGGCGGTGGCCGAGCTCCAGCGCAATCGCGAGGAACAACATCTGGGCGTGCTCCGCAAGCTCGGGAAGGACTATGCCGAGGAAGTCGAGGCGCATTTCCAATTCATGCCCGACCGGTATTTCCACATGTTCGAGCCGGAAGAAATGGCGTCGCACCTGCGGCTTTTCCGGTCGTTCTTTGAAAACCGGCGCAAAGACGACTCGTTCGCGCTGACGCCGGCTTTCAAATGGATTCCCCGCCCCGAACAGGGCCACAGCGAGGTCTGGGTCTGCGGCTGGGATCGTCCGCGTCTCTTGGAGCGTATCGCCGGCGCGTTTCTTTCGGCCCAAATCAACATCCTCAGCGCCGACATCTTCACCCGTGGAGACAGCCTGGCACTCGACATCTTCCGCGTGGGAAGCACCCGCCTGGAACCCGTGACCAGCGCGAAGGACATCGCGGCCGTGGAGGGTCGCCTTTTGGAATCCTTGGCCGTGGAAGATTTTGATTTCGCGCCGCTCCTGAGCAAGGAGACGCGCTTGCGGACCTACCGGCTCTCGCAGGAATTCGACCTGCCCACGCGGATCGTTGTCGAGAATTCCTCGCATCCGATTTACACGCTCGTCGATATCCAGTCGCCTGACCGCCTGGGATTGCTTTACGATCTTCTGCGGGCCATGGGCGAGGCGGGCGTGACCATCGAGCTTTCGCGCATCACCACGGAAATGGATGTCGCGATGGACTCGTTTTACATTACCGGCAAGGACGGCAAGAAGATCACGGACGATGGAGCGATCAAACGCCTCCAACGCCTTCTTCAACGGGCGGCGGTGAAGACCGCGGAATGACCCCGCGATTCAGCGCTCTCTTTTTTCGCCTCGTCGTCCGCCCGATGGTCCGGCGGCCGCTGTTGCCGACGCTGAATATTCTGTGCATCGCAGCGGGCGTGACGGTTTTTCTGGCCGTGCAGATCGCCAACCGCGCAGCGCTGGCGAGTTTTCAAAATGCCGTGGCACTCGTAGCCGGGCGCGCCCATTTGGAAGTACGCGGCGATCTCGACGAAACGCTCTTCCCGCGCATCGCGGCAGTCGAGGGTGTGCTTTCGGCGACGCCGGTCGTCGAGGGCATCGTGACCCTGCCGGACGATCCGGGCGAGTATTTGCGCGTGCTCGGCATCGATCCGTTCACGGGCGGCGACCTCCGTGTTTTTGAAATGGAGGCGGCGGATGGTGGTGATCTCGACCTGGAGGCGTGGCTCCGCGAGCCGGAGGCGGTGGCGGTCGATGCCACGCGTTCCCGTGACCCGGTGCGCGTGCTGGCGGGGGGAACGTCAAGAACGCTCGTGCCGAGGTTTGTTCTGAAAACCGAAGATGCGGCGGTCCAAAGCGACCCGCGCCTCGCCGCCATGGACATCGCCTGGGCGCAGGAACTGCTCGGTCTCCGCGGGCGACTCACGTCCGTACAAATTCTGCTGACCGATCCCCTCGCCGCCTCCGAGGTCGCCAGCCGGATTGCGGAGGTCGTTCCCGGCGACGTCACCGTCGGCGCTCCCGCCCGGCGTGGAGCCGAGACCGAGCAAATGCTGGCAGCGTTCCAACTCAATCTCACCGCCCTCAGCCTGGTCTCGATCGTGGTCGGCGGATTTCTGATTTACAACAGTCTTTCGGCAACCGTGGTTCGCCGTCGGGTGGAAATCGGCATTCTGAGGGCGAACGGGGCGACCCGGGCGGAAATCGGCGGACTGTTCCTTGGCGAAGGGCTCACGGCGGGAGTTCTTGGGACGATGCTCGGTCTGGGTCTGGCCGGCCCGCTGGCGACCATTCTCGCCGCACCGGTCTCACAGACGGTTTCCGCGCTTTACACCCTCGTCCGGGCCGAACGGCTCGCGCTCACGCCCGATCAGATCCTGCTGGCATTCGCCGTCGGCATCGGGGCGTCGCTGCTTGCGGCTTGGCGGCCGGCGGCCGAGGCGGCTTCGACGGATCCGGCGAAAATTCTGCATCCCGGTTCGGCGATGGATGCTTTTCAGACAAGGTCCTTCTGGTGGTTTCCTGCCGGGGCGGTCGGCATTGTCCTGGCTGCCGTTCTCTCGTGGTGGTCGCTGCGCGGGGGCGGGGCTTTTCTTGGGTTTGCGGCCGTCGGCTTTCTGATCGCGGGTTGCTCGCTGGCCGTGCCGACGGTCGTCGGCGTCTTTTCGCGCTTCGCGTCCCGGCTCCCCGGCTGGCTGGTGCGACTCGCCGCCCACCATCTCGTCCGCTCACTCCACCGCAATGCCGTGACCATCGCCGCGCTGAGCATCGCGGCAGGAATGACCGTGAGTGTCTCGGTGATGATTGATTCGTTCCGGGCCAGTGTGACGTCGTGGACTGCCCGCACGCTCGTCGCCGATCTCTTCATCGCTCCGGCCGCCAACGAGATTGCCGGGCTTCAGAGTTTCATGCCGGACGAGACCGTCGCTTGGGCGCGCCAAGACGCGCGTATCGCGGAGACAGCGACCTTCCGCGAACTCCCTGTGCGCTGGAACAACCGCACGGTCGCGCTCGGCATCACCGACGGCCGCGCGCGGGGGGAACTGGAATTTCTCCGCGCTCTTCCCGGGGCCGCCGCTCTTTACGCTGAACCCGGTCACCTGGTGGTCTCCGAGAGTTTTTCGACCCGGCACGACACCGAACCGGGTGACGCTCTCGAGCTTGCCACCCCGAAGGGTCCCGCCCGATTCGTTGTCGCGGGGGTGATTCGCGATTTCACGCGCGACAGCGGACTGCTCATGATGGATCGGAAAAACTTTTCCCGGTTCTGGGAGGACGACCGCGTGCATTCGCTCGCATTGAAACTGCAGGACCCTTCCCGCGCGGAGGAGATGGCGGAGGAGTTCCGCGAGCGTTTCGGCCGCGAAGGCCAGTTCTCGATCTATACCAATGCCGGGCTCCGCCAACGGGTGATGGAGATTTTCGACCAAACATTTGCGGTGACCTCGGTGCTTCGCACGATCTCCGTCGTGGTTGCGATTGCCGGGGTTTTTCTTTCCCTCACGACACTGGTCATCGAGCGCGAACGCGAAATCGGTGTCCTGCGCTCCGTGGGAGCCTCGCGCGGTCAGGTCGGCGCGCTGGTTTTTGCCGAGGCCGGCATGATCGGTCTCCTCGCCTCGTTGGTCGGCATCGCATGCGGAGCCGGGATGGCGATGATTCTGACGTGGGTGATCAATAAAGCGTTTTTTGGTTGGACGATTGATCTTCGCTATCCGCTCGATGTCCTCGCCACCACGCCGCTGTGGCTCATTCCCGCCGCACTGGCCGCCGCATGGTGGCCTGCCCGCCGCGCATCCCGTATCCCGCCCGCCCAAGCCGTGCGCTTCGAGTAAGAACTTCCATGGATCCCAAATCTCTCGGCCTTCCCCATCGTGAACCCTTTTTGTTTCTGGATCGCATCGTGGAGCTCGATCCCGGCATCTCCGCCACGGCCGAGAGGACGTTTGCTGCGGAAGATCCGATGTTTCGCGGCCATTTTCCCGGCAACCCGATCGTGCCCGGAGTAATTCTCACCGAGGCTCTCGCCCAGCTCGCTGGCATCGCCGGGGCGGGTCCCGAGGGACGCACCTTTCTGCTCTCCGGCATTCGCGCCATGAAGTTCCCCTCGGCCGCACGCCCGGGCGAGACGATCCGACTCCACGCTCGGAAGGCCGGCGGCTTGGGAGCCCTGCTTCAGTTTGAAGTCGAGGCCACGGCCCCATTCGGTCCGGTGGCCGTGGGACAGATCATTCTGAACGAGGTGCCCGACGGCGGCGTTTGAGGGCGATAAGGGCAATCCCCACGACGGCCAAGAGCCCGAGTGTCCCGGGCTCGGGGACGGCGGTTACCCGGACGTTGTCGATTTCGACGGTGTCCAAAATCGTGGCAACGCTGGAGAACGCCACCCGGATACCGGCGTTGCCGACGTTGTCGAGAACACCCGCTCCGAACGTATAGCTGAACAGCGAAAACGAGGTTGTGGGAAGCGCAAGACCCGTCGCCGAGAGCCAAGAGCCACCGTTGATATTGTATTCGAGTTGGAAGGTATCGCTAAGCGTGAAGGCGGGATTGCTCCGAATGGCGAAGGTCACCGTGGGCGTCTCGAGTCCCGAAAAGTCGAGACCGGTCAGCGTGAGACGTCCGACCTCAACCACGGAGACGAGATTGAAATACCGCAGCGATGACCCGGCGGTGAATCCGGGTTGAAGATTCACCGCTGTGCCTGTTCCGTAGTTGATAAATCCGGAGCCCAGAACAAGAAGCTCGGCGCTCAAGGTTCCAGAAGAACCAGCCGAGCGGGTGAGGGTTCCATTCAGGTCCCAGTAACCCACCTGCGTTTGTGAGAAGACCGGCAAGCAAGCCGAGAGAAAGCACAATGTGGCAGCGAGGAGGGTTTTCATAGCCGGTTTCCTGATCCCAAACGTCGATGCGGTCAACCGATAAAGCAAGCGCAGCTTGAAAACTCACCCCGCAGACTTCTTTTGCCAGGGCCAGCGGCCGGAGAGTTCGACTTCGAGGGACCAACTGAGAAACGTGCGGACGGCAACGATGGAGGCGAGCACCGCGACGCTGGAAAGTGTTGGCTCGATGGCAACCGTGCGAATGATATCGCCGGCAACGAGGATTTCGAGTCCGAGGAGGATCGAGCGTCCGATGCCCTGCCGGTAGGCTCGAAAAGCATCATCGGCAGGCAGGGTACGCCGACGTTTCAAGAAAAGAAACGTCACCCAAACAAGCCCGAAGGTGATGACGAGAACGCCAGCGAGATCAATGCCTTCTCCGATGAGGGTGACCAAGGACTGCAGGTGCGAGGACATGCGAACCAGCAAACGCCCGCTGCCGGAGGATCGCGAGGCAAAAACGCAAGCGACACAAGCAGCTTGTCGGGCTCTCTTGACCTCTCGCACGCGGCAAAAAAACGGCCTATTGTGCAGTTTTCCGACCAGGGTGATTTTCTAACTTTGCTTTTGGGTGTCCTGATTCTTGGCCTGACCATGCCGGCCGATTTTTGCCCGAGCGATGCCTTTGCTCCCCGGTTGAAAGCCGTGCACTGGCTTGAGACCGGACGGCTCGGGGTGGATCCAAAAATTGCCGAGACCGTGATGCCCGGACAGTATTTCGTCCGCAATCCCGAGACCGGTCTTGATCACCCCAAATACGGCCTGTTGCACACAATGTCCGCTGGGCTTCGCGGTCTCCTTATCGTCAACATCTCCCATTTGTTCCTCGCCTTGACGGCTTTGATCTTGGTTGGGCGCCTCGCGGCGCTCTTTACTGCATCTGTATGGATCCGCGTCGTGTTTGTTCTCGTGAGCGCTTTTTCGACGCTCACATGGTTTTACCTTCGGGCGCAGACGCTCGATCTGATCCAAATGGTGCTGGTGCTGGGAAGAACCCTTCCCCAGTTATATCTTTTTCGGTTTTCCGCCGCCGGAAGATCGGACACTCCGGGCGCGAGCGTGGCGGCCCTCGCCACGGGAACCTGTTTCGGGCTTGCCCTTTTGACAAAGCCGTCGCATGCGCTCTTTCTTCCGATTGCCACGGCCGGCGTTTCGTGGGCGACTGGATTTCCGCGGACGCTTCGAGGTTGGAAGACAATAGCGGCTTTTGTGTGGCCGGCCGCGGCGTTGACTCCGCTCTTTTTCGTTTCGAACGAGGTTCGCTTCGGGTCCGCCTTCGATTTTGAGTGCCATCATTGGAAAAACGAGACCGATCCCTCTATCGGGTGATTTCTTGGCAGGAGCGCTCGGGTTGGTGTTTGATCCGCAAAATGGCGCCCTGTTGAGCTATCCGCTTTTTGACATGGCACTGCTCCGCTGGCCGGAATTCTGAAAGCGTTTCACACTCGAATCCGTTCTGATCACCGCTCAGGTTCTGGTGGTCTTTCTGGTTCACGCCAGCTTTGTCAACTGGGCCGGGCATTTCAGCACCGGTCCGCGTTACTTGCTTCCTGTGCTTCCTCTGGCGTCTCTTCCGTTTATCCTCCTGGTTTCCGACATCACAACCTTCCGGTCACGGATCGCGCGTCCGTTGGCCGCGGGAGCGGTCGGGATCGTTTTATTGCTTTCCACGGTTCAGCAGTTTGCGGTTCAACGCTTGCCTTTTTTCTTTCAATACAGACTGTTCGATTCGCTTCAAGCGACAGGTGTCACGGGAGCCCTGACCTGTTTTGGGGATACTCCCACCGGCCATCTTGCTCTGCGACTTTCACAACTCCGAAAAGATTCCGGCACCTTTCCGCTCTTGGCGGTCTTGGAACTCGCGGTAGGTCGCGAAGACACCGCCGCGTATAGGGAAATTCTTGTGCAATCGCTCGCTCCCAATTTTCTTCCCTTCGAGATTCTTGCCGAGCGACAACGTTCCGAAGAGTAAAGTGCCATCTGGCGTCGTGGGATCGTTCAAGGACCCGTTCTCCGGGCAGCGCTGCCCCGCACTTCCACCGATTGAGCCGTTCCACTTCTCTCTGAGTGACTCCGGGCCTACCGAACCTTTGACTCAGCTGCAGCACAAAGCCGAACGAAGGCGACCGAAATAACGTGCTCGGGGAGGGACTCGAACCCACACTCCTTGCGGAACCAGATCCTAAGTCTTGTAATTTACGATAGTAATTGACACTGGCGGACAATTGGCGGATCATTTAAGCATGAAAGCCAAAATTCGCGATTTGCCATCAGGGGTCGGTGTCACCAGAACCGTGAACGGGCGGGGCAGGGAATTCTGGCGGGTTCGTCTGGGAAAGCGATTCACTGGAGGAGGAGTCACCAAACGCGATTTTACCAAACTGTCTGACGCACGCGATTGGATTTTTGGTGACGCTCAGATTAAAAAATCAGAGGCACCCTCTCCCCTTCGGATGAAATCGGAAGCCGGAGCGGCAGGCTTCGTTTTGACACCAAAGCAGTTGGGCGCGGCAGTTTCCGCACAAAAGCGATTGAGCGAAGTTAGCTCGAAAGCGGACTTGCTGGAGGCGGTCAATTTCTTCATCCGTCATACCCGGCCAGAGGGCGGAGAAAAAGCGTTGAAGGATGCCATTGACGACTTGATCTCGGCCAAGAGAAAGGCAGGCAAAAAGGAAAGCTACATGAAGGGGCTTGGCTGGTCGTTGCGGAAGTTCGCTGCCGACTTCACAGATTCAAAAGTTCACGAGATTTCGCGGGATGATTTTGAGACTTGGCTTGATGAGGAAGATTTTTCCCTCGCCACTCGGCGCAACTACATCCGCGATTGCGGAATTCTTTTCAATTTTGCCGTGAGCAAAAAATGGCTGTCCGCTTCCCCGGTTGAAGGTGTGGAAAAGCCTGAGATTGAGGACAGGGAGATTGTCGCGCTCTCCATTCGCCAGACGGCCCGGTTATTGCTGACGGCAAGAAATCAACCCACCTTCCGACCATTTCTTGCGTCAATTGCTATTCAACTTTTTGCCGGACTACGGACATCCGAAGTTCGCACGCTGAATTGGAGCGAAGTGAGGGACAAGCAAATCGTGGTGTTGGCGTCGAAGGCGAAGACCCGGCAGCGCCGCACGGTCTCCATTTCGGATAATCTTGCCACTTGGCTTGCCACGGAACGGAAAAACAGCGGTTTGGTCGCTCCCCAAGGAAGGGAATGGCGAACGGGTTTCACGGCATTGATTGGAGCCGCGAGAATCACCCCTTGGCCGCGAAACGCGCTGCGCCACAGTTTTGGCAGCTACCACTACGCGCTTCACAAAAACGAGAATCTGACGGCGGCCGAGATGGGCAACTCGCCTGAAATGATTTTCAAGCATTACCGAGCGGTAGTCTTTGACGGCGATGAAACGAGATATTGGAACCTTGCCAACAAGGAAATAAATGTGATCCCATTTGGCTCAAAAAATTCCGATCCTTCGGTGAAATCAGCAACGACAGGCAGTCGCGCTGCATAGAATCACCGTCCCAAGCCGACTTTTCAATCTTCCCATCCGAGCAGAGGGCGAAAGTATCCAAGCACGCTCCGTTTTGGTTCGCGGACACACCATTGAATATGCGTTTTCTCGGCAATGCCTGCCCCTGGAAAGAGCGGACTGCCTTCAAAAAAAGCCCCCCGTAACGTTTCAAATGCAGGGAGATTCTGTTCTTTCCGAATCAGGTGGAGAAAATTGATAACCGCACAATCAAGGTATCTCTTCACAAGGTCTTCGTCCTTCGAGTGCCCTTTCTCATTTTGGGGAAGAGCCGACTCGGCGTCTTCGATTGTCGTCGCAAACTCGTGATAGGTGTCTCGCAGAATCCTCAGGCACCGTGACTCCGTGAGATCGAGGCACCGTCCCGGCACAATAATCGCCCCAATTACAAATGGACTCTTGAGAGGAGTTTTGACGTATCCCGGATTCTTGTGAAGAAACTTCGCCCATGCAAGAGCCCGTTCAGGGCTATTTTCCCAAAAGTATGCTCCTGGCCCGAGCCAGTCGTGCTTGTTATCGCTGAGAAGCACATGGTCTTTACCTGAAAGAATTCTTTCGCCCACTGCGTGGTCGCAACCATGATAAGCCAGAACAAATCCTGGAAAACTCATCCACCGTAACGCTTGGTCAACTTTCCGGACTTAGTAACAAAGCCATGCTTGACCAGAAAATCACGGGCGGAATCCTTCGTGCGACGGATGGTTCTACCTGCGGCGCGAATCTCCTGAATTTCATGCTTCAACTCTCCTCGAGTTATGCGGGTAACAGTTGCGGTCATAGGTGAATGAAACCCCATCAGTTGGTGGCATGCAAGCGCGATGTCTCGAGAGGCATGTTGTCTTTGACGGCGATGAAACGAGATATTGGAATCTCTTCAACCCGCAACCGAAGATCACGCCAATTTCTGCTACACAGAAACGAGGCACGCCAACAAACCTCCGCGTTGCGTGAAGACGGGAAATGATCTCTCCTTGGCTCTCTGGAAAGTTATCCCTGAGATTTGATCAGGCTCCACCGAGCAAAGCCTCCCAGTTCACCCGCAAGACCTTTTTGATCCGCACGAGAACCCCAAAAGACGGAGTGACCGTCGCCGCTTCAAGTTTCTGATAGTGGCGTGGGGAAAGATCGAGCTTTTCGGCTAGCGTCTCCTGGGTGAGCCCTCGCCGCAATCGCTGCCGTCGCAGATTCCGAGAAAATCGAATCAGGGATGTTCTTGGAAACGGTTTCACGCCATTGGGTGGCGTTATCCTCTTGGATTAGCATTGATTTCCCACGTCAGCGCATGGCGTATTGAATGTGACGAAAATTTAACATTTCCACGCTTTCAAATCCTTTTGATTTTGTTGACACCCGTCGCGTGAAGATCGCCATTTTCGTTACTCTGATTCTTGCTGTTGTCGTCGGGTATCTCCTTTGGCCGAAGTCTGTTGTTCAGGAAACGCATGGAAAAACTCAGTCTGGTGTCGAGTATCGTGCCATTTCCACATCCTCGCCCACGGCCCTTTTTTCCATCGGAACGTCAGATTACCGCCTTCAAAAGTTGGAGCTTATTTTGGCCGATTCCGCCCGCAACGTTCCTTCTTCTGCTCTGGAAAATTCGGCGTCCATTGATCCGACGCGTCCGCTTCAAGTCTTTGAAGAAGGCCCGGTAGTTGTGGTGACGACAGTTGCCAAGGGAGGCGGTTCTATCCAGTGGCGATTTCTCAACGGGCAGTTTGCCCAAAGACGGACGCTGAAAGGTGGAGAAGTGACGATTCAGAATGAGGAGTCGCAACTTCGGGCACCCACGATTGTTGAAAACATCCCCCCCGATGCCCCTCGCCGACTCCAGCCTTCCTCACTTTTGTCCACGCCGGAAGAAACAGCACCAAACAATTCCACGCCGAATACTCCATGAAGTCCTTGAGAGCCTGCATCCTTGTTATCGGTTTCGCGCTATTTCTTTCTCTGACACCACCGGCAAAAGCTGCCATTGACTTGGTTGGGTGGGATGGTCGCCCCTCAAACCCCAATTACTTTTTCGATCTCCAGCAAACTTCTGCGAGGTGGGGCGATGTCATCGGCATCCGTTTTGCCGTTCGCAATATCGGAACGACCGCATCAGGAACTTTTTCCGTCCGCCTCTACATCTCGAAAAACACGACCATCGGGGATGCGGATGATCTTGTTCTGACAACGGTTCCCGGTTGGCCGAGCTTGGCAGGAGGGAGCGGAACGGGATACACATCCTATCAGAATCTTTCCCTTCCGGCGTCCAACCCCTACGGCGATTCAAGCACGGTTTTCTATATCGGAATGATGGTTGATCCCGCAAATCTCATCGCCGAGTCCAACGAAGCGAACAATAGGAACCAAGGCAACGGCATCGACAAAGACACTACGGCGATCACCATCACTGGCCCGGCTCCCAAGATTCAACTCTCAGCCAATGGCACGAGCCTCCCACCCGCATCCAGCCTGTCTGTGGCCTTTGGCAACGTTGCCGCCGATGGTGCTGGAGGAGCTGAATTGACGCAGACTGTTTCGCTTGCCAACACGGGCGACCTTTCGTTGTCGGTGACTGGCATCACGGCAAACGGCACCGGGTTTGCTGTGAAAAACATCACGAGCAACATCCAGAGCCTCACGCAGCCGGTTACGTTCCCCCGTTCGGTGGCCTTACAGGGGCAGGAAGTTTGGTCGATTGATGTCGGATTTGATCCGACGACCGCCACGGCGCACACAGGCTCTCTCGTCGTCACCAGCAACGACACCTCTCGGCCTTCCGTGACGATTTCACTCTCGGGAACGGGGACGCCAGTGCCGGACTTGACGGTGAACTACGGAGCCCCTTCCGGGAGCGATCCGCGCACGGTGGACTTCGGTGCCGTCATCAATGATGGTGTCGGGGGAGCCACAGCAAATCGCACCGTGACTCTCACGAATCCCGGCACCGGGCCGCTGACGGTGAGCCAAAACGGCCTTTCTCTGCTCAACGGCACTGGATGGCAGATTGTTTCCATCACGAGCAACACGCAGGGAGCCATCAATCTGGCTTCCGCCGCGAGGACGATTGCCGCCGCAGGGGCAGAAACATGGTCGGTGCTCCTCCGCTTCGATCCCACATCCGTCGCCAGTTTTTCAGGGGGATTCCAAATTCTCTCGAATGATCCCAATGAGCCGACCTACGCGCTCGCACTCAACGGCAGCGGGGTTGTGCCGATGACCTTGGAAGTGCGGGACTCCATCGGAACGAATTCTGACCGGGCGATGGATTTCGGGCGAGTTCATGCCGATGGCGCGGGCCTCCAGAAAAAGTCGGGCACCGTGACGTTGAAAAATACTGGCGGCGCACCGCTGACCATTTCGCACAATGGCATCGCTCTCGGCTCGTCCACGCAGTTCCAGATCGTCTCCATTCAAAGCAGCACCCAAGGAGCGATCAGCCTCGGCAACGGCACCCGAAGCATCGCGACTGGCGGAACGGAGACTTGGACGGTCAACCTCGTCTTTGATCCGACGACCGCAGGCGCATTGTCCACCCAGTTGCAAATCCTCAGCAATGATCCGAGCCAAGGGACGGTTCCCGTTTCTTTGTCGGGCACCGGACTCAATCAACCCGGCATCGAAACGGCGGATTCTGTTGGAGCAACCGATGATCGTGCGCTGGACTTCGGCCCTACCCTCAATGACGGCACCGGAGGCCGCACGCGCACTCAGACAGTCACGATCAAAAATATCGGCACCCAAAACCTCATCGTTTCCCAAAACGGCACAGCCATTATCAGCGGCACGAGGTTTTCGGTGCAGAGCATCGTGTCCTCGACACGAGGCGCGATCACCATTTCTTCAAGCGATCCGATAGCCCGCACCATCGCTCCACTTGGGGCGGAAACTTGGACGGTGACCACCGCGTTTGATCCCGACGCCAACAGTGCGTTTACTGGCACCCTCCGCGTCACAAGCAACGACCCCGACGCTCCAACCGTGGATTTCAACCTCTCCGGCGCGGGTGTTCAACCGACCATCGCCCTCAATCCCACCGCTCCCGGCACCACGCTTTTTATCTCTGCCGGGCAGGTGCATCCCATCACATGGACGGCAAACTACACTGGTGGCGATGCGCAAATTTCGCTCTATCGCGACACAGATGCCAACCCCGCAAATGGCAATACCTTGATCGTTTCCGGCCTCCTACAATCGGCAGGTTCGAGCTACGAATGGCGTCCCGATCCCGCGCTGGCCGGGCAGGAGTTTCACCTGTATGCCACGATTGCAGACGGCACAGTCAGCAATGGCAGCTTCTCTGGACGCAAGGTGCGCATTGATGGCGTCGGGGACTTCCAGCTTCTCTCCGCCATTGAGACCGCCAGCGCGGACTACGCTTACGAATACGAATATCTTGGCAAACTCTACACCGGGACGATCACACTCCAGCCCGGCCAAAACACCGTCACCGTCACAACCCCACTGGCTGGCGGCGGCAATGCCACCCACGAGTTCACCGTCAACAAAGGCGACAGCCTGCTCCAGAGCGAAGGATACACCTACGACGAAATGCAGAGAATCAAGACCTACCGCAATGGCAACGGCATCGTGACCACCTATTTTTATGATCTCGCCGGACGGCTCGACCGCACCGCGGCCACCAACGGAGCCGTCGTGCAATTTGGTTACGATACGCTCAGCCGTCGCGAATTCATGACGGATAGCACCGGCACCACGTTTTACGAATATGACGATTTGGATCGCCTCAAAAAAGTCATTACCTCGCTCAATGCCATCAAAGGCGACTCCGACGATCTTGTTCTCTCTTATGACGAATATGATCCTGCGGGCAACCTCAAGACCCTCATCTATCCGGGTGGCGAACAGATCACTTATACTTATGACGATGCCGGACGCATGAAGACCGCCAACAATGCCTCCTTGGGATTCACAGCCACTTATATTTATGATCCCGCCAGTGGACTCCTCAAGCGCGTCGAACGTTCCAATGGCCTCAATACCGAATACGGTTACAACAACATGGGAAGACTGAATTTAGTCACTCACAAGAAAACTGCCGGAGCAGGCACCACGCTCGCCGAGTATTCCTACTTCCTCAACGCCATCGGCAACGCAGACTATCTCACCATCACCCTCCCTTCCGGCACCAAAAAGGAAGACTACAAATACGACGGCATGGATCGTCTCCGCCAAGTCACCTACTCCACCGGCACGGGCGTTGACCCCAACGCAAAAGTCGTCACTTATACCTATACCGACGCAGGCAATCGGCACACCGAAAAAGTCGAGATTGGCGGCGTTCTGCAAAAGCTCTGGACCTCCCACCCCGGCAGCGAAAATCGTCTTCTCTTCATCACCGACCAATCCGGCGCGGAAGTCCGCCGCTACGTCTATGATGCCGCCGGGAACCGAAAGCAAAAAATCACCCCCGAAGGAACGACATTCTACACCTACGACGAGCGCAACCTCCTCACACGAGTCCAAACCCCAACCGATACCATCCGCTACACCTACAACGGACTCGGCCACCGCGTCAGCAAAACGCTCAACGACACTCTCACCCGCTACATCATCGACGCCAACCGCCCGATCTTTGAGACGGTTCAAGAACGCAGCACCACCGGCATAACCGCCAGCTACACCTACGGCTTAGACCGCCTCCTCCGCAAACCCACCACCGGCAACGCCGAGTTCTATCTCCACGACCGCATAGGCTCCGTTCGCCACATTGCCGATCCTTCGGCGAATGTGACGGAGAGTTTTTCGTATGACGCCTTCGGAGCGCGGGAGCCATTGCCATGAAAACGATTTATCTTGATGTCAGAACGGCGATGAATTTCGTAAGGCATCAACCCGCACGTTCCACTGCTTGGATGGCTATTCTATCAAGATGCTTCGTGGAAACGCGAGGCAGGCAGAACAGAGATGAGCATTTATGACAGGCGTAATGCAAAGTAGTTACTCTTTGCCAAAGGATGCCGCCGCAATCTGGAGGTGCAAATTGGAAACTCAGGGCCTTTTAGTTCATCCCGTAATTCAGGACAACGAAGACGCCTCATTTTATTGTGCGCAGGAGACGCTTGAGGGCACTTGGGATGTCTATTGGATTGAAGCACCACAGGTCAAAGTAATGGTTGATATTAGATTAAAGAACGTTATGCCTGCCGACATTATTCAGTTTGACGTCCACTGGTGTTCAGATGTTGGTCTTCCAGCACCGGATGCGAGCCGGAAGATTGCGCTGCGACTTCTAACGATATTGAATGAACTGGGAGCAATCCCCGAGCATTCAACGATCCAGAACGTTGCAAACTCTAACACAATAGAGCCCATAATGTTATCTGTGTACAATCTTAATGCAGAAGACCCTTCGCAACCTTAACGTTTAAGATGAATAAGAAAAATCGCTGCATTCATTTTCTAATCTATTTCGCTCTCAGCTTAGCGGCCTCCGTTGCCATTTCGGTTGCAGCCGCAATTGTGGCAAGCGGTCTTCATATCGGTCGGCTTGGACCAGCCTCTGAAGAAACTAGATGGGCTCAGTCGATGCTGGACATACTTCAGATGTTTTTTTTCATTCCTGACAATTTAAGCGGCAATGCGTTGGGAATGTCGCCAGAAATTTCCTTGATTCTCGCGTATTTCTTCCACGTCGTGTTTTACGCATTAGTGTTTGTGGGAATAGTAAGCTGCTGCATTAAAGTCGGAAAAAGCTCATGAATAATCAACATTTACCTCTGAATACTGCTTGCTTCCCCGTGTTAAGATTTTTTTACATGGTTGCATGGCTGTTTCTTGTTAATTCGGTGTCTGTTGGAGCCAGTGGGTTTGGATTTGGCGGTCAGGACAGCAGCGACGCAGATAAGATTACTTATCTTCGATCTCGCTACTTCGATCCTGAAACGGGTCGTTTTCTAACGAAGGACCCATTAGGGCCGGCAGGCGGTCTGAACCTTTATACCTACGCTTTGTCGAATCCGATAAATCTCTCGGATCCTCTAGGACTCGCCGCCCTTGATCTGCTGGCCGTTGATGCAGGCATTCCAGGCAGTAATCATCTAATCCTTAGGGTTACTGATGAGACAAATAGTGTTACCTATTGGGAAGGAAGTCCTTCTCAAAAAGGCAGTTTCATAGTCAAGGGGGGATTGGAGTTTTTCGGATTTCCACAAAATTGGGGATCAGTACGGGGATATTCTACCCAAATGACAGCGGATTCTGGCTACCAGAACAACGCACGGTTCATCCAGAATCTTTACGATGGTCCCGTCAGTGGGCAGAAAGTAAACGATGCTTTGCAGGATTACACCAACTGGGTAACAGCATCACAGTTTCAGTATCGAAGTGGCAGCAGCGATATAGGGAGCGTTACGTTGCCGCTCATTGCATCGGTGCAACCCGCTTTGTCTTTTGGAGCGCGTGCGTGGGTTCAGAGAGATGCGTTCGACAAATCACAAACATTCAACTCCAACAGCTACGCTGTCGGTGCGATAAATTATTTGGGTCTTGAATCGGAAGGCATCAATTTACCCGGAATTACCCCGGGCCTTGCAAATCCATTGTTCAGACGTGACCAGTCCGGCGTCCTGATCGACAAAGCCGCCGAGTTGGTTGGCTCGAATCTTGCGGACATCAAGGGGGCGACCTACGACCCGGTGAGCAACCAGATTATTTTTCTCGGCAGCAACAGCACGCCGGGGGTGGAGGGTATTGACATGGATTACTTTTACACCGCAGTGCAGGCGGTTTATGGGAGTGCGATTCCGCCGTATGTTTCGCTGGATGCTCCGGCCTCCGCCGCTTCGCTTTGGCAGGATTTGGGTGATGGGGATGGTAGTCTTGAGGCAGGGGAGTGGGGAGGGTTTTCGATGCGGTATAATCCGCTTTGGTCGCAGGAAGACGGAACGGTCGCGGTGCGGGTGAAATGCACAATTGGGGCGACAAATTACGACTTTAACGTGAACTTCACTCCGCAGACGATTAACTGGCTCACGTATCCGAACGGGCAGTATCCGATGCACCTTGTGTATTCGAACATCACGGGCACCGCTCCGCCCGGAATCAGCGTGTGGACGGGGCCGTTTACAACTTTGCCGTTTCCCCAAACCGTCTTGGACTATGTGAACACGTCGTCAAATGTGAATGGTGGGCAGGACTGGACATATCCGTTCCAGCTTTACAATGGAGGGACGGGGGCGATTACCAATATCAGCTTCGCGGTGATCCCCGATCGGCAGCATCGACGGTTCGGAGGCCGGTTAGAGGGAACAAAGTTGGGATGGGTGTTGCAAGAAGCCGACCGCATCATGAAGTGTTTGGCCATTGGCACAGATAATGTGACCGGGGCCACTTATACCAGCGCGACCGTGCCGATTGCTGGCTATAAGAATCTCGCGGAGATCAACGCGGCGGGCACGAGTGTTAGCGGGAATACGCGCGTGTGGTTTTTGGCGGATCAGATGAAGCTCAAGCGTCACGTCGATCCCGCCACGGGACGGGCGACGATTGTTTTTGACCAAGCGGTAGTGGGTGTGAAAACCGAGTCGGCGTTGAATTTCCAGCCGCAAAGCCCGGGCGTGGCGGCGTTTGCGAGCCATTTGCAGACGAACTTCGATGCCTTTGCTGCGAGGACTTTTCCGGTGATTTCTCCTGATGACCCGACGGGGCAAACGGTGATCAACGTGAAGATTTTCAAGATGCTCAAGGATGCGATGCAGGCAGTGTCGCTGGCGCGGTTTTTCCGAGACAACAACATCCCGCTCGATATGTGGTGGATGAACTCTTGGAAGGCACCGACGGCTTACTCGCCATTGAGCGTGGCAACGATCACAAACAGTTCGCTGGGCATCGTGCTCTACGGCGGCGTGGACAATCGCAAGGTGAACACCTACACGCCTTCGACGAACGCTCAAAGCGTGGGGACGGCGATTGCTTCGGCTCGCCCGAATACGCCGGTGAATCCTACCGAAGACATCAAGGAGCAGGCGTGGACGGCCAGCACGGTTGAAGGCACGGTGAAGGCAGTTGCCGCCTCGGTGGAATCCGCCCCGAGTGACGGGATCGTGAACCTCGCAGAGACCGACCTGTCTTTTGCGAGTCCGGGGGCATTACCGCTGGAATTCGCCCGCTACTACCAGAGTGGCTATGTCGGAGATTCCGACCTCGGCCCGGGCTGGCGCGTGGGGCGTTATGTGCTGGAGTTCGAGCGTCCGTCATGGTTCGACGAGAACAACATGATGAGGTATTTCGGCAACCAGCTCATTCCGCGAGGGGACAACAGCGACACCCGGCTACGGTCGGGGGCAGTGCGGCTTGTCGATCTGGCGACGGGAGCAACACTGGATTTCGACTCCTCGTTTGTTGTGAACTATTATCAGGACGCATCGGGAAATCCGAGAGTGAGTCTGGCCGGATTAACGGCTGAGGAACTTCCAGTCTTTACCGCTGGAGAACGGAAAGATGGCACCGTTCTCGTGCAAAACGACGACGCGGTGCTGGGATACAGTGCCTATCTTCCCGATGGCTCGGTGCTGGTCTTCGACCCGGAAGGGCGGTTGGAAATTACTCAAGACCGACACAGTTACGCCCAGTGGTATTTCCGCAACGGTGCGGGAAAAATCACGATTATCGAAGATTCTGCGAGCCGCAGATTGACGCTTTCTTACAATGGAACAACTGGGCTTCTTTCCCATGTAGTCGGGCCACAGAGCGAACGCATGAATTACGGATATGATGTCTCCGGCAGGCTGGAAACCGTGACCCACCAGCGGAGTGGGGCTGCGATTGCGCGATATACCTACAATGCTCAGAACCAGCTTCTCGATGTGAAGCGGTTCGATGATCGGAAGCTCGTGACCACCACGCCGGACATCAAAGGCCGTTCCGACGAACGCAAAGACAGCCGGAGCAACAATTTTGATTTCTCCTTCTGGCAGAGTGGAGACACAAAGACGACTCAGGTGCAAGACGACGCCTCGATTTTCGGACCGTCGGAAACGACCATTGATGCTGAAGGCCGGACAACGAGCGTGTCCGACCCAATCGACAACACAACCGTCTTCGGCTATACGGGCGATGCTCTGTTGCCCAACACAGTGCAACTTCCGACTCCGAACCGCCCCGCGATCAGCATTGAGCGCAATGCAAACGCGCAGCCGACAACAATCACTGACCCTGCTATCCCCGGCGCGTTGCCGATTGGCATGGGATACACAGCGGCCAACCGTGTGGATTGGGTGACCGACGAGGCAGGTCGTCTCCTTGATGCCGTTTATGATCCGGTGACAAATGATCTCACAAAACTCCGTCGTTTTCTCAGCGGGTCGCCAGTTGAGATTGGCTACGGCTACCAGAATGGCTACCTACGCACCATTACCGATGCCCGCAATAAGGTCTGGACGATTGGCCGCGACATTTACGGTCGTGTGACCGGGGTGACAGACCCGACCAATGTGGGCGTCGGTTATGAATACGATGCTTTGGGACGGCTCTGGAGAATCACCGACCCGCGCCTCAGCAGTGCCATCACCTACACGTTTGATGATCTCGACCGCATCAAAACCGTCACGACACCCGCCGGGACGACGACTTACCATTACGATCCAATCACGAAGTGGTTGAAGACCATGACCGATGCGGGAAATCGCACGGTGACTTTTGAGCATGATCCGGCAAACGGCGACATCACAAAAGCCATCTATGCGATGCCGCAACTCGGCGGAAATACCGCGAATGTCACCACCGATTTCTCCTACACCCGGTTCGGTGAACTGCAAACCGTCGCGGCTCCGGGTGGGCAACCGACGTCGTTCCAAATCGACGATCTCGGGCGGTTAACCGGAACCACCGAGGTCGATGCCGGTATCTTCGACGCCCCACAGGGGTTCATCAGTAACAACGCCACGAACGGGGCATGGACGAAGAACAAGAATCACACCTTCACTTGGGGAGCCCCAGAAAGCTCCTCCCCTGTGGATGGCTACAGTTTCGCACAAGACGCAACGCCCGGATTGACCGTGACGACAACATCCCCCACGGCAACATGGAATACCGTTGCCGATGGTCAACACACGGCACAGGTGCGGGCAAAAAATGTGAATGGATTCTGGAGCCCGGCAGCCGTCTTTAACCTTTGGGTGGACGCCGCACTTCCGACGATAAGTAGCGTGAGTGCCAGCCCCAATCCGGTTCCACAGAGCCCCGGAGTTGTCACCATCTCGGCAACCGTAAGCGATGCCCTCAGCGGGCTTGCCAGTGGTTTCCCCAAAGTGCGCTGGTGCATCAGTGCCGATGCCACCCGTAACTGGAGTGCCTACACGAGCATGACCTCTGCGGGGGCAAACCAATGGACAAGCTCCATTTCCCAAAATGGTGCTCAGGCGGCGGGACAGGTTTTCTACTATGAGATTCGTGCCGAGGACGTGGCAGGAAACATCGCCAATAACGCGGGTTCGCTTGCCATGACCTACACGGGAGGAGGCGCGGGCGTTTATGTGATGCCTCTGGCAGGGATCATCGGATTGCTCATTTTGATCTTTCTCACAGCGAACCGATTCTTGCCGCGACGAAATCTCCCCGTGCCTCATCATGCGCGGACGACATGAGTCGCAAGAGCAGGAAACAACGCGCACAGCCCAAGAAACCGCATTCTTTCAAAGAGTCCTTTGCGGCATGGTATGAGTCCAAGCGTCCATTGCTGGTATACGGACTCCGGTTTGTTGCCGTCATGGCTGTTTTTTATCTCTTTTCTCTCACGCCAATTTACCGACAGGCCCTTGCCGGAGCGGTGCTCTCCAACGCACAGGCCGCCCATGCCATCTTGGAGGCTCTTGGCGAAAAGAGTGTCCTTGATGGCGCAACTCTCCGCTCTCATGGCGAGGCGATCATTACTGTTGAGCCGGGCTGCACGGGGTTCGATTACTCGTGGTTTTTGATGGCGGCTATCGCAGCATTTCCGGCACCGATTTTTGGCAAAATGGTCGGGCTCCTCGCGGGGGTTGCGACACTCCTCGGGCTCAACATCGTTCGGGTTGCCAGTCTCTACTGGGTCGGAGTTCACAGACCCGAGCATTTTGCTTTTGTCCATGAGCACCTCTGGGCCGTGGTGCTCAATGTCGTCACGGTCTGCCTGATGGTCACGTGGATTGTATGGGTCAAACGGTGCAATGAAATTCCCGATTAAGCCAGCCCTCCGATTCGTGGTTTGTTTTGTGTGCTGGTATATCGCGATCCTGTCCTCGTGGACGATCACTGGACAGGCTTATTGTGCGGCTTTCCGAGCTATCGGAACTTTGCTCTATGGGAGCAACGACCAACGAAAAGAAATCACTTTCCAACCCTTTCCAAACGGCTACCACTCCGACCACACACGGGTCGTGATCGTCAACCCCGCGATGATGAAAGCGGATGGTTCCGGGCCAGTGAGGCATCTGGATTTGGGCACCCGCGCTTTTGGTTGGAAGCCGCTCGTATTACTCGTTGCGCTAGTCCTTGCAACACCACTTGCCTGGGGACGACGCATGAGGGCATTGTTGTGGGGCTGCTTGTGCCAACAGGCGTTTGTGATGTTGGCTTTGGGCTTCTGCATTTGGAACGAATCCACAGAAATTGGACTCGTTTCCTTGTCGGAAACCGGAAAGGACGCAGCGATGGCGGTGAGAGGCATGTTATCGGGACAACTTGCTGTTGCCGTGCCCGTATTGATCTGGGTGCTTGTCACCTTTCGCAGGGAAGATTTTGAAAAAATCACACAATGAATTCGTGCGGAAAAAATCTCCCGATTCTCCTGCACGATGCACTTTGAAGTTTGCTAAGTCAGGGGAAGAGTCCGCAAACGAGTTTTCTGTTCGTCGATAACCACTGCCCTCAGCCCGACTGCGAGTTGTCCCGCAAAGAAAAAACTCATTCCGACTTTTTCTGATTCTAGCGATTTCAGCGTCTAGTCCGGTTGCTCCCAAACGGGAGCATCAGCTCGAACAGAAGCGGCTACTTTTTGCCTCATGACCGCAGCCGCGGAGCGCAAACCTCCGACTGAATCTCAGCAAAAAACTCGTCCAGATTGTTCCCGGCGGGGAACAGGTCTTCTCCGCCCTTGCGCGGTAATGACATTTATGAAACCGAAAGCCGATTGCCCCGAACGCGGGGACATCCTTTACGAAAACTTTTCTACCGTGGCCCTCATAATGAAGGTCAAGAATTCCAATAGGAGCATGAAATGAATCGCGCAATTCAACGTGTTTCCATTGCGGGAATGCGTCCGCTGGCATTGACCAAAAAGCAAATCGTTGCCGTGCTCGGTTCGGGCAAGCTCGTTGACCGGATGCTGTGGGCGACACGGCACGCAAAAGGCGGTTGGTTTATCATTTTGCGGGAAGGCCGGGACTTGCTGGTTGCGACGGAATCCGTGGAAACGGCATATGAGCGATTGGTGGAGGGAGAGTTGCCGCCACTCATGCCCAGCGAGCGACGTTATTCCAGAACGACTGAAACCGGGGTCGCGGCATGAAGCGAGCTACATGCGTAAAATCGGCTGTCGCCAAATCCCCGTTCGGTTTTCCCCGGCTTTTAGGAAGAAAAAAAGGCGTGGCGTTTTCTGCCGAGGAGGCGGTGTCATGTGGCGCGGCCTTGGACGAAACGCGCCAACGAGCAAAAAGCCAGTGTTCATCCTGCCAGTTCAAAAATCCGAAGCGAACAGGGCACGAATGGCGGGGGGCCTGCCGGAACTTCAAGCGTTCGCTTTTATTCTCCCGCCGTTTTGAGCAAACGGCCTTTTTCAACCTCAGCACACTCTGACCCATGGAAATCCCAAGCAACAGCCAGCAGAAGATCGAAAAACTCGAAATCGAAAAGCGACAGATCGAGGAACGAATCCGCCGCCTGCGCCACGAAGCCAAAACCACCGAGCGTAAACGCCTGACCCGCGCCAAGATCATCCTTGGCGGGCTGGTTTTGCGCGATCATCAGGCATTGCTCTCCGGCCTTATAGCCGCCGCCTCAGAGCCGGACAGGGAGGTTTTGTGTTCGGTCTTTCCCCAGACCGCGAAGGAAGCCCCGCCTCTCTCTCGCAAGTAAGAGGACGGTTCTTTGCAAATGAGACTTCCGAGCCACCGAAGCCTTCTTTTGAAGGCGAAGCGCACTTACGCATCGCGGGGTGAACCCCACGACGCGAGTGCGTTTTCGCCAGAGGCGAAAAGGGCTCGCTACCGCTCGCCTGACATCTGTCTGGGCGGTCTGGATATGGCCCGACCGCCATGCCAAAATCCCACACGCAGATTTCGGAAAACCGCGATTTCGCTCCACAGGTTCAAGCGACCCAACCCGATGGAGCTTTTCTTTTCCTGCCCGGCCAAAATGGTTTCCTGAAATGGCGATTTTCCATTTATCGATTCGCACGATCAGCCGTGGGAAAGGCCACAGTGCCTTTGCTCAAATCGCCTACGACACGCGCACCAAGTTGACCGACGAACGCACAGGCCAGAAACACGATTGGTCGAAGCACAAAAACGACGTGATCGAATCGCAGATCATCGGCCCGGGCATGACTCCAGAACAGCTCGCCGGAGGGGCAGAAAAGGCCGAGAAGCGCTGCGATGCCCGCGTGGGGCGCGCGATGGATGTTGCTTTGCCCCATGAGTTGGGAACGAAAGAACAGTGGGCACTTTTGCGCGGTTTCGGCCTTCAACTTCGCGACACCTACGGTTGCGCCGTCTGCGTGAATCTCCACCATCCCACCGTGAAAGGCGACAGCCGCAACACCCACGGGCATGTTTTCATGACGACCCGCGCCGTGGACGAAAAGGGCAATTTCTCCACCCACAAAATCCGCTGTCTTGATGATCGCAAAACCGGCCCGCTGGAAGTCGAGCGCATCCGGGAAATGTGGGAGACACGCTGCAACTGCGCGTTGAAGAAGGAAGGGCACTCCGAAACCGTGAGCCGCCAGTCTCTCGAAGCCCAGGGCATCGACCGTCCACCCTCGCAGCATCTCGGCCCGCAGATCGCTGCCATGAGCCGCGCTGGTCGCAAAATGCGCAAGACCGAAATCAACAAAGCTATTTCCTCAGAATCCCGCCGTCTGGCGGAAATCAACGACAACCTCAACCAACTGAAAAATCATGGCCCTCGCCACACCAAAGAACCAACTGGGAACAAAACCCGAATCCATCAAAATCCAACCTTGGCTCGAAATCGCGACTCGCATCAATCCTCATCCCCTCGTCAAACCTACGGGATGGCTGTCCGTGGAAAATCGCGCGTTTCCTATGGAGGAAATCGACCTGATCGAACTCATCCCAAAACGAGGGTTGCACATCCGCACCCGGCAGGAAAGCTGGCTCGTTTCCTTGTCCGAGGAAATGATTTCTCCCGACTTGCTTTGGGCCATCATTTCCGGCGAGGTCAACTGCTTGTCGGCTCCCTGCGACTCCTACGAGCCATCATCCGAATCGTAGAAAATGAGCCGCAACACGAGCGTCCGCCTCACGCCGTTCGTTTGATGCTCTGAAACTGGAACGGGAAACAGAGGCGGTTTCTAAAAACGGGCGGATAAATGGCGGACACTTTGAGGCAACTTCCTGTAAATTCCATGTGTTTCCTGTGGATTCAATCTGAAAAACAAAAACAGCCGCAGGTGCTTTATTCATGCTGTTCTCCGAGGAAATGCTCGGGGAGGGACTTGAACCCACACTCCTTGCGGAACCAGATCCTAAGTCTGGCGCGTCTGCCAATTTCGCCACCCGAGCGTCGGGCAACGCGCGGCGGAAGTTGCCCGGAAATGTTCTTAGTTTCCCTGTGAAGTTCCCGCAATGCTGAACTCACGCGACATTGGTCTCGCGAGAATTCTACGAAGCGCCAAGACGACGCCCGGTCAGGTCGAGCGCGGCGGCGGCGGCTTCGAGCGCGGGGGCGTGGAGGGAGTCCCATTCGGACGGTGTGCCTTCCAAGCGGGTTGTCCAATTCGCGCCTCCAATCGCCCCGGGAACATTGAAGCGGTCCGGCAGACCGAAAAGATCGGTAATCTGGTGTACGGCGAGCCAGGAGTTTGTCGCGAAAAGGCCGCGAAGAAATGCTCCATGGACCTCACGATCAAACGGACACGGAACCTCCAGCCCCGGGCTTCCGCAAAAATCGAGCATCTCGCGCATGGCCCGTACGGCGGCGTCGCGTTTTGCGGGCTCGGCCGTTTCGGCGATCCATGCGTCCCAAAATTGACGAACGGGCGGGTGGTCGTGGGTGGCAAAGGTGGCGAGACTCAGGCGCTGATAATCCGCACCGGGGATCATGCGACCGTCGGGGAGACGCTCCCATTGGGGGATTTTGAAGCCCGGAATCTCCATGGCTTGGAGAACCGGGCGGACATAGGGTGAGACCTCGCCGAGGTCTTCGGCAACCAAGCGGTGCGGTCCGGTTTCTTCCAGGAAGATTCCGAAAAGCATTTCTCCTTGGCGCCGGTTGTATTCGCGATTTTCGTCCGTGCTATCGTCGCGCGGCACGAAGCCCGGCAGCGGGCCGCCCGAAAGAGCCCGCGCTTCATCGGGCGTGAGTCCGACAAAGCGATCGTTGAGTTCCGGCCGCCAGGGAAAGCTGTAGATGCGGAAAAAGCCCAGCGCATGATCGACGCGCAGGAACTGGAACACGTCGCGGGCTGCGCGGAGCCGCCGTCGCCACCACGCGAAATTGTCGTGCGACATCGCCTGCCAGTTGTAGAGCGGGAATCCCCAATTCTGTCCCCACTGCTCAGTGAAGGGATCGCTTTTGAAGACCTTCTCGGGTGGAGCCCCGCTCGACCGCGACAGATCAAAAATCCCCGGTTCGGCCCAGACATCCGCACTATAGAGACTGACCCCGACAGGAATATCTCCCATGAGTGCCACGCCCAGCCGGTCGCAGGCGGCACGAACGGTTTTCCACTGCGTGGTCGCGATCCATTGGACGTAGGAATAGAATCGCGTGAGATCCCGAAACCGCCGGAGGTCGGTGGTGGAAAGCTCGGAACTCCAATCCGCCGCCTGCGCGGGGGTGCGGTGTTCCTCGGGCCAATCGGCGACAACTTCGGTGCCGTTCCATTCGATAAGTGCCCGGAAAACGGCGTAAGGCTCCAGCCAATCGCCCTCGGCCACTTCGAACTTCGCGAAGGCGCGCACGCGAACTTTGTCCCCTTTCCGACTCCGAAAACGGCGGAAGGCGGCGAGGAGCAAATCACGCTTGAGAGCCTTCACCCCGGCGTAATTCACCGAACCGGTTCGAAGCGTCGCCAGATCATGACGGGAACAAACCGCCTCAAAATCCTCGGTCGTCAGGTCCGGGAGCCACTCGGGCGTCGTCGTGATCGTGGCTGGTTCAATAGCCATCGAACTGATGATGTTGTAAGGGCTGTGATCGCCGCCGGTTTCGTTCAGGGGGAGCAACTGGATGAGTCCGAAACCCTTTTGCGCCGCCCAAGCCGCAAATTCCACAAGAGCCGCTGTGTCGCCGACGCCGAGATCATTTTTGCCGCGGAGGGCCGTGATCGGCGACAGCAGCCCCGCCATCTTGGTTTCAGGAGAAATCTCAGTCATGGGGTAAAGCGGATTGTTATGATTTCACAGGGTGAAAAGTCGAGAGCTACCGCACCGGATCGTATCGCGAGGGGACCGGCGGTGGAACTTTCGGGGGTGTGTCGTCGGAGGGATGAAATTTCAAAACCGGGGAAACCCACGATGATTGCCCCTCCGTCGCTGACCCCATCACACCGTCCCCTGCTCCCTGTCGAGAAGACTCAGGGCGTCTGAAGTTGTCTCAGCAAACAGCGGAGCAGCCGGGACATCCGCACCGAGACATCCGACTCTTCCAGCAGGCCGCGGCGCTCGACGCCGTCCGCCACGAAGGCCGCGGCGACGGCATCGGAAAATGGACCCGGCTCGGTGATCTGAGCGAGGTATTCGTCAAATCCGCGGGGCGTCTCGATGCCGACATGGCGCATTTGACGGCAGGCCTCGGTAATGTCGGAGCGAAGCTCATCGAGATTCTCCGCGCCGGTCCCCTTGTCCGCAATCACCTCGATTTCGACACTCGGAAACGGCCGCATTTTCAGATTCGTGATCATCACCCGCGCCACGCCTTGGAGGATGAGATTCGAGGTTCCGTCCTCATTGGCGACACAGGCGCGAACCACACCGAGGCCGCCGATCGGAGCCAAGCCGCCATTCTCATCCGTGTGAGCGATGGCGAACATCCTCGCTCCGTCCAAAGCCGCCGCGAGCATGCGACGATACCGCGGTTCAAAAATGTGCAGCGGGAGGAGAGCATGCGGGAACAGCGTGACCCCGGGCAAAATCATTGCCCCGGTCCGCTCCGGAAAAGCCTGTTCCTCCTTCATGGTGCGGGTTACGGCCATGGCTCCCCGTCCGGATGCCTCAGGATGGACCGATCCATCGAATCGTGGACTCCCGCTTCCGCAGCAATCCGGCGGCGGTGCACTCTTCCGCAAAGCGATCCAGCCCGGCTTTTGCCTCGGGCGGGAGGTCGTGGCGGATGTTCTGCGTCAGGTAAATCCAAGCGGCCTCGGGATCGTTTTCCCTCGCGGAAATCTCCCGCCGGGCCGAGAGTCCCCGCTCGGCGACGCTCGTGAGCGCCGCGGCGATCCGTGCCGCTCCCTCGCAGTCCGCCCGGATCGCCCAAACCGCAAAAACAAAGGGCTGTCCGGTCCAGTCTCTCCACGCCGCCGCGAGATCGGTGATCCCCCACCCGCCTCGGGCCTCCCGCTGAAAATCCAGCGCGGGGTCCCCGATGATGAGGCGTGCCACGTCCGGATCGTCGGATGTTTCGACGAGTTCCGGGGACAGTTGAAAATACCCCCGGAGGAGGACGCGGAGGAGGTTCGACGACGATCGGGACGCGGTGTCCAAACAAATGCGCGGCGTTTCCGAGAGCGGCCGACGATGCGCCACGATCACACTCCGCACCGGTCCGAACGCGGAGATCGAGAGACCGTCCACCGCCAGCGGCTGAGTCATTTCCAGGACCTTGAAAACCGGGAGCAGCGCGACATCGAACTCCCCGGCCCCGAATCTCTCGGCCAGCACGGACGGCACATCGAAGACCACTCGATCTTCGATCCCGAAAACCAGCGGCTTGGCATTCAAATACGGCACGCACCCGATGCGTGTCCCGGCGGGAAAGAGCCCGCTCATCACGCGGCGACCGGCACCCGCTCGGCGGGGCCGATTTTCTGATAATAACTGTCGCGCTGCATCGGCACCCGTCCGGCTTCCCGGATCGCCTTTTCCATCCTGGCCACCGTTTGTTCCTGCGGCGTCTTTGCACCGGCCATGTGAAAGATTTTTTCTTCTTTGATCGTCCCGTGGAGGTCATCCACACCATAAGCCAGTGACAGCTGCGCGGTGGGCAGTCCCAGGCTCACCCAGTAGCCGGTGATGTGCGGGATGTTGTCGAGATAAATGCGGCTCACGGCGAGGTTGCGGAGTTCTTCGAAGGCCGTCGCATGCGGGATGCCTTTCAACACCGGCCGCGCGCCATCGGGCTCAAACGCAAAGGGAATGAATCCCGTGAAGCCACCTGTCTCATCCTGAAGCTCCCTCAGCCGCCGCATGTGATCCACTCGATGCGCCGCCGTCTCGATGTGCCCGTAAAGCATCGTGCACGTGCTCCGCCCGCCCATTTGATGCCACGTGCGATGGACCTCCGCCCATTCCTCGGCGGTTTCCTTGCCTTTGCAGATTTTCTCACGGATCTCCGGATCGAAAATTTCCGCCCCGCCGCCGGTGATCGCCCCGAGTCCGTGCGCCCGCAGCGTTTCGAGCATTTCACGAATCGAAACTTTGAAAACCCGCTCCGCCAAATGCCGGATTTCCACCGCCGTGAAGGCCTTGATCACCAGTTTATCATCCAACGCCCGCAACTCCCGCAGCAAGTCCAGATACCAACTCCCCGGCAGCGTCGGATGCAGCCCGCCGACCATATGGATTTCCGTAATTCCCTGCGTCAAGCCCTCGCGGACATTCGCGACGATCTCGGGAATCGCCAGCTCGAACGCATGCGTCTCCCGCTTCTTCGCGCCGAAGGCACAAAACTGACACGAGAGAATGCACACGTTCGAGTAGTTGATGTAGCGGTTGTGAATGTAAGTCGCCACATTCCCGTTCAAGCGCTCGCGCACGACATTCGCGATGCTGCCGATGCCGTTCAAATCGCGGCTCGCATAGAGAGCCAGCGCGTCGTCGTCGGAAATTCGCTCGCCGGCAAGAACCTTCTCGGCCACAGGCCTCAGCGCCGGCTCAAGGAGTTTTGGATGGCATCCCATAATAATCGTGTATCACCTTCCGGGATACGTTCTACGGGCGCAAGCCGGATTCCGGGCACGTCCATTGTTCCGGCGGGCGCTCCGACGGGATCTGTGCAGATTTCCGACATAGCCGATGTCGGAAGCGGTGTCCATCGAGCCAGGCAGCGTCCGTGTTCGCGTGCTGCTGCAAGCTTACACACGCATTGGACGCGATTGGGAGGGCCTTTTCCTGCACAGCGAGTTCTGGCGGCTGTATTGCAACGAAAGCCCGGGCGCATCGTTGGTCGATGGCCCGCGGCGTTTCGCGCTGGGACCCGACCGCCTCTTTCTCGTCCCACCCCGGTTTCAGGGTCGGACCCACGTCGCCGGATGGCCGACCTTCGGATCTCGAAGACGGCCCCATCGCTGCCGGACCTGCTTCGTGCGCAATCGCTGGCGGGCGTGGCAGGAACGTTCGCCACGCCTTGCCGCCCTTCAGCCGTGGATGGCGTCGCGCTTGGATCAGGATCTTTCGGTCGCAACGCTGGCCCGGCAAAGTGGTTACTCGACCGATCACTTCCGACGGATTTTTTTCTCCGTCTTCGGCACGAACCGGCCGCCTACGTGTCCCATCTTCGCACGAAGGAAGCAGCCCGCCGCCTGCTCTACACCGACGAAAGTCTCGAGCAGATCGCCGAGAGCACCGGGTTTGTGGACCGCCACCACCTCAGCCGTATCTTTCGCCGCCACACCCGCGAGTCCCCCGCCGCTTAACGCCAAAACCGCCTGACGCTCTAAAAGGCAACCCCGATCGCGAAGTGGAAGGCGCCCTGGGCCTCTCCGGCACGCGGCGAGGGATTCCATCCGTAGTCCAACCGCACCGCCCCAATCGGCAGGTGATACCGGAGCCCAGCTCCCACTCCATAGCGCATGTTCTCCAAGCCAAATTCCCGTGCTTCGACGGCCACATTGCCGGCATCAACGAACACCGCCCCGTGCAGATCGCCGAGAATCGGGAACGTGTGTTCGGCATTGAAAACCGTGAATCCTCCGCCGCCGAGCGGATAGCCCTGACGGTCTTTCGGTCCGAGCGCGAGTTCCGAAAAACTCCGCACCGTCGTCGCGCCGCCATTGAAAAACCGCTCATCCACGGGCAATCCCTCGGAGCCCAGCGAGGCGATCACCCCGGCACAAACTCCGAGTGCCAAGGTCGTTTGTTGGGTGATCGGGATGTAATAGGAGAACCGTCCGGTTCCCCGAATGTAAGACACCCCACCCAGTCCGGCAGGCGCAAGATCGACGGCCGTCGAAAAAACAAACCCGCGGGTCGGCAGCGCGGGATTGTTGCGGTAGTCGAGCGTCTGGGAGAGGCCGAGTGCAAAGATCGAGTAGTTTTGCTTCCCGACAAGACTCGTCGGCTCGATCTCCACATCCACCACGCTGACATGTCGCGCCCAAAGGAACGCCGATACCTTCCAGTGCTCCGTCACGGCGCGCGTCAGTGTCGGCTGAAATCCGAACTCGTTTTTGGAGTAACCTTTCAGACGCGCATTCAGACCGTACAAACGGAGGCGCAATTCATTATTCGTCTCGAACAACCACGGATCCGTGTAAAGCACTTCACCGCCGATCCCGCGCTGGTTCACTTCCGCCTCCAGTCGCAACGGCCGACCTCTGCGGAGAAAATTGAGATCGCGATAGCTTGCGCTCACGATTCCACCCTCGAACGTGGCATACCCAATCCCGACCGCAAATTCCTTCGGCTTGGCCTCGACCACTGTCACGTCAAGCCGGACCTCGTTGTCGGACACCGCCTCGGGCGCGAGACGAAGATCCCGGAAAAGTCCGGTCTGGATGAGTTCCCGAAACGACCGCTCGACGGCCTCCGGACTGTAGGTTTTTCCCTGGAGGTGACGAAGCCGGTTTCTCAAAAACTCCGGCTTCACACCCGACGTCCCGGAGACGGTGACTCCGTCGAAACGAAACACCGGTCCCGGCTCGAGCAAAAAGACCACCGGTACCGCGCCATCGACGGTGCCGGACAGATCGGCGTCGGCGCTCACGGTCGCCTGATAATGTCCGCGCCGTACGAGCAGATCCTCGACCGCCCGCCGCGCCGCGTCGAGGCGACCGGGCGTGTAAACCCCGCCCGTTTGCCCGGCGACGACCGCGCGCAGATCCGCTTCGGCAAGGTCACCGCCTCCCCCGAACCTCATCCGCCCAAAACGATAAGCCCGACCCTCGCGGATGGTCAGCACCACGTCAGCGACTCCATTTCGGCGCGAGATCTCCGGCGGATCCACTTCTGCATCAAGGTAGCCGCCGGAGGCATAGAGCCGACGAACGAGATCCACTCCCGCGTCAATCCCAGCCGCCGAATACGGCAGATCCCCATCTCGGCGCCGTCGCGGATTCTCCTCGCGGATCGGTCCGAGCAAATACTCGCGCAACGTCGCGTCATCGTAGCCGGCATTGCCGCGGAAGCGGATTTTTCCTACCGTCACAAGCGGTCCTTCGTTCACCCGCAGCCGCAGGCGCCAGGGGCCTTCGATCACGCCCGCGACCTCCGCCCCGGCGTAACCGTTTCGTCGGTAGAAGGACTCCAGAAAAAATGCGGCATCGTAAGCACCGGGCTCATCGAGTCCGAACCGCTCCATCGACTCCATTTGGAAGGCGATCTCCTCCCGCAGACGCGTTTCGCGAAAGGCTCTGACTCCCGAGAAAACGAGATCGAGGGTTCCTTTCACCTCGTCCGGCCCCGCGCCCACCGATGGCAGCTCATCCGGTGCAGACGGCGTATCCAGCGCGGGCGGGGCATCGGTTTGCGCGGCCATGGCACCGGCCAGGAGAAGAGAAAGGCAGAGCCGCTTCATCGGAATCGCACCAGATAGCGCACCTGTCCCTGAAAATTGCCGCCGACATCCAATCCTCCGGTGAGGACGACATTCTCCGACAACGGCAGGCGGATCGTGGTTGCTTGACGCCCCGTTCGAGGATCGGCCGCTCCGACATCCCACTGGATTCGATGGAAAAACGAATCTTCATTCTCCGGCGGCCGGTTCCTTCGGAAGAGCCGCTGATAAAGTTGCTGGAACGCGAGGATCGCCGCGCGCCCGGCGAGCGCATTCGGATCGCGGGTGAGTTCGCTCGTCGTCATCCCCGTCGCCAGCAACGCCACCACCTCGGCTTGCGGGAGAGGCGGATTGCTGGTGAAAACCGCCTCGGGGCGGTTCGCTGTGCCTGTAACCAGCACCGAGACATCGTAGTCGCGGATCACCGACGTTCCGCGGATTTGAAGGCGCGGCACAAACGGCTCGCGTCGCGAAAAAAACACCTGCCCGTGTTCGATGAGCAGGCGGCTGAACGGCAGCGAGGCCGTGAGTTCCTCGAGATGGACCGTGCCGTCCAACCACGGTTCGTACCCGGTCCCCAGCAACCGCAGGTCCAGCACCACGCGGCCGGTGGCGAGATTGCTCCGCACCAAAAACGGATCCGCGGTCCTCAGCGCAAGATCGAACGTCCAGTCCCGCAGCGGAGGGTCCGGCAGACGGATCACTACCGGGTCCCCGGGCGGTTGCGGGGCGGGTCGCCCGGGAAGTCCGATCGGGAGGATCTCGATGTTTCTAAAAAACCGGCTGCGCGTCAGCCAGACCGTTCCTGTAACAGCCGCCGACCGCAGTCGGCCGAGGACGCGGAGATCCGCCAACGTTCGCACCGAAAGGTTGTCATTTTGAAGCACCAGCGCCTGCCGGGCTCCAAGACGGAGGTCGATCGAGGGGTTCTCGGAGTCGGCAAGGTCCACAGCCCCCTGCGCGTGAAATGTTCCCCCGCCGATGCGGCCCTCCGCCCGCTGAAGGGCAATCCGGGTGCCTGCGAAATCGAGACGGACCGTTGTCCCATCCACCGGCGGCAGGGCCACCTCGGTGAAGCGCAGCGTGGTAAGATTTACGCCGGCTGAACCCGACAGCTCGGGACGCCCGATGGTGCCACGCACCGCCACATCGACCGAGGCCGTGCCGCGCACCTGCCGCACGTGCGGAACGATCGATGGCAGGAAGGCGAGCGATGAGGCCGGGAGCCGCACCTCGAAATCCAACGGCGTCCCGGGAGGAGTACGTCGTTCCTCCAGCATGCGAACGGCATCGAAGGGCAGGCTCCCGCGCACAACCAACGGTTCGATCCAAGGATTCTGGAGCGTGCTATCCACTGTGAGGTTCCTGTCTCGAAGTGCAATGTCGGCGGTGAACTCCGATGGCGGCGCGTCCCCGGCCGCGGTCGCGCGCAGGCGACGCCCTTCGATCAACGCTCGGGCGTGCAAGGTTTCCAACGTCCCGCCGACTTCGATTTGGGCGCGAACCGAACCGGTGGAGGGTGGGGACTTTTGCCCGAGTCGTCGCGCCAGGGTGGCGAGGTCGATTGTGGTGGTCTTCAGCACCGCGGAGACGGGAGCTCCGGGCGGGATCGCTGCAGCCGCGTCGGGAAGCGCTGCGAGGTTCAATGGCAAATCCGCCTGCCCCGTCAGCAGCTCGGTCTCTCCCTGCCCAATCCGAAGATTCCAAACCTGCAGCCGGTTTTCTTTCCAAAAGAGGGACAACGCGGCGTCGACGAGCCGCGGTGAGCCGAAATGCAGATCGCGGACGTCGATGAAATTCTCCGAGTAAGTCGCGCCGAGGTGGGCGCTCCATTGATCAAGTTCTCCCAACCGGCCCTCGGTGAGATCAAGTATAACCGATCCAGCGTGAAGGCGCTCGTCCACCCGCCCTTCGCCCTGCCAAAACCCGGTCAGTTTACCCCCGAGCGGTTGCCCGGCGAGTTTTTGAAAGATCGAGAGGTTGTCGAGCGAGATCGTTGCCTCGCCGGAATAAGCCTTGCCGGAATCCCACCCGAACTTCCCCCTGGCGTGGATCTGATTGGCGTCGTCGAACGTGATATTCAACCGGGAAAGGGCCGCCTCGTTGTCGGCGAGAGTGGCCTGAAATTCCACGGTCCGGACATTCACGCCCGCCGCCTCCAGATCTCCGGCATCGACGGCGAGCGCTCCGTTGAAGACGCCATTTTCTCCCGAAACCTGACCCCGCGCTTCCAGTCGTCCCCTCACCGGAACGGCCGCATCGGGTCCGGCCAGCGCCCGCAAATCCGGTGTAACGATCTGGAATGCCGCCTCGACCGGTCGGCTTGTCCATGTTTCCCCCTGCCGCGGAAGGGTCGAGGCTGCGTGAAGTCGGATCGTGTTGGGACCGCGCCTCAGAAGAATTTCCTCCGCGCGAAGGTCCACTCCTTCCATCGCTAGGCGAGCCGAGGCGGAGTCGAGATGGTAGCCGGCCGCGGTGAGCGCCCCGGTGGACAGGGAGACTCGCGCCGAGAGACCATCGGGCACTCGCTCGGACGGACGACTGGCGACATGGACGCTGCCATTGAGGGTCTCGATGGAATGTCCTTCCCATGCGAGGCGGTTGGCGGCGAGGGTGAGGTCGGCCGAAGAGAGGTCCTGGCGCAAAGAAAAATTCAACCTCGCCGTGGCGCGCTGGTCATCCGAACGCTCAAGAACCATCTCGCCATCTCCGACTCCACCCATCGCTTGAACCCGCAAGCCGAGCGTCCCGATCTCCTGACCGGAAAAGGTCAGACCCGACGCCTCAATCGCGGCCGTGGCATCCCAGGTTTCCGGTCGGTCCGGCTCGCCGCGGAAAGAAACCGCGAAGCGCTGGAGGAGGCCCGAAGCGGGTTGTTGAAAATCTGCGGCCAGCATCCTGATGTCCAACGGTCCCAGCGCGACCGTTGCATCGAGCGTGTTTCTCGCGTTCAGATCCGCGACGGTGACTTCAAGGTCGATCGGGGCGTCCCACAGGCGTCCTTCCATGCCGGCTGCAAGGCGGTCTTTTTCGAGTTCCGAGAGATCGAGCACGAATTCACGCAGCCGAATCTCTTCGCCGAGGATCAGATCGCCAAGGACCAGGCGCCGGTTGTGAAAGGTCGTTACAGCCGTGACATTTTCCCATCTCCGCACTCCGGGAATATCCAGAACACCGACACGAAGCCTTCCGGGACGTTCCGGGTAGAGAGAAAAATCAAGCGCTTCGATGCGCGTCGCGCCTTGTGGTCCGTGGACGAGGACGTTGATGTTTTCCAGCTCGAGAAGCGCGGGAAAGACGGCCGGGAACTTGAAAGCCTGCGGGGCTTTCGTCTTCTCCGGCGGAAGCGGTGCAGCCGGGGTGAGCTCAACAAAAACATCGCGCACAGCCACCACACGGAGCAGTGCGGGGAGACCATCACGGAGCGCATCCCAGAGGCTGTATTCGAGCACCAACGAGCCGATCTCCAACCGCTGAACCGGACCGGGCTCGGTGGGCCGGGCACGAAGATTTTTTACGGACAGCGATGAAAAGATCGTTCCGTCGATCTCGTAATCGATGGCGAGGTGTTGCTGTTGCGCCGTCCGAACAACGAAGTAGCGCGTCCCTTCAAACACGAGCGGCCGATGAAACACCACGAGCAAAAGAATCGCCACGAGCACACCGATCCCCACGCGCCGTGGCCAACGGCGGGGTCGCTTGGTTTTAGAAGTGGGAGCGGAGTCGGTTTCCAGAACCTTGGGGTTCGCAACTCGCGCACGCGGCAGGGGTATCGCGCCGCGGCAACACCACTTAGCGACGGACCTTGCACCCGCCCGACCCGTCCGGGCGGAAAGGGTCGCGCGAACGGGTGACATGAAGAAGGCGCTTGTTTTTCTCGCGATCTTGACCTCGCCGCTCGCCGCCCGGCCGGTTGCGGATGAGCCCGCGGTGGAGAAACCCACCCGGTGGGAAGTTTCCCTTGAGACGGCCCAGATGATCGGTCTCCGCAATCCGAACAACTACTATTTTTCCACCCAGATGCTGAATCTCGCGTGGGAACCGTTTTCGTCGATCCGCGTCGGAGGCATTCCCGTTCGGGTGCAACTTCTCGCGACCTTTTTCGCCTCGGCCATCCTGTCCGGACCGGAAAGTTACTACCTTGGCGGCGGACCCCAGTTGCGGGTCATCGTCCCGCTGGGTGAATCGCGGTGGTCGATCTACGCGAACGGTGGAGGCGGATTCGGTGCGGCCGATGCCAACGAAGCCGACAAACTCGACCGCGGCTTGGGTCAGGATTTCACCTTCCTCCTCCTCGCGGCGGGAGGTGTGCGATATGCCGTTAACGACCGGTGGACGATTTGGCTCGGCGGTATGTGGCATCACCTTTCCAACAACGACCTCTCCGAACCCGACAAGCGCAACACCGGCCTGGACGCCGTGGGCGTCGTGCTTGGCGGAGGGTTCGCGTTCTGACCCCGCTACTTGGTGCGACCTTGATTCCGCTCGTTTTCCTGCACCCGCTGCCGGACGGCTCCCGGCTGGCGAAATGCGGCTTTTTGTTCCGAACGTGTGTCTCGTTGCGTCGGCTCGGGATCGCAGGAGGGTTCCGCGAAGTCGCCGCGATTCGGCCCGGGACGTTGGATTTTTTCGGGACGGTGCTTCATGAACGGAGATCGAAAGAACCACCCGCGGTGCGCTTGGCGACCAGACGGCAGCGTGCGCGCGATTCCTTTTCGTGCGCAGTCATCCGACAGGTGGCCTGCAAGTGGCGGAAGACCTCCGGTTTCAGCGGGGCTCGTGGGTCGCGCAGAGATTCGGACTGGCCGGGCTGGTGGTCTTCCTATTCTGCGGCGCGCTCGGACTTCTTGGCGGGGGCGGGCCCCTGAGCAACCAGCGCCGGAGCTCGGACAAGGTCGCTTTGGTTTACGAGCGATTCATCCGGGCCGATACCCCGGCGGAACTGGAAATCAGCCTCCGGGCAACCGCGGAGTTCACGCTGGACAGCGCGTTTTTCGAACGCGTCCGATTTGAACGCTTTCACCCCGTGCCCGTATCAATTTATCGCGATGGCGATGTTGTGGTGTTCCGCTTTACCCCGTCGGGGACCGAGTAGCTTGTCATCCGGGTCGGCTACTCGGTTGGCGAACCCGGACAAATCGAATCACGCATCAGTTCCAGTACGGACGCCCCGCGACTGAAACAACTCGTCCTGCCCTGAAATGGAATCCATCCTTCGCGGTCTGTCCGTCTACTTTTTTCTCCTGCTTGTTTTCCGGATCACCGGCAAGCGCTCGCTCGCGGAGATCACCACATTTGATTTTGTGGTGCTGCTGATTCTGGCGGAGACGACCCAGCAAGCGCTCCTGGGAGAAGATTTTTCGCTGGTGAATTCGTTCTTGCTGATTGCGACCCTCATGACGGCCGAAGTCGTTCTCTCAATCTGGAAGCGGCGCCATGCCACGGTGGACAAGCTCCTCGACGGGGTACCCCTCGTGCTGATCGACCATGGGCGACTGCTGGAGGGGCGCATGCGCCGGTGCCGGGTCAACGAGGAAGACATCCTGGTCGCCGCCCGGCAAAAGCACGGCCTGGAGCGGCTCGATCAGGTCAAGTTTGCCGTGCTCGAACGAAGCGGTGGAATATCGATTATCCCCTTTTGAGTTACGCTCAGACGGGCATCCGTCCACCCGTGGCTCCATAGACCTCTCCGGCGACATAGCTCGCACAATCGCTGGCAAGGAACACAAACAAGGGCGCCAGTTCCGCAGGCTGGGCGGCCCGGCCGAAGATCGTGTCTCCGCCGAAGTTCTTCACTTTCTCCGCGGGAAGGGTCGACGGAATGAGCGGCGTCCACACGGGACCGGGGGCCACGGCATTCACTCGCACTCCACGTTCCATCGCCAGCGCTGCCAGTGTGCTGGTGAAGCTCGCGATGGCGGCCTTCGTGGCGGCGTAGGCGATAAGATTCGGAGTTGGATCGAAGGATTGGATGGATGCGGTATTGATGATCGACCCACCCTTGGGCATCTGCGGGAGGAGGGCTTTGCAGAGGCGGAACATCGCGAAGACATTCACGCGGAACGTCTCCTCAAACTCCTCATCCGGAATCTCCTCCAGCTTTGCGTAGGTCCGCTGATAAGCAGCGTTGTTCACAAGGAGATCGATCCCCCCGAATTCCTCGACGGCGCGGTCGGCGATTTCACTACAAACATCGGGTTGGCCGATGTCGCCGGGCAACAACAAAGCACGGCGGCCCGCTTCTTCAACCAGAGCTTGCGTTTCGCAGGCATCGTCTTCTTCGGAGAGATAGCCGATGGCGACATCCGCCCCTTCACGCGCAAAAGCCAACGCCACCGCGCGGCCGATCCCACTGTCCGCGCCGGTGATCAAGGCACGGCGTCCTTCCAGACGTCCGCTCCCCTTGTAAGTGGTTTCGCCATGATCGGCTTTCGGGTGGAGATCGCTCTCCTCTCCTGGGGGCGCAATTTTTTGGTCGGAATAAGGTGGCTTGTCGTGGGCCTCGCGTGGATCGGGTGTGCTCATGGTGACCGGAGATCGGCCCTCACGTCCGGGGTGGCGGCCCGGGCGGGCCCTGAATCGGGTTTCAGGCTCGGGCGGCTGAGGGCACGATCTTTTGACTCTCTCGGAGCCGTGAAGCAGATACCCGGGTCTCACCCGATGGCAACACGCCCCAGCTGCGCTATCCTCTTTCCGTGGAAGAAAAATCGGAGCCGCTGAACATCGTTCTCGAAGAGAACATCGACAAACTCCGCGCACACCGACAACACCACGCCCGAAAGCGCAGCCTCTCCGATCGCACGGCCGATCTTATCGCCGCATTCGCCGGCAGTCTTGCCTTCGTTACCATTCACCTGGTCGTGGTCGCGGCGTGGATTCTGATCAACGTCGGCCTAACGCCGCTGGCTCGATTTGACCCCACGTTTGTTATCCTAGCCAGTGCGGCCTCCGTTGAGGCGATCTTTCTCTCGACGTTCATCCTGATTTCCCAGAATCGCATGGCCCGCGAGGCGGACGAGCGGGCCGATCTCGACCTCCAGATCAGCCTTCTTTCGGAGCATGAGATAACAAGGCTTCTCCAATTGACCACAGCCTTGGCACAGAAATTTGGGATCGAATCAGCTGCCGATCCGCATCTGGACGAACTTCAACGAGACGTCTCTCCGGAAATCGTCGTCGACAAGATCAACGAAGCCAAAGAACGCGACTGAGGAAATCAGGGGGCCTCGGATGGCGGCCCGGAAGGCGCGTGGCGGTGGGCGCGACGCTCTTCGATCTCGTCAGGAAACTTCTTCTCCAAAGCCTCCTCCTCCGCGGATTCCAACGCCTTGTCTTCCGGACGCCAGCTGTCGCGAAAATGTTGTTCAGGTTCCTCGGGTTCGTTCGGTGTCACAGAGCTTGGAATTGGCGGACTTTTTTCAAAAGTGGCTCCGGGGCGACTTCGAACTCCCGTTGGTGTTCCAGCGTGCAGACTTTGATCTCCTGCCCCTCGTGGACAAACGTCACGGGAGCTCCGTAACGTTGGAGGGAATGGTCGCAGACAACGCAGGTTGTCAAAGGGTATCCACGCGGATTGGATTTGCCGCACGAGCCGAGCAGGACCAGCGAGACGATTAGAAGGAATCGTGCGATCATCAATGCTCGTTCCGCTCAGACGGGGGATGTTCCGTGGCGGAGACCCGGAGGTCGTGGTCGTCTTCCTCCACGCCCTGCTCAACGAGCCGTTCGACAGCCATTTGTTCGTCGTCCGGAGAAACATGAACGCCCTCATGGGGCCGCGAGGCCGGACCTTTGCTCCATGAGCCGACGGGAGACTCGGACTCATCGGCCTCGGGTGAGGCCGGAGGCCCGGGATGACCGAGATCCTCGATGGCGCGCACGCGGTCGTGCTCGCCGGGCTCCGAACGACCGTCCGTCTGAGCGATTTCCCGCGCCCGGCGCTCGATGTCGACCTCGCTGAACTCACCCGTTCCCGCGCCGTGGGTTTGGATCCGCTGGAAGGGGTCGTTATTCATCCTGCCCTCCCTCGAAAAGCGGCGCATCGCGCTCTTGGTCTCCATGTTCCGGTGGCTCGCGACGCGGGTCGTCCCGGTGCGTGCGGGACGGGACGGCTTCTTTTTCAATGAATTCCTCCTGCGGGGCATCCATGGATTCCTTTTCACGGCGCGATTCTTCGGGGTTTGTGCTCATGAAGAGGAATCGCCCCTCGACCGGCCGCCGGCTGTGGCCGCACCGTCCGCGATCAGCGAGAACTGAGAGCCGTTGCAACGAATCGGGTGCCCCCGTCCAACAAAGTTCCCGTCGCCGTGGAGATATCACCTTTTTCCGGAAGCGTGCTGCCTTCGGGAATCTGGACGATCAACGTTTTCCGCTCGCAGGCATCAGTACACGTGGCTTCGCTGGTGTCGATCAACACCACCATTCGCCGTTCCTTCGACACGCGGTCTACAAGACCGGTGACGGTGATGGCCCGACCGGTGAACGAGGCGGGGGTTTCGCGAAGTTGATTGATTCCGACCGGCTCAGCAGCGGAGAGGTGGGTCAGCGCGCCGAGCGTGACGAGGAGGAGTATGGTTTTTTTCATTGTGGGAAAATCAGAGATGTCGGATGGCATCGATGGTCTTGAGGCGCACGGCCCGGGCGATGGCGGCCAGACTTCCGAGCAGGCCCATGGCCAGCCCAAGGAGAAGGCCGACCCCGAGAAGCGTGGCATCCACATTCAGACGGAAGGCTCCCATCGGGATGCGGAGGGCAACCCCATTCATCGCCAATGCCGCCAGGCAGGCGAGCATGGCACCGGCCAAGGCGGGCAGGAGTCCTTCCAAGGCAAATCCGGCAGCAAGGTGCCAGCGTCGGAAGCCAAGCGTCCGGAGCATGCCGATCTCGCGTGTGCGACCGGCAACGGCGGAGAAGAGCGTGTTCATGCCGATCAGAGCACCTCCGAACGTCAGGAGTCCGGCCATCGCACCAACGACGTCGGCGATGGGTCGAAAGGCTGCGGCATAGGCCTTGTAATAGTCGGTTTCCCGGCGCGAGGTCACAAGAATGTCGGTACGGGTCTCCAGATCGAAAAGTAGCTCATCCAGCGCTTCCGTGTCCTTGGCGCGGAGGACGACCGTGTTGAGTTCCTCCTTCCGGTAAGCGGCCAGGAGTTCATCCAGCGGACCCCAGATTTCCGCCTCGAATGCCGTTCCGGGCGCATCGAAGCGGCCAACAATTTTCCAAGAGGTTCCGTCCAAAACAAGCTCACGACCGATGGCCAGCGCGTCGGCAGGGAGGCCCAGCTTCGCGGCCACGAGCGGTCCGACCATGAGCTCACCCGGCCCGGTGGGAAAGTGCCCGGCGGTCAATCGGACTTGATCGTGAACGGCAGCGGCCACGGGGCGGACTCCGCGCACCAAGGCCTGCGAGGAGGTTCGATTGTGTTCGTGGGTGGCGGCGAAGAAAAGCTCGGGCGACACGAGGAGTCCGCCGGACACCGTAGCGATGTAGGGGGACGCTTCAAGAACCGCCGCTGTTGAGCGGTCCAACGCGGAGAATTCGATGGTTTCCGCACCCTTCGCCGTCACGAGCACGTTAAGCGGGTGCCCGGTTGCCCGGATGCTGGCCGAAATGCCATGCGCAAGAGCAAGCATCACAAGAGCCACAAATACCGAAAGGCCGATTCCCACGGTCGTCAGAATCGTGCGCGACGGACGACGGGCGAGGCTGCGCCAGTTGTAGCGAAAGGGAAGCGCCATCTCAATCCACCTCCCGCAGAGCCCGGCCGACGGGCAGATGGGCCACGCGACGCGCGGGGAGAAATCCGGCCACGACCGCCAGCAGTCCGGCCAGTCCGATCCCCTCGACGAAAAGCGTGGCGCTCAGATAGGGCGCAAAGGTAAAGCCCTCGACAGAGAGCGTGAAATGGGACGCCGGAATGAGTGTGGCCGCAACCCCGACGCCGAGAAGCCCACCGACCAACCCGCAAGCGGCGGCTTCCCAGATCATGAGGCGGAAGACCTGCGGCCGCCGAAAGCCGGTGACCTTGAGCAGGGCGATCTCGCGCGTACGGTCCCGGATGCCCATGGAGAGACTGTTTCCCACGCCAAGAACAATAAGGCCGAGGGCTCCGTAACCGAGCAGGGCGGAGAACTTTACGAGATCGGCAAGACCGGACACCGCGGACTGTACAAACGCCCGTTGGTCCGCGGTTTTGGTCGGAGCGATCGACCCGGAAAACAGGCTGTCGATCATTGGAGCCAGGCGCGTGGCGCTTCCCGGTTCCCGCAACCGGACCTGATAATTGGTGACGATGCCCGGTTGTCCGGTGGCCAGACGAAGGTATTCGAGATCCACGACGACCGCATTTTCAAGACTTTCGCCCGGCGCGGAAAAAATCCCGCGAATCGTGAAAGTCAGGCCGTTCAATCGCTCGAGGGAAACGGTCTGCCCGAGGGTCCAGCCGTATCTCGCGGCGGCACGGGATCCGACGATGGCTGCACCCCGCTCCGCGGAAAAGGCGGCATAGTCGCCATCCGGAATATCGATGCTGCGGAAATCGCGGAACTTGTCCGGCTCGAAACCATGCACCGCGATCAAATCCGTCGCCCGGGAACACGAACTCACCACAAACAACTCCCCGGCGACCTCCCGGACGCCATCGATCTGCCCAATGGCGGCTTGGTGTGCAGACGGCAACTTCGACAAAGGAGGACAACTTTGGAATTTGTCAAAGACGACCAAAACATCCGGACGGGCGGACTTTTCCAGCATTCGGTCCAATCCGCGATCGAGCGAAAGGACCGCGGTGAAAAGAAAAACCGCGACCGCCACGGAAAGGATCGTCAGCCCGGCCCGAAGCGGCGAGCGGCGCAGGGAATTCCACGTGTAACCCGCGTATTTCACGAGGCCCCCTTGGCGATCAGCACGCCTTTGTCCATGTGCAAAACCCGTGCAGCGGCTTCGGCCGCCGCGGGATCGTGGGTGACCATCACGAATGTCTTGCCCAGCTCGCGGCAGAGGAGCTGCACGAGGGACAAAACGTTTGCCGCATTCTCGCGGTCGAGGTCGCCCGTGGGCTCGTCTCCGAGCAGGAGCGGTGGATCCGGAGCCAGCGCCCGCGCAATGGCGATCCGCTGTTCCTGCCCTCCGCTCAACTGCGAAGGGAGGTGGTCTTTTCGATCGGCGAGTCCGACCGTTTCCAACGCCGTCATCACTTGTTCCCGCCGCTTTTTCCGGGACAGGGGCAAAAGCAGCAGGGGCAGCTCAACGTTCTCGGAGGCGGTGAGGACGGGCACGAGGTTGAAAGACTGAAAAATGTAGCCAATGTTCCGTGTCCGCCAGGCGGCCAGTTGGTCCTCGTTGAAGGAACTGATATCCCGGCCATGAACAATCACCCGCCCGGACGTGGGCGAATCAATCCCGGCCATCAAGTTGAGCAGCGTGGTTTTGCCGCTCCCGCTCGGGCCCATGAGGGCCAGAAACTCTCCGGCGGGAACGGTGAGATCGACCCCTTTCAGAATATCAAGTTCCTCCGGACCGCGGCGGTAGAGCTTGTGAACGCCTTCGATTTGCACAACCGGAATGCTCATGGCTTGGGAAAAGTCACTTTGACACTCATGTCCGGCCGGAGTGCGGGCGACGTTTCTTCGAGCGTCAGCACACAGCGGATGGTGTTTTTTGCGAGCGAGGCTTTGGGCGAAATGCGTTCGACCGTGGCCCGGAACTCGCGACCTGGCTCCGCATCCAGCGAGACGAGCGCGGGCCGCCCCGGCCGGACCTGACCGGCGTCCCGTTGATTAATGTCGACCCACACCTGAAGGTGCGCGGGATCGATCACCGACGCGATTTCGTGGCGTTCTTCGAGGTTGATGAAGTGGCCGACCGAGGCGGTGCGTTCGAACAAGATTCCGTCGACCGGCGAGCGGATCGTGGAGTTTTCGATCTGCCACTCGACGGAGGCGAGCTCCGCGAGGATCTTTTCGGATTCGGCACGGAGGATTTGGACGTCGGCAGAGGCTTCGTCGAGCTCCCGGAGAGTCGAGGCCCCCTTCTCCGAGAGCGTTCGCGCGCGGATCAACTCCTTCTCGGCGAGGTCGAGCCTCCGGTTTGTTACCGCCCGCGCGGCTTGTAGCTCCGTGGCGCGATTCTCCAGTCCCTCGCTATTGAGGCGGGCAATGACGTCACCGACACGCACCACATCGCCCTCCACAACGGGAAACTCATCGATGCGACCGGGAACGAGCGGCGTGATCTTCACCGGGAAGGGTGGAACGGGTTCCATGTATCCGGCAGCAGTGAACGCTCCGGACACCGCGGGCGGTGGCGATGCCGCTTCTTCCGCAAGAGCGGCGTTATCAACCGGAACGGTTTCTCGTGAACGAAGAACCTGCCAGCCGACCAGACCGGTCAGGATCACCGCGACCGCCACAACCATGGCGTAGGGAAACGGTTTCCCGGCGCGACGGATCTCGGCATCGCGATTGACGGATTCCTCCAGACGGAGGTTTTTGGCTTGATGAATTTTCATGGAATCTGACTCAGCAGGCGGGCACCACGAACGGGGACGCCAAAACAAAAAAACTCCCCCCCGGAAGACTTGGGAGGAAACCCCGGGCGGAATCAGGCGAGCTGAGGCGGAAGGTCAATCGGCGGCGGAAATCCCTCCCGACCGGAGAAATTCACCAAGGCGACCGTGCTGCAACACACTTCAACGAACGCCCCCGCCGTCTTCGATACAACAGCCAGCACTTTGGCGGCACCGCCACAATGGAGGCACCCGGCGGAGTCCGCGCATTCTTGGCTCGAGCATGGCGTTCCGCAATCGGAGCACCCTTGCTCTCCCACCCACCCAACCACGCCAGCCGACGCGTTTGGCGGGATCAATCCCAGAAAAGGAATGACCAGCAACGCAGCCAGAATGCGGAGGGGGCGGGAGGCTTCCATGAGAAGCTTTCCCCTACGACTCGGATGGATTTTTGTCAACCCGCCAGTTCGGTGACAGGGGGGCACCACCTGATTCCTCCACCCGGGAGCAGCCATCGGAACCGCCCACTGCGATGCCTCTCGTGTGAAAGAACAGGTTCCAGTCGATCCGCCGACCATCGCGGATCTTCCGCGGGAGTTTCCCGGGGACAAGACGCAGGAAATCTGCGCCGATCTCGCCTACAAGCGACTCGCCATGGTCAACGTCGTTTTCTTCGGCTCGGCTTCGGCCGGAGACCGGGACTGGGTCCTCATCGACACAGGAATCCCCGGATTCGCCGGGCTCATTGAAAAAGCGGCCCGCCAGAGGTTTGGTCCCCGCTCGCGTCCGCGAGCGATTCTCGTGACACACGGGCATTTCGACCACGTCGGCAGTCTCAAGTATCTCGCCCAAAAATGGAATGCCTCGGTTTATGCGCATCCGCTGGAGATTCCCTATCTCGATGAACACGCTTCCTATCCGCCACCGGATCCGAGCGTGGGCGGCGGCCTCATGTCGTTGCTCTCGCCGCTCTATCCGAAGGGTCCAACGGATGTCGGTCTTTGGCTTCAACCGCTTCCCGCCGACGGAACCGTGCCCGGAATGTCCGGGTGGAAATGGCTTCACACGCCCGGGCACTCGGCCGGCCATGTTTCGTTCTGGCGCGAAAAAGACCGCACCCTGATCGTCGGGGATGCCTTTATCACGACGAATCAGGAGTCCGCCTACGCCGTCGCCGTGCAAAAACCGGAAATTCACGGTCCGCCAATGTATTTCACGCCAGACTGGCATTCCGCGAGAGACTCGATCGCCTCGCTCGCCATGCTTCGGCCGGATTTGGTTGTGACCGGACACGGGCGTGCCATGAAAGGTCCCGAAATGTTGAAGGCCCTTGAACTCCTTGCTGCGGAGTTCGTCCAGATCGCGGTTCCGTCCGGGAGCCACTATGTAATCACACCCGCGCTCGCGAATGACGGATCCGCTTACCGCAAACCCTGACAACTTATGAGCAAGGCCGACCACGACCCGGAAGAAGAGAACCCAGACCAAACCACCCCACCGCCCGCAGCCCCCGACAAGGGTCACGGCGAGGAAGTTCCCGAGAAAGATGCCCAAGCCGATGTGGAGCGTCTCGTGGAACGCGGACCTGCCATGGGATTCTAAGCAAACGAGATCTCGGCGGACGGCTTCACCTTGGCACCGTGAATGCGCTTCATTTGTGCAAGCGCATATTTGTTTCCCGCAGCCGTCTCCGAGGCCACACCATCTTCCGCCACGACAATTTCGTAATCCCTCATGTAAGCATCGTTCGCCGTGTAAAGCACACAGATATCCCCGGCGAAGCCCGTGAGAATCAGTTTCTTGATGCTGAGGTGGCGAAGAAGAACGTCCAAGGTCGTAGAGAAAAAGCCGGAATGCTTGGGCTTCAAGACAAAGTAATCATCGGGCTGCGGTGAGAGCCATTGTGCGATTTGGTGGCCTCGCGAAGAACTTCTGGAACAATAAGAGAGCTGGCTTCGGAAGTCCGACCGCCAGCGCCCGAAGTTGTCGTTCACATAGATGACCGGAACACCGGCATGGCGGGCCCGGGCGCTAAGGTCGACTATCCGCCGAGCCGCCGATCGAGCATGCTTGAGCAATTGACCACTTTCCGGAAAATCAAAGTCGTTGATCACATCGATCAAAAGAAGGGCGACAGGGGTGACATTTCGGCTGCGCTTGCTTGGCATAGCTCCAATAGATCGGACGACAGGTATCCACCGGATGTTACTCGGTATTTCGTCCGGACCTGAGCGACGTCTCGTGCTTCGCCCTGAAAGATCCTGCGCCCTGTTGGTGCGATTCCTGTTGATGAAAGTCGCTTTGCTTGTCGTATTGGTCGGGATTACAGTGATCGGGTTTCTGATTGCAGGCCGTGATGGTCGTCCAGGCCTACAGCAAGAGCGACCGCTGGCTCCGAGTCAGGTCCCCGGCGAAACAAATGCCTCCTTGGTCCCCGCGATGATGCCTACGGCGGACTTGAGTCCAAGTCCCTCGCCCATTCCCACGGTCACACCCGACGCCCGCCCCTCCGCGACACCCGCGGCGAGTCCCAGTTCCACGCCGACCCCTTTGTAAGTCCGCAGCGCGGTCGTTTCCTCAGTCTTCTCCAAGCCGTGGAACGATATCACTGCTCATGTCGTGAGTGACCCACTCGACAGCAAAGCGCACCATCGCGCTTGCATTGTCAAAACCCAGCTTCTCTTTGATATGAGCGCGATGCGTCTCGATGGTCTTAACGCTAAGATGAAGTTCTATCGCAATCGCCTTTGTTCCCATTCCACGTCCGAGGAGCTCGAGGACTTCCAGCTCCCGGTCGGAAAGCTTGTCCACCGGAGAATCGCTCCCGCCTTGGACCGAATGGATCGCCTGGACCACAAGCCGTTCGCTCAGCCGACGACTCACATGGATCTCCCCCTCGGCAATCCGGTGAATGGCTGTGACAAGATCCGTCGGGACGTCTTCTGCCATGATGTAGCCGAGCGCTCCAGTTCTTAGAAGACGCACGGCGGCAAGTGACTCCTCTTGGTCAGATATGACCATCACCTTGAAGGTCGGATGCTGCGCTAGGAAATGTCTCACCGCTTTCTCACATGCGGTCAACGAACCTTCACAAAACAGAATTGCGACCGCCGGAGAGGAATCGGCGTTCACCGGGACCAAGCGAATTCCTTCCGCAGCCAGCCATGGAAACGGGCCATGGTCCAAAGGCACATCCCCCACGAGCGTTACGCGCAAGTCGCTCGATGGGTCATCCATGGCATCGGCCGAAGACACACGGGAGAGTCTCACTCGACTTTCTCTTGGAGCGCGATGGCATGGTCGAGATGACGCTCCAACTTGGGCAATGCCGAAGCGGCGAACGCTTTCAAATCCCCGTCGCTACCGTTGGCGGCGCCATCTTGGAAAAGGGCCACAGCAGCTTCGTGGTCGGAGACCATTTGATCGATATAAGATTTGTCAAAAGCCGGTCCTTCCAGCGCAGACAATTTCTTCAACGCCTGGCGATGTTTTCCGTCAGGCGTCCTCTCTACTTCGATATCCTTTGCTGCCGCAATGGTCAGAAGACGTTCATTGGCTTCCGTATGATCACTCACCATCGTTTCAGCAAACTGCTTCACCGCCGGATGCGAGGCACGTTGAATGGCCAGTCGACTGAATTCCACCTCGGCCAATCCGAGCGGTATTGCCTTCTCAACAAAGGTCCGACCGCTCACAGGACGCTGGGCACCGGCTTGGAAGGCTTCTTTGTCGGGGAGAGAAGCTTTCGGAGATTGTCTGGCGCTTTCGACACCCGGCTGGGTTGTGACCGCATCCGGTGTCGGACTCGCGCCGACCTGCGTGGCCTCTTTCGACGCAGCATGGACCTGCACCAGCGTGGAACCAACGAGAAGAGGAATCAGCAATAGTGTTTTCATACACTGCGTTCGCGGACCCTTGCGACAGCAAAGGTCAGGCTGTAGCGCGACCGGACCATCGGGTGCTCTGCATGGGACCTGACCCACGCATCGGCTGCTACACCCGCTCTCCCCGACGTATTCCCTGATCCCGGCCTCGGCGGACGTCCAGCCGTGGGAAATCTCACGAATCCGTTTAAACCCTTTGACCCATGAAGAACCACTACCGCAAAATCAATCGCCAAAGACTTCGCTTGGGGGACCTGGTATCGATTGTTTCCTCCTGCACAAAGAACGAGAGAGAGACCGTTGCCACCCTGATCGACCTGATCGGTAGTGGGCGCGTCTGTATTCGCGATCATGGCCACCTGAAACGCGTCAAACTTTCACCGGTGTCTTAGTATTCCTTATGAGGTGGTGTGCTTTCGCGACGGATTTTGATGGAACCATCGCCACGGACGGTAGTGTGGATTCAGCTACCCGGGAAAGCCTTCGGGCAGTCCGTCTCTCTGGAGCCAAGACTATTCTCGTTACCGGCCGGGTTCTTGCGGACTTCGTCCTTGACCCGGAGATCTTTGAGTTGTTCGACACAGTCGTAGCCGAGAATGGCGCAATTCTTCACACTCCCTCCGATGGCAACACAAACCGTCTCGCGGAGGCACCACCGACCGCGTTCCGCGAGGAGCTTGAAAGCCGCGGCGTTCCAGTGGTCTGCGGGGACGTGATCGTTGCAACAGTCGAACCCTACGAGGTCATCGTTCTCGAGACGATCAAGGAAATGGCCCTCGAGCTTCAGGTGATTTTCAACAAAGGTGCCGTGATGATTCTTCCCGGCGGGATCAACAAAGCCACCGGTCTTCGTGCAGCATTGCAGGTTCTTGGCATTGATGCGTCCGAAGCGGCGGGTGTCGGTGATGCTGAAAACGACTCGGCTTTCCTTGAACAGTGCGGACTGTCGGTGGCGGTTGGAAATGCCCTCCCGGCTCTCAAAGAGCAGGTGGACTATGTCACTCGCTCAAATGCCGGTGCGGGTGTGTCTGAGATGATCGCTGCACTCCTCCGCGGTGAACTTGATGAACTTCCTCAAAAATCATGAATGTCCTGATGGTCGATATCGGCGGAAGCAATATAAAGCTCATGAACGCCCGCGACGCCGAGATGCGGAAGGTGCGATCCGGAAACGACCTCGGTCCTCATGAGGTGGTTGAGTGCATTGTGGACCAAACACGCGACTGGACCTATGATGCTGTTTCCATCGGCTACCCCGGCCTGATCCGCAACGGCCGACCCGTCCGTGACCCGCTCAACGTGGGCGAAGGGTGGGTGCACTTTGATTTCACCCGTGCCTTCGAAAAACCGGTACGGCTGATCAACGACGCCGCCATGCAGGCGCTCGGTAACTACATCGGCGGACGTCTTCTTTTTCTCGGATTTGGAACCAGCATCGGCACCTGCCTTATCGCGGACGATCAGGTGATTCCCATCGAGATCGGGCTCATCCGTTTCAGCCGCAACCAGCGTTTTATGGACCGGCTTTCCAAGAAGGCCCTCAAAGAGCAGGGATTGGAAAGGTGGCGGGAGGCGGTTCATGAAGCAATTGATCTGCTGCACGATATCTTTCGTCCGGATGACACCGTTCTTGGCGGCGGGAATTCCAAACATATCGAACCGCTGCCTTCCGGATGCCGGATCGTGGGAAACAACTCGGCTTATGTCGGTGCCGAACGACTTTGGGAGGGAGCCGACTTACAGGCAGTTCCCCTCGAAAGCACGTGGCGCGTCCAACGGCGCGACCCGATCATCGGAGAAGCGCATGCGAGCTTTCAGAAACGATTTGTCAGTGAACCACTCACTTATGAATAACCTCGCTCCCTATTGTGCCTTGGCCGTGATTTCTCTTGGTGTGTCCGGCTGCTTCTCTTACGAACACCGCCAACCGGCTCCCACGGTCATCACCAACGGACCGGTCGTCGAAGAGACGGTCATCACAACGCTGCCCTCCGGTTATCGGACGCGCGTTCATCGGGGCACTACCTATTATTACCGTGGCGATGTCTACTACCGGACTTATCCCCGCGGCGGCTACGTGGTTGTTCCCCGGCCTTGGTAGGCGCTTTTGCCCGCGGCTCTCGTCAGCACGACGAGGCCGCGGGTTGGAAAGCTAAGACATCCCTCCCGCAGCTGCAGGCGGTCTTCCCCTCCGAAACGGCGTTCATCCGAAGACAGCGCGAGCGTCCAGTTGCCGGCCAAAGCTCCCGCAGTGCCTCCGACCGGATCGAACACGACAGCCCATTGGTCGGCGATACCCTCCAGAACCAGCATCCCGGCACCCCAAGGCAGATGTTGCACCTGCCAGGTCTCCCTTGTTTCCGGGCGGAAGGCTGCGACTTCGCGGCGCAATAGGAGACACTCGCGATACAACGTCAGAATTCCGGCATGAGCCGGCAGGCCTGGCTCCGACCAATCCAGCTTGGATCTTAAAAAAGTCTCCTCTGCCTGGGGATCCGGAATCTCTTTCTGTGCCGAGGGTTCAGCAAATTCCGGAAACCCCGCGAACTCCCGGCGACGCCCGGCCGTAATCTGCTTTCCAAGCTCCGGCTCATGATCGGTGAAATACTGAAACGGTGTCGTGGCATTCCACTCCTGACCCATGAATAGCATCGGGGTATAAGGCGACAGGCAGAGGAGGGCTGACATCATGCGATAAGCATCGGCTGGGATGGACTTTCCGATGCGATCTCCAAACGCGCGATTGCCCACTTGGTCGTGATTGGAAATGCAGTGCACGAACCGCTGTGGCGGCAGCTGTCGGCATTCGCTCCCGCGCTGTTGTCCGGTGAGAAGTGAGATCTGCCCCCGGTAAAGCCAGCCATGTTCAAAACAGGTCAGGATTTCAGAGAGCGTTCCCTTATAATCCGAGAAGTAGGAAAATCGCTCGCCCGTCTGGGATACGCGCACGCTGTGGTGAAAATCATCCGCCCACACAGCATCGAATCCCCGACCGCCGGTTGCGCGCTCACGAATCATTTCCTCGGAATTCCGATCATCTTCTCCGATGACATAGCCGCCAAGCCGATGAATCCCTTCCGACATCTCGGCGAGCAGATGAACGTCCGACGGATCGTGGATTTCATGAGTGGCGTCGAGGCGGAATCCGTTGATATGAAACTCCTGCATCCAGTAGGCAGGGTTCCCGAGGAAGAATTCGCGAACCGGACCTTCGAATCGAAAGGCCGCCCCCCAAGGCGTGTGACGCGCCGGATCAAAGTAAGTCTCGCTGAACGCCGAAAGGTGGTTTCCGTCCGGCCCGAAGTGATTGTAAACAACATCCAGGATCACAGCCAGTCCGAGGCGGTGGGAGGCATCGACCAAGGCCCGCAAATCATCAGGCGCTCCATAGCATTCGGATGGCGCGTAGGGCAACACTCCATCGTAGCCCCAGTTCCGCGTCCCGGGTGCCGCCGCCACGGGCATGATTTCCAACGCGGTAACTCCCAGATCTTTCAGATTCTGGAGACGCTCAATCGCCGAACGAAACGTCCCCCCCGCCGTGAACGCGCCCACATGGAGTTCATAAATGACGAGGCCTCGAAATGGAGGTCGCACCCACTCGTCGTCACTCCAAACAAACCGCGAAGGATCCACGACCAAAGAACGTCCATGCACTCCATTCCGCTGCGCGCGGGATGCCGGGTCCGGACAGCGACGCTTCCCGTCGATGACATAGAAATAGGCATCACCCTCCACGCCCTCGGGATCACTCCCGGTATGGTATCCCTCCCCGTCGCGTATGAGCGAAAGCAGTCGTGACGAACCATCGGCACTTTCGATGTCCACCGCGATTTCCTCGGCACCCGGTGCCCAGACACGGTAAGCGACCCCATCCCTTTCCACCGTCGCCCCGATGCGGCGGAAGGAGGGAGATGCTCTTGTCGGGCAATCCGGGATAGGGCTCATGACCAATCATTCGCCCCGCGCACCGACAGTGGCTGCATCAGGGTGAATGACGATGCGACCTCCCATTTCACCGATACCTCAATGGTGGGGTGCACCGATTTTCAGCCCCTCGGGCGAACGTTAGGCTGCGGTGAAGTCAGACAACCTCACCAACAAAACAGCACGCCAATGAATACCACCCTTGATCCGAACACCACTCTCGAAGACCGACAGCTTATGGAAGAGCTGGTCCAACAAGACCCGCGCGCCCTCGAGAGACTTCACCAGCGCTACCGGGCCGTCCTGAAGTCGATCATCATGCAAGTCCTGCACGACGATGCAGACGCCGAAGATGTGTTGCAGGATGTTTTTATCCAAGTCTGGGAACGGGCGACAAGCTACTCTGCGGAAAAGGGCAAACTCCTCAGCTGGCTCGCCACGTTGGCGCGTCGCCGGGCGATTGATCGCGTCCGCCAACACTCCGCCTATCGCCGGGCAACGGATCGCTACGAGATCGCCTGCAACCATCCGGACAAGGAAATCGGCGAATCCCACACGGTCGAACGCGCCGCACACCGGGATGAGTTGAAGGAAATTATGGAGCGCCATCTTTGCCTGTTGCCGCCCCCGCAACGGCAGGCCATCCACATGACGTTCTTCGAAGGCAAAAGCCAGCGCGAGATTTCCAGCCTCACCGGCACTCCGCTTGGGACGGTGAAAACCCGCATCGAACTGGGCATCAAAAAACTCCATCTCTCGATCGGAAGCCTCCGCGAGCAAATCATGTAAGGATCCAACCGAAAACCGCCCCAATGCGAACAACAGGTATGAAAAACATCCCGCTCCTCCTCATCACCGCGGCCGTAGCACTCTCGGCCTGCGACAGACGTCCTTCAAACGATACCGACACGAAGGGAACACCGGTTCGCACGGCGGAGACGGCCGGTGTCGCATCCGCCATCGACACCTACGCCCGAACCCCGAACGCTCAAACCGCCGCAGCAGTCGATCAAGCGTTCGCGGCGCTGGATGGCGAGATCGCGGAGCTTCAACGCATGGCAAACAGCGTGGAGGGCAAAGGCGAAGCCGAGGCGAATGAGAAGCTGGAGTTTCTCCGTTCCTACCGTCGCGAGCAGCAGGTGCGTTACGCCGAGGCCCGTACGCGCGCCGGCGTCGAATCCGTGGGCGACGCGGTGCGGAGCGCCGGCGAATCCGTGAAGGATGGCGTTCGGGAAGCTGCGGATACCGTTCGCGACGCTGTCCGCTGAGACATCGGTCAGGGTCCGGCATGATGAAGGAAAGACAACCCGGACGACCCCGACCTGCGAACCGCCCCTGCTATGAAACTCAATACCCTTCACGACGCCTTCGTCCACGAGCTCCAGGATCTTTACAGTGCGGAAAAACAACTGATTCAGGCGCTTCCCAAAATGGCGAAGGCCGCCTCCAACGAAGAACTCACCGCCGCCTTTGAGGAACATCTCGAAGAGACCAAAGGCCACGTTGACCGCCTTGAACGTCTTTTCGAACATCTGGAAGCGTCTCCTCGCGGTCACAAATGCAAGGCCATGGAGGGCCTCATCGCCGAAGGCAACGAGACGCTCAAGGAAGACGCCTCCTCCGAGGTTCTCGACGCCCTGATCGTCAGCATTGCCCAGAAAATCGAGCATTATGAGATCGCGGGCTATGGAACGGCCCGAACATTTGCCCAATGCCTCGGCCTGCGCGAAGCGGCGGATACACTCCAAGAAACACTGGACGAAGAATCCGCCGCCGATGAGAAATTAACCGAGATCGCCGAGTCGGCGGTCAATGAAGAGGCCGAAGAAACCGAGTAACCGAATCCGACTCAAAAGCGCCCGTCCTCCCCGGAGGACGGGCGTTTTTATTTGTTCGGCGACGACATACCGCCACGCGCAGCGCGGGGCGCGAACACTTGGTATGAACCTCCTTCTTACCATCGTTCTCGTCGTTCTTTTGCTCGGTCTTCTCCCGACTTGGCCTTACAGCGGAAGCTGGGGTTATTTCCCGAGCGGAACCGTCGGTCTCATTCTTCTCGTTGTCCTGCTGATGGCGATCTTCCGTCGGGGTGTGTAAAGGATGACCCGGGGGCTCCCAGCGCAGCGTCACCACCACGGGCAGTCCGTGGACTTCGAAGGCGAATGGCAAAGCTCGTGTGGCTCGATCCTACATCTGGCCATGGGTGGCTCGGCTCTCTGTGGCACGATCTGGACCGACTTTGAAGGCCAGGGAGCTTTCCACGAGTTTCCCTTGGTGGGTTTCGCCCATGATGACGCGCTTTCTTTTGCCGTCGATTTCTCGCCTCACAATCTTTTGGCGGCTTATGTAGGCCGTCATTATGCCGATGGCGGGTTAGGATACTTGCGGATGGCGTGGATCCTCACGGGCCCCTCGCTTGCGATTGTGCGCGAAGGTCACGGCGATTTCCAAAAGCTTCCTGTCCTGTGAAACCATCGACTTTCCTCAACATCGGACGCCGCGAGCACCTCCTTTCCCTCTCCGCCGGGCTCGGCTTTTTTTGGAAGGGGTTCCACCGCCGCCGTTCGCTTCCGGGCATTCTGCTCCTTTTGGTAGGCGGGCTTTTAGTCCGCCGGGGGTGGCGCGGACACTGCGAGGCCTATGACGTGCTTCGCATCAATAAGCGGCATCCGGCCCGACGCGTTATCCGCCGGACGATCCGGATTGCCCGGCCTGCGGCCGAGCTCTATGCCTTTTGGCGCAACCCGGTCCATCTCGCCTCCCTGAGTCCCGTCGTCCTTGAGGTTTTGGCGCTGGACGATCTGCGCTCCCACTGGAAAGTCGTCGGGCTCCCGGATACCGGCTGGATCGCGCAAATCCTCGAAGACCGGCCGAACGAAATCATTGCTTGGGAAACCGTCGAGTCTTCGGTCATCGAACACGCCGGGACCGTTCGCTTTGAAGCCCTCCCGGCCGGGGCGGGAACTGCGGTTCATATCCAACTCGCCTTCCGGTTCCTTGACCGCTCTTCCCAATCTCTCACCGCGGCCGTTTCTGAAAAACTTCTGGCCGACCGGATCGATCACGCGCTCGCCCGCCTTCGCGCTCGCTTCGAAGACGCAGACAATCTCCCCCTACCCTGACCTCTCCCGGTGAAGTTCGAGCAGGGCGTGCTGCATCCTTGGTGCCCGGACGGTTTTTTGTTGGCTTGAGGGTTGAGTCGGCACAGGCTGGACGCACGGACTATGGAGAGAATAAACAACGATCCCGGGGCGCTTGATGATGCGGCGGCGGAAATAGCCCGTTTGGAAGCACGGCTCGCGTTTCTCAAAACTCAAGACAACTCCCTAAGCGACAGGGAGTTGCGCGATTTGGGGACCCGCCGCAGGGCTGCGGCTGAGATTTTGCGCCCGGGGGCGTGGCTGGAGGACTTGGCGGCTGCCTTTCCTTCGCCGGTTGTTTTCACCGACCTCAATGGCCGTGTGCTGGCATCCGGAGGAAGCGCTGTGTCGCACATCGGGTCACTGCCTGAAGGATGGCTCGGGAATCTCGCCCGCCGTTGCCATGAAATGGGCCCGCTGTCGACCGAAATCCATGGCCGCCATGTCACTCTCGCAAACATTGTGAATCCTATCAATCCGGAGAACCCGTTGATTGCCTTCTTTTGGAGCGATACAGGCCCACGGGAAGAATTGGAGCCACGGTTCCGCGCCTTGGCCGAGGCCGTTCCGCAACTCGTCTGGGAAGCGGGACCCGATGGACAGGTTGGATATTACAACCAGCGGATCGCCGACTTCGGCGGTGCTGTGCAGGATCCGGAAACCGGCGCATGGAAATGGGAGCCGCTTCTCCATCCGGACGATCAGACACCAACCATCGCCGCGTGGCAACAAGCGGTCGAGTCCGGCGAGCCCTACGAAATCGAGCACCGCGTTCGCATGGCCGATGGTCACTTTCGCTGGCATCTCAGCCGCGCCGTCCCGGTGCGGGCAGCGAATGGATCCGTGAAACGTTGGTTTGGAACAGCGACGGACATCCACGCCGGCCGCGAGGTCCGCGATGCTCTTCGCGCTGCCAAGCAACGGCTCGACGCAACGCTGGCAGCCACCGAAGTCGGGCTCTGGCAATGGGACATGACGACCGGGCTCGTGGATTGCGATCGGAACCTCAGCCGCCACTTTGGATTCGACCCAAGGATCACCTGTTTTCCGATCGAGACCTTTCTGGATCGGATCGCCGAGGAAGATCAGGTTTCCCTTCGGGAACATATGCGCCAAACACTTGCGGACAACGTCCCATATGACGCCATTTTCCGCGTTCGATGGCCGGATGAATCGTTGCACTGGCTCCATGCGCGGGGACATGTCGAGCGGAATGCCGCCGGTCAGCCGGATATCTTCCTTGGGGTCACGGTGGACATAACCGCTCAAAAGAACGCCGAGGAAGTGATGCGCCGGAATGAACTCCGTCTGCGTCTCGCCCAAAAGGCGGGGAATATCGGGATCTGGGAATGGGATTCGACCGGGGCGGCCCAAGGCACCACCTATTGGTCGGATACCATGTGGGAAATCTACGGCTGTGAACCGCGTCCCGGGATGGATCCGGAAGAACTTTTCCGGAGAAGCCTGCATCCGGAGGACCGTGAGGGATTTGTTCAACGTTCGCTGGCGGCTCTTCAAAGTGGGGCCGAGAGTTTGCACGAGGAGTTTCGAATCGTCCGCCCGGATGGCAGCCAGCGGTGGATCCAGACCATCGCCAACATTCTTCGAAACTCCGACGGCGTTGTGACGAGGATGATCGGCGTGAACATTGATGTCACGGCTTCCAAGCACGACCGCGAAGCGCTCCGGCAGCGCGCGGAGGAGTTGGAGCAATTGATGAATGTCGCTCCCGTGGCCATCTGGGTATCGCAGGACCCCCTTTGCCAGGTCATTACCGGAAACCGGATGGCCCACGAGCTTTTTCGCACCCAGGCGGGTGCCAATGTTGCGGCGGGCACGACGGAGGGTCAGGCCCTTGCATCTCAGCACCGCTTTTTTGATCGCGATGGCCTCCCCTTGTCGCCCGAAGATCTTCCCATGCAGAAAGCCTCGCGGCTGAACATCGACATCCTGAACGAGGAGATTCTTGTCGAGCGGGACGATGGTGTTTCTCTGACCATGCTGGGCTCGGCGGTGCCGCTGCGGGATGCAAACAGTCAGGTCCGCGGCAGCCTCGCGGCGTTTGTCGATATCTCGGTGCGCAAGACGGCTGAGGAAGCACTCCGGGAGCGCGAACGCGAACTGGCTTCCCTCGCGGAGAATTCCCCCGACATCCTGGCCCGGTTCGACCGCGAGCTGAGACATGTTTTCGTCAATGGAGCCGCGGCCCGGGCGGCTGGCCTCTCCGTTGGGGCGTTTCTGGGGAGATCCAATCGGGAAATAGGCATGGATCCCGGACTTTGTGACTTGTTGGAGACATCCCTGCGACGGGTTTTTGCAAGCGGCGAACCTTGCGAATTGGAATTCACCTACGAGACCCCGGCGGGGTGCCGGCGGTTCGAGTCGAGGCTGGTTCCGGAGTTTGGCGACGATGGTTCATCGGTCGCGTATGTGCTCGGTGTCACGCACGATGTGACCGCCCGGCGTCTCGTACAGGATGAGCTGCGCCGCGCGAAGGAGGCGGCGGAGCGGGCAAGCCGCGCGCGTGATCAGTTTCTTGCGATCCTCTCGCACGAGCTTCGAACTCCGCTTTCCCCTGTTCTTTTGACCGCCTCGGCCTTCGCCCGACGAGCGGATCTTCCACAGGAGATCCGCGACGCCATGGTCATGATCCAGCGGAACATTCGCGTCGAGGCCCGGCTTATTGATGACCTGCTGGATCTCTCGCGCGTTCTCAACAGCAAACTGCACCTTGAGAAATCCCATGTGGAACTCACTCCCGTGCTCCGTCACGCCATGGAGATCTGCCGGGAGGATTCCGAGGTGAAAAACCTGCATTTCGAAGTGGCACTCGAGGCGGAATCCGATCAGGTGAGCGGGGATGCCGCGCGATTGCAGCAGGTTCTATGGAACCTTCTTAAAAACGCTATCAAGTTCACGGCACCCGGGGGATGGATCCGCCTCCGGACCACGTCGCAGGAAGGAACCCTCTCGATCAGCATTTCCGACTCGGGGGTCGGAATCGCGCCGGAGGCGCTTCCGAAACTCTTCCGCCCATTTGAACAGGCCGGGGAGCATATCACGAAAACGTTTGGCGGACTCGGGCTCGGGCTCGCGATTTGCAAAGGCATCGTCGACCTGCACGGCGGCCGCATCGAGGCATTCAGCGAAGGACCCGGCCTGGGCGCGGAGTTCACGATTCACCTGCCGCTCGCGGGTTCCTTCGGGCAAACGGCAAGCGCTCCGGACGGTGTTTTGGCAAATGTCCCCGAGAAGCGCTTGAATCTGCTGCTTGTTGAAGATCATGTCGACACGGCGGCCGCGGTCGCTCAATGGCTTCGCGCGCGGGAGTTCGATGTCTCCGTGGCCCATTCAGGGAACCACGCCCTCGCCCTCGCGACAGAAAGGTCTTTTGATCTCCTGATCAGCGACCTCGGGCTTCCGGATATCGATGGCATTTCGCTGCTTGGCCAGATTCAAAGCATCCAGCCACTTCGGGCGATTGCGATGAGCGGTTTCGGAACCGAGGCCGATCTCGAAGCCACACGGCGGGCGGGATTTGCCGCTCACCTGGTCAAGCCGGTGGACGGACACAGCTTGGAAGAAACGATCCGCCGCGTCCACTCACCGGAGTAACCCTATTTCACACAGCGATAAACAAAGGCCGGCGGAAGATTCGTCCAGATCACCGGGCTCGTTTCCACCATTGCAAAGGTCGACTTCAGAATATCGCGGAACTGTCGGCCGGCCTTCGACCGATGCGGCCCCAGACAGGCAAACGTCGTAAAAAAGCCGCCGGGCCGCAGCACGCCACATGCTGCTCCCAAGAGCTTCTTCTGCCACGGCGCGGAAAAGTTCGTCCACGGCAGCGCGGAGACAATGACCTCGACGTCTCGGAATCCCGCGGCCTCCGCCAACACCGGCGTACGACTCGCACATCCGGCACGGACCGTCACCTCCGGGAAGCGCGCTGCCAGCTTTGCCGCAAGCCCGCTGTGACGCTCAATCGCAAGAACCCCGGCCGCGCGCGGTTTCTGACGCACGATCTCCCTCGTCACCGCTCCGGCTCCGGCGCCGATCTCGATGATCTGGGAAGCCGTGGCGACGCCCGCTGCTTCGACCATGGCCCGGGCAAGGCGGCGCGACGTGGGAGCAATCGCCCCGATGGCCCGCGGGTTCTTCACGACCTCGATCATGAAATCCCAAAAGGCCGACGAACGGGACGGCGATGTGCCGACGGGCGACGAACTGGCATCTGTTGTATCCATACTACGTTCTTCGCTTGTCGGCCCGCTTCCGGGCGCGGCGGACGACCCGGCATTGGACTCAGGGCGTCTCACCGGCATCGGTGTCTCCTACGGCGTCGCCGGGTCGCCGGTGGCGGCTGAATGGCGAATACCAGTCTCCTTGCGATTCACCGCATTCACGTAGGCCCGGGCGCTCGCTTCAATGACGTCCGTGCTCGCCCCCTTGCCGGTGATCAATGAGCCATCTCCGAAATCGACTTTCAGCGTCACTTCGCCGAGCGAATCACGCCCCTGCGTCACCGCTTCGACATGATACTCCGCAAGGTGCCCGTGGCGGCTCACGATCCGGTCGATCGCCTGCATCGCCGCATCAACGGCTCCATTCCCGGGGCTGGAATCCTGCAAAACCTCCTCACCGCGCCGCAGACGGACGGTTGCGGTCGGAACTGTTGTCGAACCACTGGTAACGTGGATGTAGTCGAGCGAAAACGTTTCCTTTGCGACGGACATCGAGTCCTCGACCAACGCCGCCAGGTCGTCGTCGTAAACGAATTTCTTTTTGTCGCCGATTTCCTTGAAGCGCTCGAAAACGGCAGCGACCTCTTGATCGTTCAGCTGGAAACCCAAGTGGTCCAGTCGCGCCAGCATCGCATGGCGTCCGCTGTGTTTGGTGAGCGGCAACTCGGTGCCGCCCCAACCGACTTCCTGCGGATCCATGATCTCGTAGGTTTCGCGTTTTTTCAGAATGCCGTCCTGGTGGATCCCCGAGCTGTGGGCAAAGGCATTCTCTCCGACAATTGCCTTGCTCCGTGCCACATGAAGTCCACTCATGCGGCTTATAATGCGCGAGGTCTTCAGGATCTCGCGGGTATGAACGCCGGTTTGGAGGCCGGAGAAAAACTCGCCGCGTGTGCGGATCGCCATGATCACTTCCTCGAGTGCGCAGTTGCCGGCCCGTTCGCCAATGCCATTGAACGTGCCCTCGACCTGACGGGCACCGGCTCGCACGGCGGCCAGCGAGTTCGCCACCGCCAGTCCCAGATCATCATGACAGTGGACGCTCAACACCGCGCTTCCGATGTCTTTCACATTCGCCAGAAGATACGACATCAGCGCAGCGTATTCCTCGGGCACGGCATAGCCGACCGTGTCGGGGATGTTCACCGTCGTGGCACCGGCCTCGATCGCGGCCTGCACGACGCGGGCGAGAAATTCAGGCTCCGTGCGTGACGCATCCTCGGGCGAGAATTCCACGTCTTTCGTGAAGCCCTTGGCCCGCTGAACGCCTTCGCGGGTGAGACGGATGATTTCCTCCTCGGCCTTCTTGAGCTTGTGCTCGCGGTGGATGGCGGACGTCGCCAGAAAAACGTGAACCCTTCCGCGATCACCGGCGGGCTTCACCGCCGCCCCGGCGGCATCAATGTCCTTTGGAACGCACCGCGCGAGCCCGCAGATGACCGGGCCCTTGATCTCGGTGGCAATCGTTTGGACGGCCTCAAAGTCGCCATCACTGATCACGGGAAAACCCGCCTCGATGACATCGACATTCAGACGGGCCAGTTGGCGTGCGATCTCCATCTTCTCGCGCAGGTTCATGCTCGCGCCGGGGCATTGCTCGCCATCGCGCAGCGTGGTGTCAAAAATAATGACTTTGTCAGACATGGTGTGTGGGATTTTTCCGGCGTCTCAAAAACATTTTCTGGGCAGTCAAAGCCGCCGATGCCGGGGAACAGCTTTGCCGCAGGTTACTTGGAAATGGAGAAAAGAAGTCGGCCCGGGAGCAACCCGAGTCGACCGTCCAAAGCAACATTGCCGGCGAAATCCACCATGTCCCTTCGATACCATGCGGCCGGGGAATTGCAAGCCCCGCGGGCTCCGGCGCTGCGAACGGGCACAAAAACACCGTGACCGAAAACCCAAGATTCCACCGCGTAAGGCCCGCCAAGGCTTCGACCTTCGTTTAACGACCAGCCAAGGAAGCGGGCCGCATCAGACCCGGCTCTAGCCGCACTTTTTGCAGCTCAGCCGGTTGTTCCAGGGCATGCGGGCGATGAGCAGACCCATGCCGCAGAAATCCGTGATGCCGGCAAACACCAATCCCGCACCCACAAATCCCGACAAAAGAAACCAACCCGGATTCACCAGATAGCCCAAAAGAACGCCGACAAATACTAAGGCTCCCGCCGCAATCCGCACCTGGCGCTCGAGCGACATCACCGCCGCCCCGCGTTCCAACGGCAGCCCGGCCGCGTCCCACGCCGTCACCCCGCCCTCCAGCACCTCGATCGGCTCCACACCCGCCGCATGCAGCTTTTCCGCTGCCTGCTTCGCACGTGTCCCGGACTGGCACACGACCACACACCCCGCTTTGTCTCCCAGAAGCTCCTTCACCTTCGCCGGATCCAGATCCGACAACGGGTGCAGAACCGAACCCTCAATATGCCGCTCGCCGAACTCCAATGGCGTTCGCACATCCAGCATCAAGACCGACCGCTTCTTGCTCTCCGCCGCCGCCGGACTCACCCGGCCCACTGATTTTTCCCTCGTTGTCATGATTGTGACGTTTTATCGACTACTCTATTTGCATTTAGTAATATGCAAGGGGAAAATCGCAGACGTGGCAGGAGACGGCCGACGAGGTAGGTTCCCGGGATGGTTTTGCCAATTTACGATCTCGACGAGGAAATCCTGGATACACTGGCACGCTCGAACCGCGTCGTCCTCCAAGCCCCCACGGGATCGGGAAAATCCACGCAGGTCCCGCAGATCTTGCTCGATGGCGGGGCGCTCGGCTCGGGTCGCTGCGTGGTGCTGCAACCGCGCCGACTGGCGGCGCGAATGCTGGCCGCCCGCGTGGCGGAGGAACGTCAGTCCGAACTCGGCCGCGAAGTGGGCTACCAGATTCGCTTGGACAATGTCTCCTCGGCGGCGACCCGCATCCTCTTCGTCACGGAGGGAATCCTCCTCCGACAGATGCTCGGCGATCCCGGTCTGCCCGGAATCTCGGCGCTGATTTTCGACGAGTTTCATGAGCGCCATCTCTACGGCGACATCACGCTCGCCCGCGCCCTCGACCTCCAGGAAACCGTCCGCCCGGATCTCAAGATCATCGTGATGTCGGCGACGTTGGACGGTCGGGGTTTGGCGACCTATCTGGGCGATTGTCCGGTTTTGGAATCGGCGGGCCGCGTGTTTCCGGTCGAAATCGAGCATGCAGCCCACGAGCCGCGCGATGAGCCGCCCTGGGAACTCGCCGCGGAAGCCGTCGCCACCCATTTCGACCGCACCGAAGGCGACGTCCTTGTCTTCATGCCGGGTGCCTATGAGATCAGCCGGACCATCCGGGAAATTTCGAATCACCTCGGCCACCGCGCGGCCGTTCTTCCGCTCCATGGCGAACTTCCTGCCGCCGAGCAGGACCGCGCCGTTCATCGCACGTCGGGACGAAAAGTCATCGTCTCGACCAATGTCGCCGAAACCTCGCTGACCATCGACGGCATCACGCTCGTCGTCGATTCCGGCCTCGCCCGTATGGCGCGCTACGATCCCCACCGTGGCATCAATACCCTCTTCATCGAAAAAATCAGCCAGGCCTCGGCCGATCAACGCGCAGGTCGCGCGGGACGAACCGCCCCCGGCCGCTGCATCCGGCTCTGGACCCGGCGCGACCACGAACGGCGTCCGGCCCGGGAACTCCCGGAAGTCAAACGCCTCGACATGGCCGAGACCGTCCTCGCCCTCAAGGCCTCCGGCATCCACGACCTCTCCGCCTTCCGCTGGATCGAGGCCCCGGACGCCCAGGCGCTCGAACGCGCGGAGTCGCTCCTCCACGACCTCGGGGCCGTGGACCGATCGGGAAAAATCACCGAGACCGGCCGCCGGATGCTGCGCTTCCCTGTCCATCCCCGCTACGCCCGAATGTTCCTCGCCGCCGGAGACCTCGGCTGCGTGAAGGCAGCGGCGCTTATCGCGGCCATTACCCAGAATCGCTCCATGCTCCTCCGCGCGGATCGGAAGACCGAGGAAGAACGTCTCGAGATTTTCGGCACCGGCACGTCCGACTTTCTCGTTCTCGTCCGCGTTTTCTCCTGGGCCCGCTCGAAAGATTTCCGCGCCAGTGAATGCCGCCAGCTCGCCATTCATGCCGACTCCGCCCGTCAGGTCGGCAAACTCTTTTCCCAATTTCTCGACATCGCCCGCGCCGAAAAACTCGACACCGAGGCTCCTCCGGCCTCCGATGCGGCCGTCGCCCGTTGCATTCTCGCCGGGTTCGCCGACCAGGTCGCCCGCCGCCGCAGCGAAGGAACCCTCGTCTGCGATGTCGTTCACGGTCGTCGCGGAATGCTCGCCCGCAACAGCGTCGCCCAGAATAGCAAATTTCTCGTCGCCGCCGAAATCTCCGAAATCGAAAGCCGCGGCGGCGATGCCCAAATCACCCTCAACCTCGCCACCGAAGTCGAAGAATCCTGGCTCCGCGACATGTTCCCGGACGACTTCTCCGACACCTCGGACTTTTTCTACGATGCCAGCCAGAATCGCGTCGTCGTCCGCCGTGCAAAATTGTTCCGCGACCTCGTCCTCGAAACGCAGGACCGTGACGCCACGCCCGGCCCCCAAGCCTCCGCCTGCCTCGCCGCCCGCGTCCAGGCCGGCGACCTGCGACTGAACGGCTGGGACGACGCCGTTGACCAATGGCTCGAACGCGTGAACTTCCTCGTCCGCTTCTGCCCGGACTGGAACCTCCCCGCCATGGGCCCGGACGAACGCGAACACATCATCCTCCTCGCGTGCGATGGAGCCGTTTGCTACCGCGACATCAAAGACCTCCCGATCCTGCCGCTCGCCCGCTCGCTCCTCACGCCGCCCGGGCAGCAACTCGTCGACAAACACGCCCCCGAGCGCCTCGAGCTCCCCGGAGGCCGCCGGGCAAAAATCACCTACGCCTCGAACGCCGACCCCTTCCTCGCCGCCCGCATCCAAGACCTCTACGGCGTCACGACCGACCTCAAAATCGCCGGCGGCCGCTTCCCCCTCACCATCCAAATCCTCGCCCCCAACCACCGCCCGGTCCAAATCACCAAAAACCTCACCACCTTCTGGACCGAATCCTACCCGAAACTCAAAACCGAGCTTCAGCGAAAATACCCCAAACACGAGTGGCGCTGAGGCCGGAGGAATCGCCTCGAAGATCTTTTGAAATGTTTTTGGGGTAGGACGGTAAATGTCCCATCACGCCCGCGATTCTTCCCGGCGTGCTTCCGATTCCAATCAGTTTTTCCGAGCCAGCGACAATTTCACCTTCCATCGGCCGTCCCCGCTGTCTATGGTGCCGGGCGTTCCGGTCGGATAACCACCCGCTCCCGTGAAATTCTACGCCCACACCGCAGAAGACGAACATGGCAACCGCCTGCCGGAAGACCACTGGCAACCCCTCGCCACCCACCTGCGCAATGTCGCGGAGCTCGCGGCAAAGTTCGCTGCCCCCATGGGCCAAGAAGCCGCCGCCGAAGCTCGCCTCGCCGGACTTCTGCATGATTTGGGGAAGTATCTGCCGGACTTTCAACGCTATCTCGCCACCGGTCGTCCGCGCACTCCTCACGCCATCCATGGTGCCGCCGTCGTCGCCTCACAATCGCGGCTCCTCGCCAATCTCATCGCCAGCCACCACGCCGGCCTCCACGACGAGGTCGATTCCCTCTCCACCAAACTCAACGACCTCACTCAGACCGCCGATGGCCAAAAACTGCTCCACGCCCTGCTCACCGCCTACCGCGCCGACGCCCTTCCCGCCCCACCGCGCCCCGCCACCTCCCAATTTTCCACTCACGGCACTCCTGCCGACGACCTCCGGCTCCGCCTACTGCTCTCCGCCTTGGTGGATGCCGATTACCTCGACACTGAGAGCCACTTCCTTGGCGCTCGCGGCAAAACTCCGCCCGCGTCACCGTCCGCCACCCCAGCCGAACTGCTGACAAAGCTGAATGCGACACTCGCTGCCTTCGCCGCCCGCCCCCAGCCCTCTACCCTCGACCAACTCCGCACCCAGATCGCAACGCGCTGCACCGAGGTCGGTCGCTCTGCCCCGCCTGGGGTGTTTTCGCTCACCGTGCCCACCGGCGGCGGCAAGACTCTCGCCTCTGCCGCTTTTGCCCTAAACCACACCGTCACCCACGGCTTTGGCCGCGTCATCTACGTCATCCCGTACACCTCGATCATCGAACAAAACGCCCGCATTTTCGCCCAAATCTTCGGGCCCGACAATGTGCTCGAACACCACAGCCTAGCCGACTGGCAAGCCGCCGCCGAGACCGACCCCGACAGCCCCGCCGCGCGCGCCAAACACGCCGCCGAAAACTGGAACGCGCCGTTCATCGTCACGACCAACGTCCAGTTCTTCGAAAGCCTGCATAGCCACCGCCCGTCCGCCACGCGCAAACTGCACCGCCTCATCGGCTCCGTTGTGCTTTTCGACGAGTGCCAGACTTTCCCGCCCGAGTTGCTCGATCCCTCGCTCGCCACGCTCCAAGCCCTTCAAGCCTACGGCAAAACTTCGCTCGTCTTCTGCACCGCCACGCAACCCGCCTTCGAGCGCGGCGAGTTTTTCCCCTCCGGCTTCCCATCCATCCGCGAAATCATCCCGACCGACGACCCGGCCTGGCGCCTCCACGCCCGCCCCGAGTTTCGGCGCACCTCCATCCGCCACGCCCGCGAACCGATTTCCCTCGAAGCCTTCGCCGACCGCATTGCCGCCCACGACCGCGCCCTCGCCATCGTCAATACCCGTCGAAGCGCCCGCGAACTCTTCGACGCTGTCCAAGCCCGCTCCCCCGGCGATCACGTTTACCACCTTTCCACCTTCATGTGCCCGACTCACCGCCAGGCTGTGATCGACGCTGTGCACACCCGCCTCGCGCAGCCCGACTGCCCTTGTCTCGTTATCAGCACCCAGCTCATCGAGGCGGGCGTTGATCTCGATTTTCCAAAGGTCTTCCGCGTCCTCGGCCCGCTCGACGCCATCCTGCAAGCCGCCGGTCGCTGCAACCGCGAGGGCCGCCTGACCACTCCCGACGGCCATCCGCTCTGCGGCGACGTAGAGGTCGTCCAACTCGCCGACGCCAAACTCCCGCCCGGCGTTTACCAACGCGCCACCGCCTTGGCGGAAAAACACCTGCCGGTCGCCCCCGCCGACGAGATCACGCCCGACGCGATCTCCGCCTACTTCCGCGACCTCTACCACGGCACCGCGCTCGACAAACCCGACATCGCCCGCCTCCGCCGGGAGCGCCTCCACCGCGAGATCGGCCTACGCTACAAATGGATCGAGGAAGAACAGCCCACCGAATCCGTCCTCACCGATTACGACGAAACCGCGCGCGATTGGATCGCCCAACTGGAAAACCAAGGCCACCAACCGCCCACCCGCCAGCAACGCCACGCCCTCTCCCGCCACTGCATCAACCTGCGCGCCTCCGACCTCAAAACCGGCCTGCAACGCGGGATCGTCCGCCAACTCCGCTGCGGCCTACACGTCGTGCAAAAAAGCTACGATCCCCAATTTGGCTACGACCCTCAGGGCGTCATTACCGGCACGCACACGATTTTCTAAACCCGCTCTCAACACTCCACCCACCATGCCCGCCACCATCCCAATTTCCCTCAAAGTCTGGGGCGACTACGCCTGCTTTACCACGCCCGAGGCCCGCGTCGAACGGCTCTCCTATCCCGTCATCACTCCTTCCGCCGCGCGCGGCATCCTCGAAGCTATCTTCTGGAAACCCGCCGTCCGCTACGAACTCGACCGAATCACCGTCCTAAAACCCATCCGCTTCACCTCGATTCGTCGCAACGAGATCCAGGGCACCGTCACCGTCAAAGGCGCGAGCGGCGTGAACTCGTGGATAAAGGACGCGTCCACCTTCGAGCCCTACCTTGTGGACTCCGCCGGTCGCGACGACGTGCAGGGCGAGAACCGCACCCAGCGCAACAGCGTCATCCTCCGCGACGTCGCCTACCTCCTCGAAGGCCGCCTCATCGTTAAAAACCCCACGCCCGCCGACCCGCCCGCCAAATATCGCGAGATGTTTTCCCGCCGCGTCGCCCAAGGCCAGTGCGTGCGCCAGCCAAGCATGGGCATCCGCGAATACGTTGCCTACTTTGCCCCGCCCGACGGCACCGAGACCCCCGCCGATGAATCCCGCGACCTCGGCGTCATGCTCTACGACCTCGATTTTCCGACCGACGGCCCCGTCGGTGCCCGACCGCCCAAGTGCGCCCTCTTCGCCCCGGCCAAACTCGAACGCGGCGTCCTCAATGTCATCGCCATGCGCCAAAACCTTTACCGCCGCGCCTGAGCCCGCCCCATGATCTTTCCCGCCCTCCACCGCTTCGCCCAGTCGCGCGGCCTGCTCGATGACCTCGATTTCACCGAGCAGACCCTTCACGCCGTCATCCACCTGAGCGCCACCGGAGCCTTTGCCGGCCTCTTCCCGGTCGGAGACAAAAAAGCCCCGGTCAAAAAATCCGTCTCCCGTATCGCCGCGCGCAACTCCGCGGCCATCGCCTGCCTCGGAGCCGACACCGCCAATCGCGTCCTCCCCGGCCTCGAGCCCGACGCCAAGCCCATCACCGTCGCCACCCAGACGCTCTTCCTCGAACAGCTCCGCGCCATCGACGCCGCCACCAACCAGCCCGGTCTCGACGCGGTCGTCACCTTCCTCGCCAACCTCGCCGCCCATCCAGAAGAAGCCGAACCGCTCCGCGCCACCTTCGATTCCCTCAAACTCAAGCTCTCTGACTGGGTCACCTTCCAAGTCGAGGGCCACGACGGTTATCTCGTCGAGTGGACCACGCTCAAAACCTGGTGGCGCGAGCAATGCGCTGCCAAACGGGCCGCCTCCGCCGCTGAGTCCACCGAGCCGCTCATCCCGTGCATGGTCACCGGCGAACTCTGCAACCCCGTCCGCACCCACGGCACCCGCGTCAAAGTCGCCCCCGGTGGCCTGCCCGGCGGCGTCGCTCTCGTCTCCAGCGACAAACCCGCCTTCGGCTCCTACGGCTTCGAAAAATCCCTCGTCAGTCCCATGTCCGAAGAGGCCGTCGAAGGCTACATTCGCGCCATCAATTACCTCGGCGACAAGGCCCACTCCGACCACCACTACCGCACCGCAGACACCATTTTTCTCTTCTGGTGCGACCGCCCCGAGATCACCGCCAACCCCGCCAAAGCCATCGAGGAAGGCCGGCCCGATGCCGACGAAGATTGGATGTTTGCCGCCGTGCGCGACGCCGCTCCCGTCGGCCCGCTCTCCGATTCCGCCAAGGACGCCGTCTCGATTATCAAAAGTGCCGACGCCGGCGCCCTCCCCGCCGGAGCCGACGCCGCCAAGGCCCGCTTCTACTGCCTCGCCCTTAGCGGCAGCTCCGCGCGCGGCGTAATTCGCGGCTGGATCGACCAACCGCTACCCGACGCCGTCCGCCACATGCGCGAATGGTTTGAGGACCTCACCATACCGCTCGACCGTCCGATCTTCGACCCAGCAGACAAAGCGAAGGACCTCAAAAAGCGCCGACGCCTTGCCGACACCGGCGACCTCTGGTCCCGTTGGCCCTTGTGGAAACTCCTCTCCACCCTCGAAGGCAAAGGCGACACCACCGCCGAGCTCGCCCGCCTGCGTCCGCTGCTCTTCGACGTCGCCCTTCTTGGCCGCACACAGCCCGTGCCCGGCGAACTACTTTCCCTCGCCTGCCGACGCATCGCCACCACTGGCGACTGCCCGCCCATCCGCGCCGCGCTCATCCAACTTTTTGTCCGCCGTTTTCACCACCAATCCAAACCCCAACCCACCACCATGTCCGAAACCGATAAGACCATCCAACAATCTCCCGCCTTCGCCTGCGGCCGCCTCCTCCGCGTCCTCGAAGGCGTGCAGAAAAAAGCCCTCGGCGACCGCAACGCGTCCGTCGTGGACAAGTTCTACAGCTCCGCCTCCGCCACGCCTGCCGCCGTCCTCGGCCACCTCGTCGCCAACGCCCAGCCTCACCTCGCCAAGCTGAGGAAGGACAAGACGAGCGCCGGACTCGCCCACTGGTTCGATGAACAGATAACCGACATCGTCGAGGTCATCGTTAAAAATGGCGGCTACCCTTCCACCAACAATCCTGTCGGCCAAGGCGAGTTCGCCCTTGGCTTCTACTACCAGCGCATCCTCGCCCGGAAACAAAAGCCCGAGGCCGACGACGCACTCGAAACCGAAGCCGCCGAATAACGCAGCCCGCTCCGTCGCTCCTTCTCTGAAATCTTAAATTCCAAATCTCAAATCCAACACACCATGTCCCAACACATCACCAATCGCTACGACTTCATCTACCTCTTCGACGTTCAAGACGGGAACCCAAACGGCGACCCTGACGCCGGCAACCTCCCCCGCGTTGATCCCGAGACCTACCGCGGAATCGTCACCGACGGCTGCATTAAACGCAAAATCCGCGATTACGTCCTTCTCGCCAAAGCCGCCACGCCCGAGTCCGCCGCTCCCGGCTACGAAATCTATTTTCAAACCAAAGGCGGGCCCGAAAAACGCGTGCTCAACACCCTCCACGAACAGGCTTACACCGCCATCGGCGCCAAGTCCTCCGACAAAAGATACGCTGATCAGGTCAAGGCCCGCCAATGGATGTGCGCCCACTTCTGGGACGTTCGCACCTTCGGTGCCGTCATGTCGATGAAGGAGAACAACTGCGGCCAGGTGCGCGGCCCCGTGCAGCTCACCTTCGCCCGCTCCGTGGATCGCATCTTCCAACAGGAGATCACCATCACCCGCAAATCCGTCACCACCCAGGACGATGCCGAGGCGCAGATCAAAAAAGACGGTAACCTCACCGGCACCATGGGCCGCAAATCCATCGTCCCCTACGGTCTCTACGTCGCCCACGGCTTCGTCTCCGCACATGAAGCCGCCGGCACCGGCTTCGGCGACGACGACCTCGCCCTCCTCTGGGATGCACTGAAAGGCATGTTCGACCACGACCGCTCCGCCTCCCGCGGCCTCATGGCCCCGCGCCGGCTCGTCGTCTTCAAACACCAAAGCGCTCTCGGCAACGCGCCCGCCCACAAACTCTTCGAGGCGCTGAAAATCGCCCGCAACCCCGCCGCCGAGGTCCCCCGCGCCTTCACCGACTACACCGTCACCCTCGACCTTTCCGACATCCCCGCGACGGTCGAAGTCCTCGAACTGCTCTAAAGCCCGCCCATCCACACCCCCGGCGCCCAACTTGACTACTTGTCCAGTTGGGCGCACACTTCCACCATGTCCACCACACTGACCATCGGCGAATTCAAGGCCCGCCTGCCCGAGGCGCTGGCCCTCGTCCAAAAGGGCGAGTCTGTTGTGGTCACCTACGGCCGCAACAAGCGTCCCGTGGCCGTTTTCGGACCGCCGCCTCGTCCCAAGAAGCGCCGGCTCGGTTTGCTGG